>NZ_JAMYNW010000013.1:0-177500 GCF_040319365.1 Mesorhizobium sp. M0923 | reverse complement strand
CCAGCCGGCAGCCGCCACCGCCAGCCAGATCTATGGCGCCAAGGTCGAAAGCGAGATGAGCTTGAAGACCGTCGATTTCCCGATCGAGACGGCGGCCTTCGACGAAAAGAGCGACCTTTCTGCCGACGAGGTGGAAAAGGTGGTACGCGAGGCCGGCACCGATCTGAGCGACGGCGCCATCCAGGTCGCGTCCCTGCATTATGTCGACCCACAGCGATTCGGTGACGGCTTCGCCGAGAGCATGGCCGGCTCCTATGACGTCAAGATCGTCCCGGAAAACGTCTCGGTGTCACCACGCGCCGCCGTCGACGACCAGGCGCCGGCCTTCGCCGAGGAAATCATCCCCTTCACCAAGGATCTCGACATTGGCGAGGCCTTCGCCGATTCGGGCTATACCGGCGAGGACGCCACCGGCATGGCCGAGGCGATCGCCAAATTGTTGAATGCCACCGCCCTCAAAGCCGGAACCGTCTTGCGCGTCGGGCTCGAGGTGCATGGCGACGCCGCCAAGATCGTTCGCACCAGCGTTTACGACAGGACCCAGCACATCGTCACCATCGCGCTCGACGACCGCGACCAATACGTGCCGGCGCAGGAGCCGGAGCCAAATCCCGAATTGCTGACGGCGTTCGACGATTCGCCTGCGCCCGTGGTGCGCGGCAATCTACCGAACGTCTATGACGGCATCTATCGCACCGCCTATTCCTACGGCATGTCCAAGGCGATGACGCAGCGGCTGATCAAGTTGCTGGCATCCGGTGTCGATTTCCAGTCGCGCCTCAGTCCCACGGATCGCATCGAGGTGCTGTTCTCGCAGCCCGATGGCGACGACCAGGCGTCCGACGAATCCGAGCTGCTTTACGTCTCCGCGACTTTCGGCGGCACGACGCGAAATTTCTACCGTTTCCAGATGCAGGACGGCAGCACCGACTATTTCGACGAAAACGGCAGCAGCGCCCAGCAGTTTCTGCTTCGCAATCCCTTGCCCAATGGCAGGTTTACGTCGGGGTTCGGTGCCAGGCGCCACCCCATTTTGGGGTATGTGAAAATGCATACCGGCACCGACTGGGCAGCTCCGGTGGGCTCGCCGATTATTGCCGCGGGCAACGGCGTCGTCGAAAAGGCCGGCTGGGCTGGCGGCTATGGCAAGCAGATCATCCTGCGGCACGCCAATGGTTACGAGACGTCCTACAATCACCAGAGCGCCTTTGCCAAGGGCATCGAGCCGGGTGTTCGCGTTCGCCAAGGTCAGGTTATCGGCTATCTCGGCTCAACCGGCCTCTCCACCGGTCCGCATCTTCATTACGAACTGATCGTCAACGGCACCAAGGTCGATTCGATGCGCGTCCGCCTGCCGGTCGGCAAAACGCTGAAAGGCGACGACCTCGTCGCCTTCAAGCGCGAGCGCGAACGCATCGACGACCTGCTCAAGCAGGAAGACAGCAATCAGCTGAAGGTAGCGAGCGCCAAGATCGAAGGCTGAGCCGACGTTTTCGTCGTCAGCCCTGCTGATTCGCCGTGTCGCGCGCCCATGGCAGCCGCTCGCCGGAAACCGTCATCCAGGCGGTGATTGCCGAAAGCAGGCAAAGCAGCGCGGTCACTGCGGCAACGGCCGCGAATGCCGCGTCGCTGGCGGCAAGCCGTGCCGCATCGAGACCGGGCGCCAGGCCGGCGGGCGCCGGTTCGCCGAAACCCGGAATGCCGGCACCGGTGCCGAGCACGGCAGCGTAGACCCAGGCCGCCAGCGATCCCATCGCCGCCACGGCAATCAGGCCGCCGATGCGCGAGACGGCGTTGTTGATGCCCGAGGCCGCACCCGTATCCTTGTCCTCGACCGCCGTCATGATGGCGGTCGAGAGCGGCGACACCACCAGCGCCATGCCGAACCCCATCAGCGCCATCAGCGGGAACACCCCCAACCAGAAATTGTGGATGCCCCAATAGGCCAGCAAGGCAAGCCCGGCAAAGGCAACAGCCACCACCAGACTGCCGCTGGCGATCGGAAAGCGAGGCCCGATGCGGTCGGACCACTGGCCGACCGGCCCGGACAGCAGCGCGATCAATGCCGACAGCGGCAGGAAGATGAAGCCGACCTCGGCCGTGCTCAGCCCCCATCCGGCGATCATGAGCATCGGCAGATAGAACAGATTGGCCGACAGCGCGAAATAAAGGAAGAAGGTCGCCACATTGGCGCCCGCAAACGCCCCAATCCGAAACAGCGATAGGTCGATCATCGGCTCGCGCCGCCGGCGTTCGAAGACTATGAACACGACGAGCAAAACTGCGCCGGCGGCAATACTCGGGCCGGACATCAGCCCCTCCCCGTCACCGCTCATCGAGGTCAGGCCGTAAGCGAGCGCTCCGAACGCCAATATGGCGAGTGCTGCGCCGCCGAGATCGAGGCTGCGCTTTTCCGCCGGCGCGTCGGCGGGAACCTTGGCCAGCAGAAGATAGATCGAGATAAGACCGAGCGGCAGGTTGATGGCGAAGATCGCCCGCCAGATGCCGTCGCCGAAGGCCGACAGCACGAAGCCGCCCAGCACCGGACCGAGCGCCATCGTCAGCGCTGATGCCGCCGCCCAGATGCCGATCGCCCGGCCGCGTTCCTTTTTCGGATAGGCTTTGGCGATAATGGCCAGGCTGCCCGGCACCATGACGGCCGCTCCAACACCCTGGATAGCCCGAAACGCAATAAGCACCGCCGGGTTAGGCGCCAACGCGCAGGCAAGCGAGGCGGCGACGAACAGGACGATGCCGGCGACGAAGGAATGGCGCAGGCCGAAGCGATCGCCAGCGGCGCCGCCGACGAGAATGAGGGCTGAAAGCGTCAATGCATAGGCATTGGAAATCCATTGCGCCTCGGCGAGGCTGGCGCCGAGATCGACGCGGATCGCCGGCGTCGCAATGGCCAGGACCGATCCGTCGATAAAGCCCAGCGCGGAAGCCAGGATCGCGGCGATCAGCACGAACCGCCGCTGCGCCTGCGGGCAGAACGTATCGGCCGGAAGTGAGCCGGTCAGGGGAACGGCGCCGATACCGACTTTGGTTGGCGTGTGCATGCCGCCTTACCTAGACCGCCGGCACGCCGCCGACAACCGGCCAGCAGGCTGTTCTCGTTGAAACCAGCCCGAACCTGGCCATGCAGGCAGGACCACACCAGTCCGGATGCAAACGGCAGATGCCGTGCTATGCTTCTTGCAGCGCGACTGGCAAGGGGGAAAATACCCGCATGAAACGACCGCTCGAACCGTCGGCGGAAGGGCGCGGGCGCGTCGTCGGCATCACCGACGGCGTGTTCGCCATCGCGCTCACCTTGATCGTCCTCGAGATCAGGGTGCCGGCACATAAAACGGTGCATTCCGAAAGCGAGTTGATCGCCGCGATCACAGCACTGGCGCCGCGTTTTCTGACCTATGCGCTCAGCTTCCTGACGCTGACCATCTTCTGGTTCGGCCAGCAGGCGCAGCACGGGCTGGTCGCGAAGTCCGACAGGCGGCTTGCCACGCTGAACCTTTGTTTCCTGGGGTTCGTCGCCTTGCTGCCATTCTCGACCGATCTTTTGGCCGACTTCCTCGAATTCAGAACCGCCGTGCTCGTTTACTGGCTCAATCTTTTGATGCTGGGCCTGACGCTGCTCGCTAGTTGGCGCTATGCGGACAAAAACGGCTTCCTTGCCGAAGGCGTCGACGCGGAGACCACCCGAACGGTCTATCTGCGCATCGTCAAGGCACAGATCCTGTGGGCGATCGGCGCTGCACTCTGCCTGGTCAGCCCGCTGCTCAGCGTCGGCTTCATCCTGGTGGTGCAGCTGATCTATGCGGCGGCGCTACGCGCGCCATTGCTGCGCAAGATCATCGGGTGAGTGGAGCGAAAACGCTCAACTCAGTCGACGAACTGCACCGTCACGCCGGGCGACACGATCTTGGCCAGCTCGCGCGCGTCCCAATTGGTCAGCCGCACGCAGCCATGGCTTTCGGTCTTGCCGATCTTGGACGGATCCGGGGTGCCGTGAATGCCATAGGTCGGCTTGTCCAGCGCAATCCAGACCGAGCCGACCGGACCGTTCGGCCCCGGCGGGATGGTCAGGATCCTGTCGTTTTCGCCCTGCTTGAAATTGATGTTCGGGTTGTAGGTGTAATTCGGATCCAACGCGACACGCGACACCGCATGGGTGCCGGACGGCGACGGCGTGTCCGACGAGCCGATGGTCGCCGGATAGGCCGCGACCAGCTTGCCCGCCGCATCATAGGCGCGGACCTGCTTGTTGGCCTTGTCGGCGATGATGCGCGCCACCGGCGTCGCCACCAGCCTGCCGAAATTGGCGACCTTGATGATGGTGCCGGGGCGGCTGAAATTGGCGTCCGGATTGAGCGATTTCAGATAGGCCTCGTCCATGTGGAAGCGCTCGGCCAGCGCCTCGGGCACCGACGTGTAGCCCATGCGGTCGAGCTGGGCCTTTTGGCTGTAGTCCTCCGGTATCGAGGCGGCATAGGGGCCGGCCGCATCCTCGGGCGTGATCGTATAGGAGGCGAAGGCATCGCCACCGGATTGCGCCAGGGCGGCCTGGATGCCGATCGCATCGGTCGATTTCAGATTGCTGCCGGTGATCTCATTATAGGCGGCAAGCGCCTTGTCGACATTCGAGCCGAAGCGTCCGTCGATGACGCCGGGCGAAGAACCGGCACGGTCGAGCAGCACCTGCAGCGCCGCCACGTCCTGGCGGGCGCCGAGCGATAACGACGGGTCGACCGCCGTTTTGCCGCCAGTGCTTGGCGGCAAGGCCGCCTGCTCGCCCGGCACTGTCGGTTCGACCGGCTCGATCGAAGCCTCATTGAGCGGCTGGCGCTCAATGGTGCGCGGCTTCACCGGCTGCGCTTCCTCCGGAAAATTGTTGCCATAGCCGCCGTCATCCCGCGGCGCTTCGGGGAAGACTTCTGCCGAATTGTCGCCATAGGGGTCGTACTCGTCAGCCGGCGGCACGATGACCCTGCCTTCGTCTTCCAACCGCCTGCGACGGAACCGCGCCGTGTCCTCCGGATCGTCAAGATAATAGCGGTCGTCTTCGACCGGTCCGAGATTGCGCAGGCGCTCGCGGCGCAAGGCACGGCGATCGAGCCTGGTCTGCGGCGGCTGGATGGCGATAACCTTGCCGGTCTCCGCATCGACGATGACGCGGTTTCCCCTGGCGTCGTAATAGATGTCGAGATTGCCGTTCTGGGCGACAAGAATGCCGCCGTCATCGGCAGCACGACCCACCCGTGGCGCAGTATCCACTATCGGCGATGCCATCGTATTCGAAGCCAGCAGCCCGGCAGCAAGCGCTGAAAGGGTAAAGATGGTGCGCAACATGGTGGCCAAAATTCTCCGGTCCGTAATTGCCGCCGCCGGCATTGTCTCTCAAGAGCGCCGCGCGTCCTTTTGGGCTTAAGGACACTCTAACGCTTTAAATCTCCGCATCGTGCTTTGCGAAAATCAAAACTCGATTTCGGGCCGATGTGGTCGCGAACCCCTTCGCCAGCAAATCACTTGCGTACGATAAGGTTCCAATATGAACCGGGCATGAAGATGGCGGATTTCTGGCAGATCAACCGGCAATGAGTCCCAATTCCTTGCGCGCCTGCTTCGTCAGCTTCAGCGCGACGAGACGGTGGCTTTCGCGCAGATAATCCTTCAGCGCCTCGTCATCCATGCTTTCGCCTGTCTGGCGCTGGATCCATTTCATGCCGCGCGAGGCGAGATAGGGCGCCGGCCGAAGGCCCGGCTGTTCCCTCAGCACGTCATAGGCGATATCGGAGCATTTGAAGGTGACGAACGGCTCTTTGCCTTCACTCCAGCCGCCGATTGCAAACACCTTGCCGCCGACTTTCCAGACATGGGCGCCGCCCCACTGCACGACATGGGTCGTCGAAGGCAGCGAGGCGCAGAAGCTGTTATAATCGTCCAGCGTCATCTGCGCCCCGCCAATGATGGTAGACCATGAGATCATGGTCAAAAAAGAAGAGAGGAGCCCATCCCGATTCCATCGGGATGGAACAGGCTTTGGCTTGAAGTCAGGCGGCCGCCTCGGTTGCCACGACCGCCGGCTTCGAGCGGAAGTTCAGCCGGTCGGACCCGGCGGTGACCTTGACGGTCGAGCCGTCGAGGATCTCGCCGAGCAGGATCTTTTCCGCCAGCGGATCCTGCAATTCCTTCTGCATCACCCGCTTCAGCGGCCGCGCGCCGTAGGCCGGATCATAGCCCTTGGCCGCCAGCCAGTCGATCGCCTCCTGATCGAGCGAAAGCGCGATCTTGCGGTCGACAAGCAGGTTTTCCAGCCGCTTGAGCTGGATTTCGACGATGCGGCCCATATCCTGCCGGCGCAACCGGTGGAACAGGATCACCTCGTCGATGCGGTTGAGGAATTCCGGCCGGAACGAAGCCCTGACCACATTCATCACCTCGTCGCGCACCACGTCGACATCCTGGTCCTCGCCGAGATTGACCAGATATTCGGCGCCGAGGTTGGACGTCATGATGATCAGCGTGTTGCGGAAGTCGACCGTACGGCCCTGCCCGTCGGTCAGCCGGCCGTCGTCGAGCACCTGCAGCAGCACGTTGAACACGTCCGGATGCGCCTTCTCGATCTCGTCGAACAGCACGACCTGATAGGGCCGCCGCCGGATCGCTTCGGTCAGCGCGCCGCCTTCCTCATAGCCGACATAGCCTGGGGGCGCGCCGATCAGCCGGGCGACCGAGTGCTTCTCCATGAACTCCGACATGTCGATGCGCACCATGGCGCTCTCGTCGTCGAACAGGAAGCTGGCCAGTGCCTTGGTCAATTCGGTCTTGCCGACGCCCGTCGGTCCGAGGAACATGAACGAGCCGAGCGGCCGGTTCGGGTCCTGCAGGCCGGCGCGCGCACGGCGCACCGCTTTCGACACCGCCTGCACCGCCTCACCTTGGCCGACGACGCGCTTGCCGACCTCGTCTTCCATGCGCAACAGCTTGTCGCGTTCGCCTTCCAGCATCTTGTCGACCGGGATCCCCGTCCAGCGCGACACGATATGAGCGACGTGATCGGGGCCGACCACTTCCTCGACCATGCCGACCTTGCCATCCCTGGCTTCGGCCTGCTTCAGCTGCTTTTCGAGTTCCGGGATCTTGCCATAGGCAAGTTCGCCGGCGCGCTGGAATTCGCCCTTGCGCTGGGCAATGGCAAGTTCGTTGCGCGCCTCGTCGAGCTGCTTCTTGAGGTCGGCGGCAAGCCCGAGCTTCTGCTTCTCGGCCTGCCACTTCGAGGTCAGCTCGGTCGATTCCTCCTCGAGGTTCGAGAGTTCCTTCTCGAGCCGGGCGAGCCGGTCCTTCGAGGCATCGTCCTTCTCGACCTTGAGCGCCTCGCGCTCGATCTTGAGCTGCATGATGCGGCGATCGATCTCGTCCAGCGCCTCGGGCTTCGAATCGACCTGCATCCTGAGCCGCGAGGCGGCCTCGTCGACGAGATCGATCGCCTTGTCCGGCAAGAAGCGGTCGGCGATGTAGCGGTTTGACAGCGTAGCGGCCGCGACCAGCGCCGAATCCGAGATGCGCACCTTGTGGTGCTGCTCGTATTTCTCTTTCAGGCCGCGCAGGATCGAGACGGTGTCTTCGACCGTCGGCTCATTGACGAAGACCGGCTGGAAGCGGCGGGCAAGGGCCGCATCCTTCTCGACATGCTTGCGGTATTCGTCGAGCGTGGTGGCGCCGACGCAGTGCAGTTCGCCGCGGGCCAGCGCCGGCTTCAGCAGGTTCGACGCATCCATGGCGCCATCCGCCTTGCCGGCGCCGACCAGGGTGTGCATCTCGTCGATGAACAGGATGATGCCGCCGGCCGCAGACGTGACTTCGGAAAGCACCGCCTTCAGCCGCTCCTCGAACTCGCCGCGGTATTTGGCGCCGGCGATCAGCGACCCCATGTCGAGCGCCATCAGCTGCTTGTCCTTGAGCGATTCCGGCACATCGCCATTGACGATGCGCAGCGCCAGCCCTTCGGCGATCGCCGTCTTGCCGACGCCGGGTTCGCCGATCAGCACCGGGTTGTTCTTGGTGCGGCGCGACAGCACCTGGATGGTGCGGCGAATTTCGTCATCACGGCCGATGACCGGATCGAGCTTGCCCGCGCGGGCGTCCGCCGTCAGGTCGCGCGCGTATTTCTTCAGCGCGTCGTAGCCCTGCTCGGCGCTCGCCGAATCGGCGGTGCGACCTTTGCGTACGTCGTTGATGACCTGGTTCAGCGCCTGCGGCGTGACACCCGCCTTGGACAGGATGTCGGCGGTCTTGGCCGACTTTTCCATGGCAAGCGCCTGCAAAAGCCGTTCGACGGTAACGAAGCTGTCACCGGCCTTCTTGGCCAGTTCCTCGGCGGTCGAGAACACCTTTGCCAGCGGCTGCGCCAAATAGAGCTGGCCATTGCCGCCCTCGACCTTGGGCATTGCCTCCAGTGCCGTTTCGACGCCGAGCTTGACGTCACGGACATTGCCGCCGGCGCGCTCGATCAGCGACGCAGCCAGGCCCTCGTCGTCGTCGACAAGGACCTTAAGAATATGCTCGGGGGTGAATTGCTGGTGGCTGCGGGAAAGCGCCATGGTTTGCGCGGACTGGATAAAGCCACGCACGCGCTCGGAATATTTTTCAAGATTCATGCCTGTCTCCTTCCGTCACCGGCCCGCTTCGCGGCACCGGATCGGATTGCGGTGACGGACCCGCCCGTTCGAGCCGGATCCTGTTCACGCAAGATATGGGACGCAAACCACGGACCCTCAAGACGCCTCGACACTGGCGAACGCATAATATTCCGAGCGCGCAAAACAAAAACGGCGGAGATTTCTCTCCGCCGTCCAGGGTAAAGGATGCGCTAAGATCGCCTGAACGTTTCTTCGATCAATTCTCGACGTCGGCAATAGTAGGTTGACCGCCGGCGTCTTCAGCCGGCGCCGCATCGACATTGCCAGTTTCGGCACTGTCAGGGCCGGAACTGTCAGGGCCGGCATTGTCGTTGCCGCCATTTGCCTGTTCGGCATCGAGGCGCGGACGACGCGGACGCCTGGGGCGGCGGGCCGGGCTGTTTTCGGCCGCGGCTTCGTTGAGCTCGGCCTGGGCGGCGAGACCCGCCGGCGAAAGGTTTTCGAATTGCGGTGCGGGCTCGCTCACAAAGACCGGCTCAGCGGCCGGCACGGGCTCCGCCTGCGCCGGCGTCTCGTCGCGCCGTGGCTGTTCGACGCGCTGACCACCCTGCTGCTCGCCGCGCGCGCCATATTCGCCGCGCTGGCCGTTCTGGCCGTAACCGCCATTGGGGCGACGGTCGCGGTGGCGTCCGCCATTGTTGTCGCGGCCGCCCCGATTGTCGCGGCTGTTTTCCTGGTTCAGAGCCAGCTCGGCCGGCGTGCCATCGATGACCGGCTGCGGGCCGGCACCGTGATTGGCCGAAGCCGAGGCCTCGTTGGCATTGTTGTTGCCGGCATTGTCGAACTCATCGCGATCCTCGTCGCCGTCATCGTCGAAATCATCTCGATTCTGCTGCGCGTTCTGGATCGGCATCTGTGCCTGAGCGGCTGCGATGATGCGGTTATAGTGCTCTGCATGCTGGAGATAGTTTTCCGCCATCACCCGGTCGCCGGAGCTTTGCGCGTCACGGGCAAGGGTTGCGTACTTCTCGGCAATCTGCTGAGCCGATCCGCGGATCTTCACGTCCGGACCGTTGCTCTCATAGTTGCGCGTCAGGGGATTCGGCCCCTTACGGTTGTTGTTGTTATTGTTGTTGCCGCCGCCGCCGCCATTGTTGTTGCGACCGCGCATGCGCCTGTTTTGCTGTTGTGGCCTCATTAGACTCTCTTCACTTTGAAATTTTCGAAAAACTCTTCACGAACGGAGGCGCTCATGCGGCCAGCCGTTTCGTTTCTTCACCGGCGTTCGCCCGCATCAATTGCGTTGGCGCCACGTGCCATCCTGTTCCGGTTACTTCACTTGCCGGACGATTCCCGCACGAAGCTTGGGCGTCGTTTGCGCAAGAAGGCAGCTATTTCCAAGGAAAACCGAATCGCTAAGAGCACTGCCTGCTTCGTCTCATCCGGTTAAGGCGACCCTAGCCGCATTCCCCGGTATTGCCAAGCGCTTTTTTCGCACTGCATCACGGCTTCCACTGTTCGAACACAAGAACTCTGTCGTTTCCGCCGAGATCACGAAACACCCCGACCGGACAGTACCCGGCCGCGGAGAATATCCCCGTAACCTGTTGGTGCTGCGTATGGCCGATCTCGACCGCAATCCTGCCTTGGAGTTCCAAATAGGCTGCCGCTCCTGCGGCGATCTTCCTGTAGGGGCTCAGACCGTCCACGCCGCCATCCAGGGCCTGGCGTGGATCGAAACCGCGGACCTCGTCCTGCAGATTTCCAATGTCGTCTGAGGGTATATAGGGAGGGTTTGCGACAATTACATGGTACCGGCCAGAAACTTTTTCAAACCAGTCGGATTTGAGCGCCGTGAACCGACCGGCGAGCCCCAATTCCCCGGCATTACGCATGGCCGTGACCAGCGCCTCTCGCGAAATGTCGACGCCGGTGGCGGTCGCGGCCGGGACAGCGCTGAGCAGCGCCAGCGCGATGGCACCGGTGCCGGTCCCCAGATCGAGGACGCGGCAGCCGCCTTCGCGTGCCGCCATTGCCTTGACGAAGGGCAGTATAGCCTCGACCAGCGTTTCGGTATCCGGCCGCGGCTCCAGCGTTTGCGGCGAAAGCGACAGGCGCAAGCCGTAGAATTCGCGATAGCCGAGGATGCGGTGCACCGGCTCGCCGGCGATACGCCGCCGCAGTGCGGCATCGATCGCTGCTCTCACGCCCGCATCGACCGTTTGCTCGGGATCGGCGATGGCCTGCGTGCGGGTCGTGCCGGAAAAATGCTCGACGATCAGCCTGGCATCGAGCGCCGGATCCGCGATCCCGGCCGCGGTAAGCCGGTTTCGCGCCTCCCGCAACAGTGAGGCGAGCGTGCCGGGCAGGCCGTCAGCCATCGAGGCCGATATCGGCGAGCAGCTTCGACTGGTGATCGGCGATCAGCGCGTCGATGATCTCGTTAAGCTCACCCATCATCACCCGGTCGAGCTTGTAGAGCGTCAGGTTGATGCGATGATCGGTGACGCGCCCTTGCGGAAAATTATAGGTGCGGATGCGTTCCGAGCGATCGCCCGAGCCGACCTGCGACTTGCGCGATTCGGAGCGTTCCTCGTCCGCCTTGCTGCGCTCGAGATCGTAGAGCCTGGCGCGCAGGATCTGCATGGCCTTCGCCCGGTTCTGGTGCTGCGACTTTTCCGCCTGCACCACCATGATGCCGGTCGGCAGATGGGTGATGCGCACGGCCGAATCGGTGGTGTTGACGTGCTGGCCGCCGGAACCCGAGGCGCGCATCGTGTCGATGCGGATGTCTTCGGCCCTGATGTCGATATCGACCTCTTCCGCTTCCGGCAACACCGCGACCGTCGCCGCCGAGGTATGGATGCGCCCGCCCGCCTCCGTCGTCGGCACGCGCTGCACGCGGTGCACGCCGGATTCGAATTTCAGATGCGCAAAGACGCCCTTGCCCGAAACGGTGGCTATGATTTCCTTGTAGCCGCCGACCTCGCCCTCGCTGGCCGACACCGTCTCGAAACGCCAGCCATGCGCCGCGGCATAGCGCTCGTACATGCGAAATAGGTCGCCGGCGAAAAGTGCCGCCTCGTCACCGCCGGTGCCGGCGCGGATTTCGAGAATGGCGTTCTTTTCGTCGGCGGCATCCCTTGGCAACAGCAGGATTTGGATGTCCTGCTGCAGCGCCTCGATGCGATGCTTGACCCCTGGCAGATCGGCCTCGGCCAAGGCCCGCATCTCGGCGTCGGTGCCCTTGTCGGCGAGCATCGCCTCCAGATCGGCCTGTTCGCGCTCGGCGGCGCGTAGCGCCCTGATCTTTGCCACCATCTCCTGGATGTCGGCATATTCGGAGGCCATCCTGACATAGGCGTCCGCCGCCGGCCCGGCCGACATCTGCGCTTCGAGCATGTCGAAACGCTTGACGACTTGGTCCATACGGTCGCGGGGCAGGTTGATCATGGCGAAGTCTACAACGGTATGGAGCGGTCGTCGGCAAAGGCTTGCAGCAGCGCCCGCATCGGCAGGCCTTGCGCCGGCGCCATCAGATTGTCGTCGAAGAACGCTTCCAGTTCGCTGAGCGGCAGTTCCGTCAGCATCGCCTTGACCGGGCCGATCGAAGCCGGCGACATCGAGATCGAGCGGTAGCCAAGGCCGATCAGCGCCATCGCCGAAATCGGCTTGCCGGCAAGTTCGCCGCACAGGGTCACCGGCGTATGGTTGCGCGCTCCGGCGTCGGCAATTTTCTTCAAAACACGCAGGAACGGCGTCGAGAGCGGGTCGAAGCGGTCGGACAATTGGGTGTTGCCGCGATCCACCGCCATGACGAACTGGAACAGATCGTTCGAGCCGACCGAGACGAAATCGACCGCCTTCATCAACTCGTCGAGCTGGAACAGCAGCGACGGCACCTCCAGCATCGCGCCCACCTTGAGGCTGGTCGGCAAATGATGGGCAAAGCGCGACAAATGCCGCACCTCGCGATCGATGATCTCGCGCGCCTGCACGATCTCGCCGAGTTCCGTCACCATTGGCAGCATCAGCTTCAGTTCGCGCCCGCCGCACGCCTTGAGCAGTGCGCGGATCTGGGTGCGCAGCAGGCCGGGCCGGTCGAGCGTCAGGCGGATGGCGCGCCAGCCGAGCGCCGGGTTCTCCTCCTGGATCGACCCCTTGAAATAGGGCAGCACCTTGTCGCCGCCGATATCGATGGTGCGGAACGTCACCGGCTTGCCGCGCGCCGCCTCGAGCACGTCGCGATAGAGCCGCTCCTGCGCTTCGGCGCGCGGAAAAGTCGAGGCGACCATGAATTGCAGCTCGGTGCGGAACAGGCCGATGCCGGCCGCGCCAGCTTCGGCCAGTTGCGGCAGGTCGACCGCCAGCCCGGCATTCATCAGAAGATCGACCTGGACACCGTCCTTGGTCACCGACGGCTTCTTGCGCAGCTCGCGGTAGACCTCCTGCCGCCGCGCCCTGAAGCGCACTTTCTCGGCATAGGCCGCCTCGAGGTCGGGCTGCGGGCGCAGATGGATCGCGCCTTCCTCGCCGTCGACGATGATGGCATCGCCGTTTTCCGCCATGGAAACGGCGCCCTTCATCTGGCCGGCGACCGGTATGCCCATCGCACGGGCCACGATGACGACATGGCTGGTCGCCGCGCCGTCCTCCAGCACCAGTCCGCGCAGCTTGTCTCTGGGATAGTCAAGCAGCTCGGCAGCACCCATCGAGCGGGCGACGATAATGGCGTCCTTGGGCAGCGAGGCCGCGACGTCCTCCGGTCCGCGCCCCATAAGCTGCCGCAGCAACCGGTTGGCGAGATCGTCGAAATCGCTCATCCGTTCGCGCAGATACGGATCGGTCATGTGCAGCATGCGGGCACGCATGTCGCTCTGCACCTTTTCGACCGCCGCTTCGGCCGTCAGGCCGTTGCGGATCGCCTCCTCCAGCCGGCGTACCCAGCCGCGATCGTTGGCGAACATGCGATAGGCTTCGAGCACCTGGCGATGCTCGCCCTCGAAGGCGACGTCGCGGCGCTCCAGCATGTCGTCGATGGAGAGCCTGAGCGAGCCGAGGGACGCGTCGAGCCGCCTGACCTCCTCCTCGCTGTCCTCGTTGAACAGGTTGGTGACGACAATGCGCGGCTCGTGCAGCACCACATGGCCAAGCCCGACGCCTTCATTGAAGGACAGGCCGGTAAAGCTTACCGGGCGACGCAGATCGAGCTCGAGGCCGGGGCGCGTCAGCCGCTCCAGATCGCCGGTCGCGATCATCTCGGCGATCACCATCGCCGTCGTTTCCAGCGCCTCGACCTCGTCGTCTCGATAATGGCGCATGGTCTTGTTCTGCACGACCAGGACGCCGAGCGTCCGCCCTGCCCGCAGCACCGGCACGCCGAGGAAGGAATTGTAGATTTCTTCCCCGGTCTCCGGCAGGTAGGCGAAGGCAGGATGCTCCTGTGCATTGGAAAGGTTGAGCGGCCGCGCCGAGGCCGCGATCGTGCCGACCAGGCCTTGACCCAGCCTGAGCTGCGCCAGGTGGACGGCGTTCGGGTTCAGGCCTTCGGTGGCGTAGAGCTCGAGCACCGAATCGGCGCGCAGCACATAGAGCGAGCAGACCTCGGCAACCATGTTGGAGGCGATGTCGCGCACGATCCGGTCAAGCCGCTCCTGCGGCTCCAGCGGCTCTTGCATGAGCTCGCGGAGCCGTTTCAGCAAAACGCGCGGGCCACTGGCCGAATCACGCATCGCGGCTTCTTCTCCAATAGCATTTCAGCCGGTGCAGGTTGCCCTGCACAGCGGCACAAACGCAACAACTCAATTAGAGCGCCGTGCGTCCAATCGGACGCATAAAGGCCGCTCCAAGACTTTCGATCTGCTACTGCTTATCCAGACCGTAGACGGAATGCAAAGTGCGAACTGCTAGTTCCGTATAGGGACCGTCGATCAGGATCGAAATCTTGATTTCGGACGTTGTAATGGCGCGGATGTTGATCGACCTGTCGGCCAGCGCCTTGAAGGCGGTGGCGGCGACGCCGGCATGGCTGCGCATGCCGATGCCGATGACCGAGACTTTTGACATGCCGGCTTCCGACTGCACCACATCGTAGCCGATCGTCGCCTTCAGCCGTTCGAGCACGGCAAGCGCCTTGTCGACGTCGCCGGATGGCACGGTGAAGGTCATATCGGTGAACTTGCCGTCCTCGGAAATGTTCTGGACGATCATGTCGACGTTGATGTTGGCCTCGGCGAGCGGCCCGAAAATGCCGGCGGCGACGCCCGGCCGGTCGCCGACGCGGCGCAGCGATATCTGCGCCTCGTCCTTGGCATAGGCAATTCCGGTGACGACCTGCTGTTCCACGATCTCTTCCTCGTCGCAAATAAGCGTTCCCGGCGGATTGAGCAAATCCCCCATTCCGGGTGCATCGGGATCGTCGAAGGACGACCGCACAAAGGTACGCACCCTGTGCACCATGGCAAGCTCGACCGAGCGCACCTGCAGGACCTTGGCGCCCAGCGAGGCCATTTCGAGCATTTCCTCGAAGGAAATCTTGGCCAGCCGCCGCGCCTTCGGCTCGATGCGCGGATCGGTCGTGTAGACCCCGTCGACATCGGTGTAGATGTCGCAGCGGTCGGCCTTGACCGCCGCCGCGATGGCGACAGCGCTGGTATCGGAACCGCCGCGGCCGAGCGTTGCGATCCGGTTGTCCGGCCCGATGCCCTGGAAACCGGCCACCACCGCCACCTGGCCTTCGCCGAAGCGCTTGATCAGGAACGCGCCGTCAATATCGAGAATGCGCGCCGCGCCATGCGCGTTGTCGGTCTTGATCGGGATCTGCCAGCCTTGCCAGGAGCGGGCATGCACGCCGATATTCTGCAGCGCGATCGCCAGCAAGCCGGCGGTGACCTGCTCGCCGGCCGCGACGACGGCGTCATATTCGCGCGCATCGTGCATCGGCGAGGCCTCGCGCGTCCAATGCACGAGCTCGTTGGTCTTGCCGGCCATCGCCGAGACCACGACGGCGACCTCATGGCCGGCATCGACCTCGCGTTTGACGTGACGCGCCACATTGCGGATGCGGGCGATGTCGGCGACGGACGTTCCGCCGAATTTCATCACGATGCGCGCCATGGAAGCGAAATGCCTTTGACTGAATGCCGGACCGAGGGCCGAAAAGCGGAAATGCGTCCGACCGGGCCGGACGCTCAATGCGCGGCCTCCTTAGCCAAATGATCGCGGTTTCGCAAGGCATGCCGCCGCTGCCGGCCAGGCGACACACGAGCGCAGTGTCACGCCTGCACTGCTTGTTGGCAAATGCCGCTCGCTTCAGCCCTGCAGTGCCGTGGCTCTCCACAGGCGCGGATAATCGAGGACGAAACCGAGCGGCGAGACCTCCAGCATCTCGTTGTAGCCGAACAGCGGCGCGGCATAGGCGTAGTGTGCTGCATCGACGCGCTGATAGGTCTGTTCCAGGTGCGTCAGCCTCAGGTCGGGAAATGTCAGATAGGCCGCCGGGGCGGGCGTCGCCGTGCCGACATCGAGGGCAAAACGGCGGAGCGCCAAAAGGTTTGTGGCAGGCGTGAAGCCGAGATCGACATCGATGAGACCGTCGGCTTCCGCTTGATGCTCGCCGTTCAGCGTCCATTGGCGCTCGGTAAGCCGGTCGATGCCATAATGCAGCTCTTGCGTGCCGAGGAAGCCGTCGGCACGCGCCGAGCGCGTATGCCAGCCGGTATCGCAGTCCACCTCGTAGGCGATGCTGCACGGCTTGCCGTCCTGGACGAAAAGCGCGTGTCCCCTGAGGTTCCACCCGGAACTCGCTTCCGACAGCAGGCAAGCGTCGTGGCCTTCCTGGTCAAGCCGGCGCCAAAGAATGGAAGCAACCGTTCGCATCGTTGTGCACTCCTTCGATCACCATGTCTCTGCTTCGTCCGCCAGGGCATTGGTGTTTCCTTCCGGGACACCATCAACTGACATGTGCTGACACAATTGCCTCCGGCAAAAGGCGGTGCTGTCAGGCATCACGCGCATCGCGCTGCCGGCGGTGAATTTCGCGCCTTGACATTCGCAGCCTTGCGCCCGACTTCCTAGCGTCCGAGGAGACCACGCCATGCCAGAGCCCCGACGATCGACGATCGATGCCGGAGAGGTGGAACGATTTTCCGCCCTTGCCGCCGAATGGTGGAACCCGAACGGCAAGTTCCGCCCGCTGCATAAGTTCAACCCGATCCGGCTTGCCTATATCCGTGACCAGGTGGCGGCCCGCTTCGGCCGTGATCCGCGTGCGGCACGGCCGTTCGAAGGCCTGCGCTTCCTCGACATAGGCTGCGGCGGCGGGCTTTTGTGCGAGCCGATGGCGCGGCTTGGCGCCGAAGTGGTCGGCGCCGATGCCTCCGCCACCAACATCGAAGTGGCCAAGCTGCATGCGGCGGAAGTCGGCGTGAGCGTTGACTACCGCGCCATGACCGCGGAAGACCTGGCCGATGCCGGCGAAAAATTCGACGTCATCCTCAACATGGAAGTGGTCGAGCATGTCGCCGATGTCGATCTGTTCCTGGCCAAATGCGGCGAGATGGTCAAGCCCGGCGGCATCATGTTCGTCGCCACCATCAACCGCACGCTGAAGGCCCTGGGCCTGGCCATCATCGGCGCCGAATATGTGCTGCGCTGGCTGCCCCGCGGCACCCACCAGTTCGGCAAGCTGGTGCGCCCCGAGGAACTCGAAAAGGCGCTTGCCGGCGCCGGCCTGACCGTCATCGACCGCACCGGGGTCACCTACAGCCCGCTCGCCGACCGCTGGCAGCGGTCGAAGGACATGGATGTCAACTACATGGTGCTGGCGGAGAAGGTATCCGTCTGAAGCTTACGCCTTCTGGCCATATGTCTTCTGGCTTTGCGCCTTGGTGGTGATGAACACGCCGGCGGTGATGATGACCGCACCGGCCCAGGTCAGCAACTGATAGCGCTCGCCGAGGAAGAGCGTCCCGGCAAACAGCCCGACCGCCGCCGCCACATAGCCGATCTGGCTGAGATAGACCGGGCCGCCGACCGCTTGCAGGCGGAAGAAGAAGGCGAACATCGCCGAGGCTGATGCCGCCTGTGCCGCAGCGACCAGCGGCACGCCGCCGAGCGACCCGAATGCATTGCCGCCCAGCAGGATCAGAATGCCGGCAAGCAGCATCAAGGCTGCTGCCAGATGGCTGCCGACGGCAAGCTCGATCGGGCCGGTGTCTTCAGGCCAGTCGACGGTGCGGTAGATGTTGCCGGCGGCGAGGCTGACCGGGATGAGCAGGCCCATCGCCACCCAGAAAAATTCGGCCGGATGGCCCGCTTCCCCGCGCGTCACGGCCACCATGACTGCGCCCACGAAACCGACGACTATGCCGACGATGCCCAGCATGGTCGGGCGCCTGACCCCGAGCAGCATCGAGAACACCAGCGTGACGACCGGCGACAGCGTGAACATGATGCCGCTGTAGCCGGCGCCCAGATGCGGAATGGCTGAAAACATCAGCAGATTGGGGATTGCGTAGGAGACGGCCGCGGTGACAAAGAAATAGCGCAGCCTGTGCGGCGAAAGCCGCATGCGCTGCCCGTTGAGCAGCAATGCGCACAAAAGCACGCCGCCGGCGCCAAGCGAGATGACGAAGGCCCAGACCATGGCGGGGACGCCGGCCGCCGTCGCGATCTTGCCGAACGGCAGCGTCAGGCCGAGCAGTCCACCGGTGACGACCAGAAGGCCAAGCGCCGAGTCCCAGAGAAATTTCATCGCCGTCCCATCGCCTGTTCGCACTTGGCCGATACCACAAGCTGAGGTACGATAAGGTAAAGATTCTTCACGTCAAGATACATAACGGTGAGAGACATGGATCGCGCAGCAAAAGCGATCGAGCAGTGGAAAAAGGAACGGCCGGATCTCGATGTCTCGCCGATGGCCGTGCTCGGACGGTTGAACGAGGCTGCCTCGTTGATCGCGCGGGAGCGGCTGGCGCCGCTGTTTGCAAGTTACGGACTGCAATCCGGAGAATTCGATGTGCTGGCGACGCTGCGTCGTTCCGGGCCGCCATACGCGCTGACGCCGACCGCTCTGTACGAGGCGACGATGGTGACATCGGGCGCGATGACCAACCGCCTCGATCGGCTCGAGAAATCCGGCTTGATCAAGCGCGGGCCACATCCCGACGATCGCCGCGGCATCGTCGTACAACTGACCCGGAAGGGCCTCGCTTTGATCGACGAGGCGGTTGCCGCGCACGTTGCCAACGAGCACGAGATACTTTCCGGCCTGATACGCCCGGAGCAGGTCATGCTGGCACGCCTGCTCGAAAAATTGATCGCGAGCCTAGGCTAACCAAACCGGCCAAAAGGGCCGGCCGAGAAGGTGGAAAACTCAAATCCTGGCCGCGGAGCCTCGTTTGGGCCGGCGGACAGCTCTGATCTTGCCGCTGTTTCCGCCGCCACAGAAAAACTGGTCACCGCCATCGGATTCGAGCCCCGACACGCCTGTTCCTGGCGGCATATCGAGCTTCTCCAGGACCTTTCCCGTTTCAGGATCGATCCGCCGGACATCGCTCTCCTCACCCTCCCAGGTGCCATGCCACAGCTCGCCATCGACCCAGCTGACCCCGGTGACGACGCGGTTGGAAACGATGGTGCGAAGGATTGCCCCTGTCTCGGGATCGACCTGATGGATCTTTCGGCCCCGATGCTGCCCGACCCAGAGCGTTCCTTCGGCCCAGGCGAGCCCGGAATCACCGCCATTGCCGGGCGCCGGGATCGACGCCAGCACCTGGCCATTCTTCGGATCGATCTTGTGGATGCGATCCTCGGCGATCTGATAGAGGTGCTGGCCGTCGAAGGCCGTTCCGGCGTGTGCCGCGACATCGATCGAGCGCACTACTTTGCCGCTCGCCGGATCGAAGGCGTTCAATCTGTCGCCTGACGCAAACCAGACATGCTCACCGTCGAAGGTGACGCCGTCGACGTGGTCGACACCCGGAAAGGGTCCATATTCACGGAGGATTTCGGCTGAGGATCGTTTCATAATACCACCCTAGTAGCCCGGCAACGGGCCGGGGAGTAACAAGATTGTCGGGAAACCCGGTACCGGCGGGGTCATCCAGCGACGCGCCCGCCCGCGGCCGAACGACTGCACCTTGCCTGACTGGGCGAGCTGCTCGAGCGCCCGCTGCACGGTACGCGAACTGGCTCCAAGCGCAATCGCCAAGGCCGAGCTCGACCACGACTCGCCGTCGGCGAGGAAGGCGAGCACCGCGGCATGATCGTCCTCGACGGGCGGCGCCAGCACGACGACCTCGCCGGCGCGGCGCGGGGCCAGCGCAAAGCCCCGCTTCGTCGCGCTCACATCCGCCAAGCTCCGAAGCTCCGCGCGAAGCCGCCCGACTTCGACCCGCAATCGTGCGCGATGTGATTCGTCCGCGTCCTTTCCGCGGAAAGCGCGCGCAATGAGCGTCGCTCTTGCCACGTCCCCCGGCCAGGCTTCGGCCAGCGCGCGGGCCAGCGCGAACAGCACCGGGCGGGTCGCCAGCGAGACGACCGTATCTGCGACCCGCACGACATTGCGGCATGCATCCACCACGAGCGCCCCCGACGCCAGGAGCGCTTCGACTTCATCGAGCAGGAGGGGCCGTTCCCCGCCACGCGCGACAAGGCGCGCGGCCGGCGTGTCCAGCACCAGCGATGCGCTCTCCACCTCCGCGATCAGCGCGGGGATGCCGGACGCGCGCGCCGCCCGCGCCGCCAGGCCAAGCGCGGCGCGCGCAGGGCCGGTCCGCAAGCGGCGGATGGCGATGCCGGCGACAGCCAGCTCGTGGGCGGCCCGCGATGCCGGCGGCAGCGGCGAGGGATCGAAGCCGTCCAGCCTGCGCTCGGCTTCGTCGAGATGGCCGATCAGCAGCAGGCGCCGAACGTCGAGGTTGCGCGCATGCGCGGCGTTGACGCGGTCGCCATGCTTTTCAAGCGTCGCCCGTGCGGCGTCGAGTGCCTTGGCCGGCCAGGTAAGGTCGCGCGAGACGAGCGCGATCTCGGCCTCGGCGACGATGCACCGCGCGCGGGCCACGGCCTCCCTCGGGCTGAATGCGTGCGCCGCCCTCTTGAGGAGAACCTTCGCCCTATTCAGGTCGCCAAGCTGCGCCATCGCGATGCCGCGCAACGCCAGTGCCGGCGCATCGTCGCGCAGCGCAACCCGCTTCAAGGCGCCGAGCGGATCGCCCGCCGCAAGCGCATGCGCCGCCGCCGTGATCAGCGAGTCCATCGGAATCCCGTCACACTTGTCACTCCCATGGCTTCGATGTCCGGCGCTAAGTCCATCTCACCAACCAGTCGTATCGACAACGGTGACTGTAGCCAACCTGAGTTGCGGCGCGCCAACCTTGAGTCGCGGCTAGATTGCGCACTGGGCTCGAACACAACGATAAGCACTAGGAGAGACGCAATGAAGATCGAAGGTACAACTGTCCTGGTGACTGGCGCCAATCGGGGCATCGGTCGGGCACTGGTCGAGGAAGCCCTGAGCAGAGGCGTAAAGCGCGTCTTCGCCGCAACCCGCCAACCGATGGCCCATCCGGACCGGCGTGTGACGTCCCTGACCATGGATGTGACCAACGCTGCGCAGATCCGGGAGGCCGTCGAGAAGATCGATGCTCTCGATATCCTCATCAACAACGCCGGCGTATCGCCCTTCGATGACCTCAGCGACCGTCGTGTGCTCGAACAACAGCTCGCCGTAAACCTCTTCGGCACGTACGACGTTACCCAGGCTCTGCTGCCGTTGCTGGCCCGGTCGCGGGGAGCCATCGTCAACATTCTGTCGCTGGCCTCGATTGCCGCCGTGCCGTTCAGTCCGGCTTACTCGATCTCGAAGGCGGCCTCGTTCTCGCTGTCGCAGTCGTTGCGCACCCTTTTGGCCGGACGGGGTGTCAGCGTCCACAGGGTCCTTCCCGGCCCGGTGGACACGGACATGACACGGGGCCTGGACATCGCGAAGGCCTCTGCGGAGTCTGTCGCGCGGGCGATCCTGGACGGAGTGGAGAACGGCGAAGAGGAAATCTTCCCCGATCCCATGTCGGAATCCCTGGCGGAAGGCTGGCGCAGCAGTGCAGTCAAGGCGCTTGAACGCCAGTTTGCAGCCTATGCGGAAGCAAGTCCGTCAAGTGGAGCAAGCCCGTCAGCCAGTGGGCATGAAAGAAGCAGCGAGACGATTGCCCGCGAGCCCCATCCTTGCTGCTCGGCCTGAAACTGCGGACGCTTGTGCAGGGGGCGGCGGCATCGCCGCTCTCGACGCAGCCGGTCGCCTGTCGCAGACGACGGCGCCGACCTTCACGATCACGGCGCTGCCTGGCGAAGAGATGCCTCGCTATGTCTGGAGCAAGTTGACCGATCAGTTGCGGTCGTCGGGGAAACTTGGAATAGGCATGAACTCGACGCCGTCTTCGGCGAGGCTCTTGGCCTCGTCCAGCGTCGCCTCGCCATAGATGCCGCGCGGATCGCTTTCACCGAAATGGATCTTGCGCGCTTCCTCGGCAAACTTGTCGCCGACATAATCGGCGTTCTCGCGCACCTTCTCGGCCATGGCCTTCAATTGCGCCAGCGCCTGCTTCTGGGCCTCGCCCATGGCGAGCGCGATCTTTTCCTGGTTGCGCCCGGTCGAGACCGCGGGCGCCATCAGCGCCTTGTCGACCTTACGCGAGCCGCAGGCCGGGCAATCGACGAAACCGCGCTTCTTCTGTGTGTCGAAATCGTCGTTGCTGCGGAACCATGCCTCGAATTCGTGCTCGTGCTCGCAGGTCAGGGAAAAGCGGATCAAGAGGCGGCACCCCTGAGCGGCAGCGCGTCCACCGGACCGGCGTTGACGGCAAAATCGCGTGCGTTCTTGAGGTTCGGTATCTTCTTGCGCGCTGCGACCGACTGCGCCGGGTCGATTTCGGCGACGATCACCGCCGGCTCGTCATGCGCTGCTTCGGCGATGATGCGGCCCCAGGGGTCGACGATCAGCGAATGGCCATAGGTTTCGCGGCCGTCCTCGTGCACTCCGCCTTGCGCGGCGGCGACGACATAGGCGCCGTTCTCGATGGCGCGCGCCCTGAGCAGCACATGCCAATGCGCTTCGCCGGTCTGGCGGGTGAAGGCGGCGGGCACCGCAAGCAGATCGGCGCCAGCCAGCGCCTCGGCGCGGAACAGCTGCGGGAAGCGCAGATCGTAGCAGACGGCAAAGCCCAGCTTCGCGCCATCGATTTCGGTGACGACAGCCTCGGTGCCCGGCTCATAGGCGGCGGATTCGCGCCAGCTCTCGCCATTGTCGAGATCGACGTCGAACATGTGGATCTTGTCATAGACGGCAATCGTGGCGCCGTCAGGCCCGAACAGAAGCGCGCGGTTGGCGAGCTTGCCATCGGCGCGCAGAATGGCGGTCGAGCCGATATGCAGGAAGATGCCGAGCTCCTTTGCCAGCTTCCGCGACGTCGAGACGATGATGTCTTTGTCTTCGGAGGTGAACGAAGCGGCCCGGGCTTGGCTGTCGCGGATCAGCGCGCCGGTCATTTCCGGGGTCTGGATGTAGCTCGCGCCCAGGCCTGCCGCCTCGCGCACCAGCCGTTCCAGATCGACCGCATTGCGCTCCGGGCTGGTTCCCGAACGCATCTGGATCGCCGCCGCCTTGAAACCACTCATCGTCATGTCCTTACCTGGCCGAGCCGTTGGCGAGCAATCTGTCCAGCCGTCCTTCCGCCTCCAATTCGTGGAGATCGTCGGAGCCGCCGACATGCGTGTCGCCGATGAATATCTGCGGAAAGGTGGAACGGCCGTGAGCCCGGGAGATCATCTCCTGGCGCAGCTCCGGCGAGAAGGAGGCGTCGTGCTCGGTGTAGGCGACACCCTTCCTGTCGAGCAGCCGCTTGGCCGCAGTGCAATAGCCGCACATCATCCGCGTGTAGATCGTCACATCGACCATCGGTCAGCAACCCTGCCTCGTTCCGCTGTCATATAGGCTATATAGGCGCCGATTCGTCGGCCCGAAAGTCCCCCGGCAGCACGCGCGCGAAGGTCAGTACGTCGACTGCGCCGGCACCGCCCTTCTTTAACGCCCTGGCGACCGCACGGACCGTGGCGCCGGTGGTGTAGACATCGTCGATCAACAGCACCCGGCGGCCGGCGATTTCGATCTCCGCTTCATCAGGCACTGTGAATGCGGCGCGCACATTTTCCTCGCGTTCCCGCCGCTCCAGCCCGACCTGCTGGCGCGTGAGTTTGACGCGCTTGATGGCTGATGGCGCGAAAGGCCGATCGCCGAGCTGCGCCACCGCCCGCGCCAGTTCCGCCGACTGGTTGAACTGCCGCCTGAAGAAGCGCCGCCAGTGCAGCGGCACCGGCACGACCACCTCGGCCTCGGCGATGAGCTCGGCACCGGCGCGAAGCATCCAGCGCGCCATCCACGGCGCCAGATCGGTGCGGTCCTGGTATTTCAGCCCTTGCACCATCTGGCGGGCAACGCCGGAATAGGCAACCGCCGCCCGCGCGCGCTCGAATGGCGGCGGGTCGGCTATCGCCTCCGCCGACAGGAACCCCTCACCCATATTGTGGGTGAACGGCGTGCCCATCACCGGGCACCATGGCCGTTCCAGCAGCCTGAGTTTCGGCCAGCAGGCGCCGCACAACACGCCGGGTTGCGAGACATGGCGGCGGCAGCCGGCGCAGACCGGCGGGAACAACAGGCGCGCCGGCCAGCCCAATGCCTTGCGGGCAATGCTCTTGATCGCAATACGCTTGATCTCCGGCATGGGATCGGCCACGTGGTTGGTCCTCCGCATCACTATATCAGAGAGCGAAGCACAAGGACCTGCCCATTGCAGCTTGTAATCGACACCTCGCTCTGGCTGGCGCACAAGCGTCGGGCACTGGCCCGCCCTATCGCCGGGGCGGATTTCCTCATGCGGCGGGCGGCCGAGGATCTTGCCGACCGGCTCGGCGCCGTCGAACGCAAGTTCGGCAAGGCGGCCTCATTGTTTTGCCAGACGCCGGCAGCAGCAGAGGTGCTCGCAGAAAGCGGCAAGGTAGCGGAAAACGTGCGCGTCGAGGCCGACGCCGCTTTCCTCGACGGCCGGCCAGGAGTGGTGGCGCCGTTGGAAACCGTGCCATTCGAGCCGGAAAGCCTCGATCTTGCTGTCTCGCTGCTGTCGCTGCAGGCGATGAACGACATTCCCGGCATGCTGGTGCAGATCCGCCGGGCGCTAAAGCCGGACGGGCTTTTCCTCGGCGCCTTCGCCGGCATAGGCACGCTCTCCGAACTGCGCGAAAGCCTGCTTGCCGCCGAGACCGAGCTCTACGGCGGCGCCAGCCCGCGTGTGATCCCGTTCACCGATGTCCGCGACGCCGGCGTGCTGCTGCAGCGCGCCGGCTTGGCGCTGCCGGTTGCCGACGTCGAGACGATTACGGTGCGCTACGATTCCCTCTTTGGCCTGGTCGCCGACCTGCGCGCAATGGGCGAGACCAGCGCGCTTGTCGACCGCAGCAGACGGCCGGGCACCCGAGCGCTGTTCGCGCGCGCCGCCGAAATCTATGCGGAGCGGTTTTCGGACGCCGATGGCCGCGTCAGGGCGAGTTTCTCGGTGGTCTGGATGTCAGGCTGGGCGCCCGATGCCTCTCAGCAAAAACCGCTGAAGCCGGGCTCCGCAAAAATATCGCTGAAGACGATCCTGGAAAACCCCGGCGGCCCCTGAGCATATCCCTGCGCAAAAGCTAGGCGTAGCCCTGCGCAACAGCCGAGCGAATCACTGCGCAAATGCGTTGGCAAGCCTGCTGCTGTTGTCGCTGAACAGCCACTCGATCGCACCGGCAGCCTGGCCGATGCCTGTGACAATGGCAAGCGACAGCACGGCCACGATCAAACCATATTCGATAGCCGTCGCACCCCTCTCGTCTTCTAAAAATCGTTGCAGCAAGATTTTCATGGGCGCCCATCCCTCTTGCCGGAACCTAGCGCCGACCCGTTAAGAAAGGTTAACGTGACAGGCTTAACGCGCGGTGAAACAGCTGCATTCCAATGCATGTCGCGCAAAAGTGTGCAGCGGTTTTGCGATAACGACATGCATCGAAACATAAGCGCGTCGCACGAGGCCGGTCGAACGCGACGCGCTTCAGATATCTGTTGAGGACGTCAGCAGTCACCGCTGCTTCTGCCATCGGCCCGAATGACGCAAACCGAACTGGGCAGCGGCTGCAGCACGCTCTTGCGCAGCGTATAGCTGTCGCGCTGGCCGATCGAGCCGGTGCTCATTGTATCAAGCCCATCGCGGGCAAACTGCGATCGGGTCCGGCTGTCGAGGTAGGGTGTCGCGATCAAGGCCAGAGCCACCGCGGCCGAGCCGAACAAAAGGGCGATGCGCAATATTCCCATGCCAGCATTGGCGGCGCCAGGAAGGCGATCGGGCCAAGGCAAGTCCCAGTCCTTGTCGAAGCTCATGCAAATCGCTCCCCAGCGGTGGAATCGGCGTAACCGCTTTGCGTCAATTTTTCACGGCCAGATAAATCTTTCATTAACGCTGCTGATATCGCTTCGCGGAGCTGCCCGGTTTACGGGAGATCGGCCGTTACAGCAGATCGATGAGGAACTGGATCAGCGGGGCATCGGCCGGCGGCATTGGAAAATCGCGCATCTGGCGCGGCCGCACCCATTTCAGCACCTGCCGTTCCTTCGGCTGGGCAATGCCGCGGAAGCGACGGCAGACGAACAGCGGCATCAGCAGGTGAAAATCATCGTAGGAATGGCTGGCAAAGGTGAGTGGTGCCAGGCAAGGGATATCGGTCTCGATGCCGATCTCCTCATACAGTTCGCGGATCAGGCATTGTTCCGGCGTTTCGCCGGGCTCGACCTTGCCGCCCGGAAACTCCCATAGGCCGGCGAGTTGCTTGCCTTCGGGCCGCTGCGCCAAAAGCACGCGCCCGTCGGCATCGACTAGCGCGCAGGCCGCAACCAGGAGCAGGCGCTTGCCGACCGTGTCTGAGCCGCTCATGCGCCTTGTGGCCGGCGATAGTGATAGCGATAGACTTCGTCGAATCCGAGCAAACGGTAAAGCGTCAGCGCCGGCGCGTTGTCCGCCTCGACTTGCAGCCAGGCTTCCCGCGCCCCGCGCAGTCGCGCCCATTTCAGCGCCGATCGGATGAGGTGGCGGCCATGGCCCTGGTTGCGCACCGATCTATCGGTGGCGATCTCGAACAGCCCGGCAAGGTCGCCGTCATGCACGCAGATCAACGTTGCCAGCGGCTCGCTGCCGTTCTCCAGCGCAAACAGCCCGGCCTCCGGCTGGATGGCG
Organism: Mesorhizobium sp. M0923; assembly: GCF_040319365.1. NCBI lineage: Bacteria > Pseudomonadati > Pseudomonadota > Alphaproteobacteria > Hyphomicrobiales > Phyllobacteriaceae > Mesorhizobium > Mesorhizobium sp. M0923. The sequence goes on along the minus strand of NZ_JAMYNW010000013.1, from coordinate 150,550 downwards.
CCAATGATCTCCGACAGGCCGGGCCGTAGCGACACGTCCGAGCCGCTCACCTTGAGCGCTGCGCCGATGAAACGGCTGATGTCCTTTAACGGAATCTGGTCCATGGCGTCGTCGAGCATGGCGTCCGCCAGCGGCAGCCGCATGACCAGCGACTCCGCGAATGTGCTCCAGCCCTCGCCGTCGAGGTACTTTGAGAGATCCGGCCCAGACAGCGGCGAGACGCGAAAGGTCAGCGGCCTGCCATAGGCGTCGAAGCGACGGCTGGCGCGGCCGATGCGCTCGGCAATGTGCTGGATGTCGCCCGGATCGAGCGGATTGACCGAATTCAGCCGCTTGGCCGGATGGCCGGCCGTCAGCCGCACGACCCAGGTGCCGTCATAATGGACGGCGGCCGCCGGCCAGGCGCGAAAGCCAGCCGCCTCGTAGCGGCGCACGATCGCCAACACGCTTGCCGGATGTCTGGAAGCCAATGTCATCAGCTCCGATAATCGCCATTGATGGCGACATATTCCTTGGTGAGATCGCAGGTCCACACCGTCGCCTTGCCGCGGCCGATGCCGATATCGGCGCGGATGCGGATCTCGTCGCGCTTCATATACGCCGAAGTCGCCGCTTCGGAATAGGCGGCGTCGCGCTCGCCCTGATATGCCAGGCGGTTGTCGCCGAACCAGATCGACAGAAGGTCGCGGTCGGCCGGTTCGCCGGCCTTGCCGACGGCCATGACGACACGGCCCCAATTGGCGTCCTCGCCGGCGACTGCCGTCTTGACCAGCGGCGAATTGGCGATCGACAGCGCGATGCGCTTGGCCGAGCGGGCCGATTTGGCCCCGGTGACGGTGACCTCGACCTGCTTGCGGGCGCCCTCGCCGTCGCGCACCACCTGTAGCGCCAGCGACTTCAACACCTTGCCGAGGGCACGGCGGAACGCGCCGAGGCGCGCATCCTTGGGGTCGGAAATCGCCGGCGCGCCACGCCTGGCGGCAGCAGCTGTGGCGAACATCAGCAGCGTGTCGCTGGTCGAAGTGTCGCTGTCGACGGTGACCGCGTTGAAGGTCTTGGCCGTGCCGCGCGACAAGAGATCCTGCAGCGCCGGTGCTGCGATCGGCGCATCGGTGGCGATGAAGGAAAGCATCGTCGCCATGTCGGGCGCGATCATCCCCGCGCCCTTGGCGATGCCGTTGATGGTGACGTCGGCATTGCCGAGCTTGACCGTCGCGGTCGCCAGTTTGGGATAGGTGTCGGTGGTCATGATTGCCTTGGCGGCTTCGGTCCATAATTCCGGCTTGCCGTCCTTGATCAGCCCGGCCAGCAGGTGGCTGAACTTACCAGTATCGAGCGGTTCACCGATGACGCCGGTCGAGGCCAGGAACACCTCGCCTGGCGTGCAGCCGGCCGCCTTCGCCGCCGCCTCGCCCGTGAGTGCGGTCGAAGCGCGGCCCTTCTGGCCGGTAAAGGCATTGGCATTGCCGGAATTGACGACCAGAACGCGCGCCTTGCCCGCCGTGAGGTTTTGCCGGCAGAAGTCGACCGGCGCCGAGGGGCATTTCGACCTGGTGAACACCCCGGCGACGGTGGTGCCGGCGTCGAACACCATGGCCAGCAGATCGGTACGGTTCTTGTATTTTATGCCGGCCTCGGCGGTGGCGATGCGCACGCCCTCGATGGTCGGCATCTTGGCATATTTCTTCGGCGCGAGCGGCGAAACCTGTGCGGACATGGAAGACCCCGGGCGGGAAAATCGCGAAAGGAACGCCGGTTTGCCCGATAGCGCGCGTCGGCGCAAGCCGTTTTCACAGCCGTTACGGGTGCCGGACGCCTGACACTGCCTCATGCCGCAAGCAGGGCTGTTGCAAATTTGTTGGCATCGCTGCGGCCGATAGCGCTATGATCCTGCCCCATGGGCAGGCTTGTGGTCTTGGCACTGGCGTTTCTGGGCTTTCTGCTGCTGCGCGCGGATGCGCAGACGGCGCGGCGCGTGGCGCTTGTGGTCGGCAACGGCAGCTACGCCAAAGCCGGCACGCTGGCCAATCCCGTCAACGATGCGCTCGACATTGCCGACAAGCTGCGCGCCATCGGTTTCGAAGTGATCGAAGGCAACGATCTCGGCAAGCGCGAGCTCGAACGCAAGATCGGCGAATTCTCCGATGCGCTGCAGGGCGCCGGTGCCGGGCTGTTCTACTATGCCGGCCACGGCCTGCAGGTCGACGGGCGCAACTTCATCGTGCCGGTCGACGCCAGGCTGGACATGCCGGTCAAGCTCCAGCTCGAGGCCGTGCCGATCGACGAGGTCCTCGACATCATGGAGCAGCAGACCAAGGTCAGCCTGGTCTTCCTCGATGCCTGCCGCAACAACCCGTTTGCGCGAAGTCTCAGCCGCAGCGCCACGACGCGCTCGGCGACGGCTCTCGCCGGCCTCGCCCAGTTCCAGTCGACACGCGGTTCATTCATTGCCTTCTCGACGGCGCCCGGCGCTGTGGCAATGGACGGGACGGGGCGCAACTCGCCCTTTGCGGCGGCACTTTTGCGGCATATGGCGGAGCCCGGACAGAGCATCAACGACATGATGATCGCGGTGCGCCGCGATGTCGTTTCCGCAACGCGCGAGGCGCAGCGTCCCTGGAGCAGGGATCGCTGCTCGAGCGTTTCGAATTTGTGCCGGGCGGAGACAGTGCCCAGCAACCGAAACCGGCCGTCACCCCGGCGCCCGCGTCTGAGGTCGCAGCGCTCGAACGCTCCGTCGGCGACAAGGGCGCCATCGAGCAGTTTCTGCGCCACGACTATCTGGCGCCTGATGCCAAGGCGATGCGCGAGACCGTCAAGCGGCTTTACGGTGCGTCGGCCACCATCTACGGCACGCGCTACGACAGCGAGGCCATCGTCAAGGTCAAGACTGACTGGTTCGCGCAATGGGCGTCGTGGTCGTTCGGTCTTGAGCCCGGCAGCCTTGAGGTGACGCCGCACGGCAAGGACCGCGCCGATGCGGTTTTCGCCATGACCTACGATTATGTGCCGAAGGACCACTCGGCGCAGCGGCTGACCGGCAAGGCACGGGTCATGCTGGAACTCGTGCTGGCCGACGGCGAGTGGCGCGTTGCGTCGGAAACGTCGCAGGCGCTGGAATGAACATCACCGGACCGCTGGGTTAATGAACCCGCGAAACGCCCGCTGCACGCCCGGAATCAGTCCCCAGATCATGATCGAGACCATCAGCGGCGCGATGACCAGTGTACGCTGCCAGATTTGCCACTCCTTGGTCAGCGGAAAAACCATGTACAAAATGGCAGTGATCAGCGGGTAGACGCCGAGCAGCACCAGCAGGGCGAAGCGCAAGCGCGAAAAACGCGTGGCGACAGTCGAGGTCATTGCTGTTCTCCTTATCGTTACGGAACGTTCCGTTACATATGAAACGGATCGTTTCGTTTCGTCAAGGGGCTGTGTATGATGGCTGCTGAGATCATCGGCAAGGAAGACGAGATGGGCGAAACCACCGATCCCGGGCGCAAATCAGCCGGCGCACGGCGCAGCCCCGAAAGCGCCGATGCCATTCTCGATGCCGCCGAAGCGGTACTGGTCGAAGCCGGCTATTCCGGCTTCTCCATCGAGGCGGTGGCGCGGCGGGCGCGCGCCGGAAAACCGACGATCTATCGCTGGTGGCCAAGCAAGGCCGCTCTGCTGCTCGACGTCTACCAGCGGCAAAAGCGTGTCGACAATCCCGACACCGGGAACCTTGAGCAGGACCTCGTCGGCTTCCTGAAGAGCTTGTTTGCGCACTGGCGCGACACATCGTCGGGCAGCGTGTTCAGATCGCTGATTGCCGAGGCGCAGTCGGACGAAAAAGCGGCCGCCGCCCTTGCCGAATACGCAAGAGGGCGGCGCGTCCACACCGGCCAGATGGTCGAACGCGCCAAGGCAAGGGGAGAGGTGGCAGCCGACGTCGATGCCACTGTCGTCGCCGACCTGATCGGCTCGTACGCCTGGACGCATCTTCTGACGAACCGCCTCGACGAGGACGAAGCGACGCTGCACAGGGCGGTCGGCTATGTCTTGAAAGGCATCGTCGCTGACGATGCCGGCGATGCCACGGCGGTCCGGCGGCGGCGTCGACGCATCATCGTTCGCCCTACCAAATAGAAGCGACAGGGCGGCAGCGCGCCCTGTCGTAGCTCAATCTGGCCTATTTCGCGCTTTCCAGTGCGTCGACCGTCTTCTTCAGGTTGGCATCGGGGATGTCGACCTTGGCGTTGGCGCGCAGCGACTTGACCAGCGCGAAATACTTGTCGCGGATGACCGCCTGGCGGGCCTGGTCCTTGACCTCGTCGAAGGCCGGCGGCTGCTTGGTGCGCTTGTCCTCGACCTTGATGACGTGCCAGCCGAACTGCGACTGTACCGGCTGCTCGGTGTATTTGCCGACCGCCAGCGCAAACGCCGCCTTGTCGAATTCCGGCACCATCTGGCCAGGCCCGAACCAGCCGAGATCGCCGCCGCTGGTCTTGCCGCTCGGATCGCTGGTGTGCTCGTTGGCAAGCTTCTGGAAATCGGCACCGCCGTCGAGCTGCTTGATGATGGCGTCTGCCTCTTCCTTCGTCTTCACGAGGATGTGACGGGCGTGCACCTCGTTGGTGGGCGGCGTGTTGGCGATTTCCTGGTCGTAGCGGGCGCGGACCTCGGCATCGGTAACTTTGTTGACGACGCCCTTCTCGACCATTTCGCCATGTAGCGCGCGCTGCTGCAGGAATGCCATGCGGCGCTGGAAGTCGGGATCCTTGTCGAGGCCGGTGGTCACCGCCTGAGCCGCCATCACGCGGATTTCGATCGCCGCCGACAGCGCCGCGGCGCGGCGCTGCTCGGGCGGAAGCTGCGCGAACTGCTGCGACAGCTCGCCCTCGGCAAGCCCAAGGTCTGCCTCGGTCAGCGTCTGGCCGTTGATGGTGGCGACCACGGCGTTCGGATCGACCGGCTTGGCCGCCGGGGCGGGTGCCGCCGGCTGGGCAGGGGCGGCTTCCTGCGCCATCAACGGCGACAGCGAGAGGGCCGACAGCCCGAATGCCAGACCAAGGCTGGCGAGCGACGCGCGGCGGAACAATACAGACATTACGATTATCTCCAAAGCGGGGTAGCTAGAGCGGAATGGCTTCCAGACCAGCAGGATTGTGGCGGAATTTGGCGCGGTCGACAGGGCGAGCGCGGCGTTGACATCGAATGAGCCCCCTCTTATCTGTCCAACGACTTTGCGTCCAGAACCGTTTTCCGGGCGCTTTTTGCGTTTGTCCGCGTTCACACGGATTTGATGGGGGCCGGCCGGCGCCCGTCGCAATGACTTGGAATGCTATCGAAAGGGCCATTGGATGGTCAGTCTCGGCGGTCTCGCCCGTAAGGTTTTCGGCTCCTCCAACGATCGTCGGGTCAAATCGACCCGGCCGCGCGTCGAGGCGATCAATGCCATGGAAAACGAGATGCGGGCGCTTTCCGACGCCGAGCTTCAGGCCCGCACGGACAAATTCCGCCAGGACTTCGCCAACGGCGCCAGCCTCGACGACCTCCTGGTGCCGGCCTTCGCCACCGTGCGCGAGGCCGCCCGCCGCGTGCTTGGCATGCGCCCATTCGACGTGCAGCTGATCGGCGGCATGGTGCTGCACAATGGCGGCATCGCCGAGATGCGCACCGGCGAAGGCAAGACGCTGGTGGCGACGCTGCCGGTCTACCTTAACGCGCTCGCCGGCAATGGCGTCCATGTCGTCACCGTCAACGATTACCTGGCCACGCGCGACTCCGAATGGATGGGCCGCGTCTACAAATTCCTCGGCCTCAAGGTCGGCGTCATCGTCCACGGCCTGTCCGACGAGGAGCGCCGCGTCGCCTACGCCGCCGACGTCACCTACGCCACAAACAACGAGCTCGGCTTCGACTATCTGCGCGACAACATGAAATACGAGCGCGCCCAGATGGTGCAGCGCGGTCACAGCTACGCCATCGTCGACGAAGTCGATTCCATCCTGGTCGACGAAGCCCGCACGCCGCTGATCATTTCCGGTCCGCTCGAGGACCGTTCGGAAATGTACAACACCATCGACACCTTCATCATCCAGCTGCAGCCGCAGGACTACGAGATCGACGAGAAGCAGAAGACCTCGATCTTCACCGAAGAAGGCACCGAGAAGCTGGAGAACATGCTGCGCGATGCCGGCCTGCTCAAGGGCGAGTCGCTCTACGACGTCGAGAATGTCGCCATCGTCCATCACGTCAACAACGCGCTGAAGGCGCACCGGCTGTTCCAGAGGGACAAGGACTATATTGTCCGCAACGGCGAGATCGTCATCATCGACGAGTTCACCGGCCGCATGATGCCCGGCCGCCGCTATTCGGAAGGCCTGCACCAGGCGCTCGAGGCCAAGGAGCATGTGGCGATCCAGCCGGAGAACCAGACGCTCGCCTCGGTCACCTTTCAGAACTATTTCCGCCTCTACAAGAAGCTGGCCGGCATGACCGGCACGGCGCTGACCGAGGCCGAGGAATTCGCCAACATCTACAATCTCGACGTCACCGAGATCCCGACCAACCTGCCGGTCATCCGCATTGACGAGGACGACGAGGTCTACCGGACGGTAGAGGAGAAATACAAGGCGATCGTCAAGGAGATCAAGGAAGCCCGCGCCAAGGGCCAGCCGACGCTGGTCGGCACGACTTCCATCGAGAAGTCGGAGCAACTGGCTGAACGCCTGCGCAAGGAAGGTTTCAAGGATTTCGAGGTGCTGAACGCCCGCCACCACGAGCGCGAGGCGGCGATCGTCGCCCAGGCGGGCAAACCGGGCGCCATCACCATCGCCACCAACATGGCCGGCCGCGGCACCGACATCCAGCTCGGCGGCAATGCCGACATGCGCATTGCCGAGGAGCTTGGCGACATGCCGGCCGGCCCCGAGCGCGAGGCCAGGGAAAAGGACATCCGCGACGACATCGCCCGGCTGAAGGAAAAGGCACTCGCCGCCGGCGGTCTTTATGTGCTCGCCACCGAACGCCATGAATCGCGCCGCATCGACAACCAGTTGCGCGGCCGCTCGGGCCGCCAGGGCGATCCCGGCCGCTCGAAATTCTTCCTGTCGCTGCAGGACGACCTGATGCGCATCTTCGGCTCCGAGCGCATGGACGGCATGCTGCAGAAACTCGGCCTCAGGGAAGACGAGGCAATCATCCATCCGTGGATCAACAAGGCGCTGGAAAAGGCGCAGAAGAAGGTCGAGGCGCGCAACTTCGACATCCGCAAGAACCTGTTGAAATATGACGACGTCTCGAACGACCAGCGCAAGGTGGTGTTCGAGCAGCGCATCGAGCTGATGGACGGCGAAGGCTTGTCCGAGACCATCACCGAGATGCGCGAAGGCGTCATCGAGGAGATCGTCGCCAAGAACATTCCCGAAAACGCCTATGCCGAGCAGTGGAACGTCGCCGGGCTCAAGGCCGAGATCGCCGAATTCCTCAATCTCGATCTGCCGGTCGAGGACTGGGTCAAAGAAGAAGGCATTGCCGAGGACGACATCCGCGAGCGCGTCAGCCAGGCTGCCGAAGCCGCCGCCAAGGAGCGCGCCGAGCGCTTCGGCCCCGACGTGATGACCTATGTCGAGCGCTCCGTGGTGCTGCAGACGCTCGACCATCTGTGGCGCGAGCACATCGTCAATCTCGACCATCTGCGCTCGGTCGTCGGCTTCCGCGGCTATGCCCAGCGCGATCCGCTGCAGGAGTACAAGGGCGAGGCGTTCGAGCTGTTCCAGGCGATGCTGGGCAATCTGCGCCAGGCCGTCACCGCGCAATTGATGCGCGTCGAGCTGGTCCGCCAGGCGGCGGACGCGCCGCCGCCCGAGGCCCCTGACATGTTCGGCAGCCATATCGACGGCAGCACCGGCGAAGACGATTTCGACGGCGGCGAGACGGCCGTGCTGGTCCGCCAGGAAAGCAACGCCATCGTCGCCCCCGAAGACCGCGACCCGAAGAACCCGGCAACCTGGGGCAAGGTCGGCCGCAACGAGGCCTGCCCGTGCGGGTCGGGCAAGAAGTACAAGCACTGTCATGGGGCGTTTGCGTAAGGCTGCGCTTTCCTTCTCCCCGTGATGGGGAGAAGGTGCCCTAAGGCGGGGCGGCACGGACGTCTGCGACTAGCCAATCTCCCCACCTGAGGGGGAGATGGCCGGCAGGCCAGAGGGGGGCGGTGTCCCGCCGACACCAAAATACGCATTTCGAATTTTCTGTATCTCGACCGGCGGTGGTGTTTGAGTTTGAAATCTAATAGCCGGGTGACGCACGCGCTGATGTCCGCGCTTCATGAAGATCGGAACCTGCTAAAGTGGGTAAAGACACTACTTTGATTCAATAACCCCGTTCGAGGTCGATCTTGTTGGACAGAGGCTCTCCTCTGGCGACTTGACCGCAGAGATCGGCGGCCTGGTCGATTCCAGAATCCACCCAGAAGCTCGCGACATGAGGTGTGACGGTCACCTTGGGATGAGTCCACAACGGCGATGAAGCCTCCAGCGGTTCACGCTCAAACACGTCAAGACAAGCACCAGAAAGCTGACCTTCGTCGAGAGCGCGGATCAGGTCGGCTTCGTTGACATGCGCGCCCCTGCCGACATTCACAAGGTAGGCACCTCGCTTCATTTTTCCAAAGGCACTCAAGTTCAGTATCCCACGAGTCTCACCAGTCAGGGGAAGTGAACAGATAACGTAGTCCCGACTTGTGAGTGCGCCCGCAAGCTGGGCACGGCCAAAGTAACTGTGTATGCCAGGAAGCGTCTTTTGATGACGAGACCAGACTGCTGTGTCGTAGCCAAAGTCCGCAAACAGCTTTGCGGCCCAGCCACCGATCCGGCCCGCACCAAGCACAACTATTCTTGTCTCGGAGATCTTCCGCGGCGCGATCGGATTCCACAACTTGCGGGCTTGTAGACTCATGTAATCCGCAACATGCCGTTGCTGGCAGAGAACGCGAAGGACGATGTACTGCACCACTTCCGAAGCCTGCTCACGCGTTGCGAGCCTGATGAGCGGAACACTCTTGGGAAAGCTCTGAAGATCAATACCCTCGACACCGGCTCCCAAATAGACGACGGCGCTTAGCCCCGTCATGGCATCAAAAAAGCCAGGACTGGCGCCCTTGTCGATCAGCACAATGTCTATGTCACTTTTGTTCCCGGCGTCTGGCCAAAGCCTGAACTCCAGCTGCGGCACACGGGTTTTCAGCTCAGCAGCCCACACTTGTGCATCAATGTAGTCAGGATACTCATTGACCATCAGAACGGTAATGGGCTCGCCTAACACTTCGCCCCTCCCAGATTCAGGTAATCAGGCATCCACCGGATACCGTTCTGTTGAGACTGAGGTTTGCGCAAACTGGCACCAGTTGCAAGATCAGACCCCGGCAAAAATGGCGTTGGTGATCCGCCAAAGCCGTGATGTCTGCCCGCTGCCGGCCGAGGATGTCGATTTCGCTTTCTTCAAGGCATAGTTCTCCCCTTGTTTTGCTGAAACGCATGACAACCGGGCCGGTCACGCCGGTGATGGATGGGGCGATGGCCGGAGTTCCGCGATCAGCCGCAGGATGTCGGTGAAGAGTTGCCTCGGGATAGCGACCTCCGCATCTGGAAGGCGACATAACGCCCATGGCTGATAACCTCGGCAACGATCTTGATGAGCTTCTTTGTGAGCTGGTAAGTGGTGCCAGAACATCCTTCCTGGCCTTTAGGTCCGGTTGGCATTCTTAGTTCTCCGCATGGCTAAAGACGACAGCGCCGTTGTCCTTACGAACTTCAACGGACACGATTCCATCGTCACCCTTTCGGGTTTGGAACATGGAGGTTGCATGATCTTTCGCGGTCTTCTCGTCGTCGAAGATCACCTTGTCGACGATGCCCTGCCTTCCATACCAAATGACAGTGTAGACCATTGTTGCTGCCATGCGTTCCGCTAAGCATATAGGCGTTTTCGCATATGGGGCAAACGAGATAGGCGTTTCCGCGTATTTCAAACTGAGACACTAAAGAGCAGGGTGAAGGGTTGCGCGAATGATGAATATGAAGCAGCGCGCCGCCCCTCATCCGCCTGCCGGCACCTTCTCCCCGTGAACGGGGCGAAGGAACACCCACCCAACCGTTTCTTAATGTGTTTTCGCTACACGCATAGCCAGAAAAGAAGCGGAAAACGGAGTGTGATCGGGGTGCGCTTTTCCGCGGCGACGACAGCCGGGCGGTTCCTGCCGCAGCGCTTTGCGCTGCGCATAAGGCCGCTGCTTGGCCTGATCGATGCCGTGCTGTTCAGCGCCGGCGAGCGCGGCGAAGCCGGCCGCATGTCGCTGATCGCCTTTTCGGTCCGCATCGTCAGCGCCGTCATCGCCTTCGTCAGCCAGGTCTTGATGGCGCGCTGGATGGGCTCGTTCGAATACGGCATTTTCGTCCTCGTCTGGGTAACGATGGTCATCGTCGGCAACCTCGCCTGCCTTGGCTTCCACACCTCGGTCATCCGCTTCATTCCCGAATATCGCGAGCGCGGCATGCTGGCCGAATTGCGCGGCATCGTGCAGGCCAGCCGGCTGTTCGTGCTGGTTGCCTCGACGGTGATCGCCGGTCTCGGCGCGCTCGGCGTCTGGCTGCTGTCGTCCTATATCGAAAACTATTACGTCATGCCGTTCATCCTCGGCATCATCTGCCTGCCGATGATCGCCATGTCCGACCTTCTGCAAGGGCTGGCGCGGGCCAATTCCTGGGCGCTGTTTGCGCTGTCGCCGACATTTCTGGTGCGGCCGCTGCTGATTCTGGCGTTCATGGCGCTGATGCTGCTGGCGGGCTACGCGCCCGATGCCAAAACGGCGATCTTTGCCGCAATCGCCGCCACCTACGCCACCACGCTCGGCCAGCTCATCGGCGTCACCTCGCGGATGGACAGACGGATCCCGGCCGGGCCGATGAAGCTGCATTTCGGCCAATGGTTCATCGTCTCGCTGCCGATCTTCCTGGTCGAGAGCTTCTTCTTCCTGCTCACCAATGCCGACGTGCTGATGGTCGGCGCCTATCTCGAACCCAACGACGTCGCCGTCTATTTCGCCACCGTCAAGACGCTGGCGCTGGTGCATTTCGTCTATTTCGCTGTCAAGGCCGGCGTTGCCCAGCGCTATGCGCAGTTCACCCATGGCGAGCCGCACAAGCTCGCCGCCTTCGCCCGCGAAACCGTGTCGTGGACGTTCTGGCCGTCGCTGGCGATGGCGCTGCTGGTGCTGGCCCTGGGCGAGCCGATGCTGACCTTGTTCGGCCCGGAATTTGCCGCCGGCTATCCGCTGCTGTTCCTTTTGGTGTTCGGCGTCGTCGCCCGGGCCGCCGTCGGCCCTTGCGAAAGCCTGCTCACCATGAGCGGCAACCAGAACATCTGCGCCGCCGTCTACGCCATGACGCTGGCCTTCAACATCGCGCTCAGCGTCGTGCTGATCCCGCTCTTCGGTCTGTGGGGCGCAGCGATGGCCACCGTCTTCGCCATGATCTTCGAGGCCGGCGCGCTGTCCTTCACGGTCTGGCGCAAGCTCGGCATCGCCATGGTCATTTTCGTGCCCGCCAAAGGAGCCGCCTGATGGCTGCCGTCCCCTTGCTCGAGGAAACCAGCGGCGGCCCGGCCGGCGCCATGGTGTCCGGCCTTGCCGGGCTTGCGCGCGAAGCCGATCCCGCCCATGTCGAGATCCTCGCCAACAACCGGCCCGAGCGCAAGCTTGCCATCTATCCGGCCTCCGCCGGCTTCGACCTGGTCGAGGAGCTCGACTATCTCTGCACCCGCACGATCGAGCCGAACGTCTTCTTCAATCCGCGCTTCCTGGCTCCGGCCATGCCGAGGCTCGAGGACCGCGAGGTGCGGCTGGCGGTCATCCGCGACGGCGACCAGTATCGCAACCGGCTGCGCCTGCTGGTGCCGTTCTCGGTCGAGCGGCCGATGGTGCCGCTCGGGATTCCCGTCATGCGCACCTGGTCGAGCCCGTTCGGCCCGATCGGCACGCCGCTGGTCGATCGCGACGATCCGATCGGCGTCATCGAGGATTTCTTCTCGATGCTGTCCAGGCCGCATCTCAAGCTGCCGAAGGTCTTCGTGCTGCCCGACATAAGGCTGGATGGTCCGGTGGCGAGCCTGCTCGCCAGCGTCGCCGAGACGCGCGGCCTGACGCTGGTCACCACCGGCAAGGCCGACCGCCCGGTGCTCGAAAGCGAGCTCGACGGCGAGGCGTATCTGAAGGCTTCGCTGCGCGCCCACCATTATCGCGAGTTTCGCCGCCTGAAGCGCCGCCTCGCCGACCTCGGCCGGCTGGAGCATGTCGTGGCGCGCGGGCCCGACGAGATCCGCCACGCCATCGAAAATTTCCTGACATTGGAGGCCGCCGGCTGGAAAGGCCGCGAGCGCACCGCCATGGCCATCGACCGCTACCGCGCCGCCTTCGCCCGCGAGGCGGTGCACCGGCTGGCCGAGCAGGATCTTTGCCGCATCCATTCGCTGACGCTCGACGGCCGCACCATCGCCTGCCTGGTCGTCTTCGTCGAGGCCGGCGTCGCCTATACCTGGAAGACCGCCTATGACGAGACGCTCGCCGCCTATTCGCCGGGCACGCTGCTGATGATCGAGGTGACCAGGCAGCATCTCGACGACCCCAACATCATGATGACCGATTCCTGCGCGGTGCCCGACCACCCCGTGATGAGCCGGCTGTGGAGCGAACGCAAGCCGATGGGCACGCTGGTGATCGGGCTGACGCCGGACGCCGACCGCCCCGCCCGCCAGGCGGCCTCGCAGCTTCACCTCTACCGCGAGACCCGCAACATGGCGCGCCTGCTGCGCAACCGGATGAGAAGCCTGCTGCGGCGACGGTAGCGCATCGGGTCCAAAGGGGGACCCGGCCCAGCCGACCGTCTCCGCACCATCGACCTGCTCCGGCCTAGGTCGTCAGGGTTAATTCTCCCGATCAGCGGAAAGGATTAGCATCGACGCAGTCCCAACAGGGATGAGGCGATCAATTACGGCCGCGCGTCCAGCATCACTGCCGCCTCGGTCCTGCACGGCCAGAAGAAAAATCTGGGAGGAATGCATGACGAAAACAACTCACCTCAGGCGTCTCGGTATCCTCACATTGGCAGGTCTCGTCGGCGCGTGTCTGAACGCCGCCGCTCCTCGGGCCGCCGAACCCGACAAGGCCGAGATCGATGCCCTGCGTAAATCGCTGTCCAGGTATGAAGACTACAAGGTTGCCATTCGCGAGCTTTATCTGTCGACGGTTGGATGCGTCTTCTACAGCGGCGAAAAGGTAGAGGGAGCGATGGACTACCCGAAGGGCGCGATGGGCATCCATTTCGTCAACGTCACGACTGTCGGCCCGACCGCGGATCCGACGCGCCCCAATGTGCTGATCTATGAGCCGGTCGGCGGCGAATTGCGCCTGGTCGGTGTGGAATGGCTCGTGCCCTTGACGCCGGACACCAAGGAGCCGCCGAAGCTCTTCGGCCAGACATTCATGGGGCCTATGGAGGGGCATTATCCGCTCATCCCGAAGGAGTTCCACCACTACGACCTTCACGCCTGGCTGTTCAAGGAGAACCCGCTCGGAATGTTCAGCCCGACGAACCCGGACGTGAAATGCGACAATTATGCGTTTCCGATGCCGGAGCAGCCGACCAAGATGGTGCCGGGGCCGATGTGATAGCGGCTCGGGCTGCGATCCGCAGCTTGCCAGGAAGGGCTGCCGGATCTCAGACGTTATCCCAGAGGACGCTCCTGGGATAACGCCCAAGTAACCTCTCGAGGTTTCCCGGAAGAAAATGGTGCCCTCAGCCCGGATCGAACCGGCGACGCATCGGCAGCCTAGGGCAATTTCGCCATAGCGCATTCGCTGCGGGGCCGTTGGGCTCGCAGCGCGGTCGCCTATGACTTGGCGGGCATGGCTTGGACGAAAGCCGCCATCTGGCGTTCGAGCGCCTTGAACGCGCTGCCGCGCCAACTCTCGGCCATTGATGCCGATTTTGGATCGGGGAAAATTTCCTCCTCCCCTCGCGCCATGCCGTCCAGGATACCTTTCGCGACGCTCTCCGCGGAGCTCTTCGGTATGTCGGCGTCTCTGCTCATGTCGGTGTCTATGGGACCAGACAGGACCGCATGAACGCTCACGCCACGAGCGCCGGCGAGAGCACGTAGCGATTGCGTCATGGAGAACGCGGCGGCCTTCGACAGCGAGTAGGACGGAATAATCGGGAAGGGAACGAGGGCCGCTTCCGACAGGATGTTGACCACGGCGCCGCGCGAACGCGTGAGCAGCGGCAGCAATGCGTGGGTTACGCCGTGCACGCCGAGCAGGTTGACGGCGAGGTGTCGCTCGAGCGCAGCACGATCGCCGAGGTCGTCGTAGAGCCCGATGCCAGCATTGTTGATGAGGATATCGAGGGACCCGATCCGCTCGACAGCCGCCCCAATCTGCGCCGTATCGGTCACGTCCAGGATCAGCGGCGTGATACGCTGATCCGCGTGGGCGAGCGGTTTGCGCGCGCCAGCATAGACGCGCTTGGCACCCCGCCTCAAGATTTCCTCGACCAGCGCCTTGCCGAGGCCGCGGTTGGCCCCGGTTACCAGAACGGCCTTGTCTGTGACTTCCATCGATTTTGGCACGGCGATCTCTCCTCCTACTTGCATGAATGCAAGCCATTCGTTCTTGCATCATGCAAGTAGGTTATAATTTTCTGTTCCATGCTTGGATGCCGTCCCCCATTGCATTGCTCCAGGGCAGCCGGCACCGGCACCGTCGCCGGGCGAACCCTTGCAATCAGGACCCGACTTCCAATGTCGTGTAGGAGATCGGCGAAGGCCGCTCCAGGAAGGCGCCGGTTATGGCCGAAACGAAATTCTTCGCGTCCGCCGAGCCCAGAAAAGCGTCGCGCTCCTGCTTCGATGCCCAGCGCTCGACGCAGATGGTAACGTTCGGCTCTGCCTCCGAGCGAAAGACGCTGTAGTCGATGCATCCGCTTTGCTTGCGGGCCGCGCCGGCTACGTCCCGCAGGGCATCCCGCACCTTGCTCTCGATGCCGGGCTTCGCCGCTGCCGTCGTCATGACGATCATCTCGGCGCCATCGCTCGCTGTCTTGCGCTCGAGGCCGATGTTCTCGTTTTGCGGCACGACCGTTGGATTGGCGTTCTCTTCGCCCTTGTTGGGCTGCCCCTTGCCCGTCGAAATCAGGTCGCGAAGACTCGCGACATAGAAGCGCCAGGAGTCATGGCAGACGTCGTAGCATTCTTCACTCGGCTTCAGCCCGACATGGGTGAAGCGCAGCTCGGTACCCTTGTCGGTCGGCGCGATCTCGAAGACCACGTCCGTGCCGGTCCACTCGGTCGCATCCTTGACGAAGTTGAAGTAGTTCTGGACGACGTGCCAGACGACCTTCTTGCCGGGCACAAGCTCCGTAACCTTGAAGGTACCGCGGTGGATATCCTTGAAGTGATAGTAGAATATCGCACCGAGCTTGTTGGTATCGCCGTCGATGTCTTCGGACCACCAGGCGCGCGGATTGACAACCGCCGCAAAAACCTCTTCCGGGCTTTGCTCAACGACAAATGACGTCGTGTAATCTTCATCCTTTTTCATGACATATCTCCTGTCTGGATCCGACGGTTGATGGGCATCCAAGTCTCGGGCGATGAAGTGAGCGACGCTCTCTCGAGCTCCATCGCTTGCATCATGCAAGCACAATGCATACTTGCATGATGCAAGTCAACAGGGTATGTTCACGCCATGCTTGGTCGTCTTTATGAAAAACAGAACTGCTCGGCCTCACGCGCCCTGGAGCTGGTCGGCGAGCGCTGGAGCCTGTTGATCCTGCGCGACGCGATGTTCGGCGGCTACACGCGCTTTTCGCAATTCCAGAAGAGCCTGGGGATTGCCACCAACATCCTGGCCAAGCGCCTCGAGGATTTCGTCGAGGCCGGCCTGATGGACCGTCGTCCGGGTGCCGCCGGCGAGCAGGCCGAATACGTCCTGACCCGAAAGGGGCTGGAATTCAAAACGGTCATCATCGCGCTGACCGAGTGGGGCGACAAATGGGTGCGGCCCGGACCCATCTTCTACTGCGACCAATCCGACGGCAGGCCCGTCGAGGTGCAATTGCGCCGCGCCGACAATGGCAAGCGGGCCGATTTCGCCGACGTCGTGGCGGCCCTCCGCTAGGCACGGCGGCGGGTCCGGCCCGCAGCACGATCCAAGACGAAGCTGTTTCGAATTGTGCCATAAATGTTACCGCATAGCTCACCTCTCCAGGTTGCATCTGTGGCTCGGGTCTGGTGGATAGTCCGCGGGAGGAAACATGTCCGTCGGACAGCGATCGACTTTGCGGCAGCGTCTTTTTGCGTTTCTCGTCGCCGGCCTTGGTGGCCTCGCGGCGGCCGCCGCGTCATTCGCAATGACGGTGTATGAAGCATCCAACTCGCGGCCAACTCCAACGGTCGCAGCCGGCGAGCCCATCGACACCGGGCGCTGGGTTATTACGTTTCGCGGTGCCCGAACCGGCAGGGTTCCGCCGACGGGAACCGAGCCGTCCCAGCCGAAGACCTTTTTGATGGTCGAATTCGACCTCGACAACCGCTCGGCAGCGACCAGCAACGCCTTCGCGTCCATGTTTGACATCGACCCGCCGATCACGGACGTGCAGGCGCCGGCCTTCTATCTTGCACGCGACAAATGGATCGCAAGCGGCGTCCATCCCGGCATACCGGAACACATGATCGCCGCCTGGGAGTGGCCGAAGGCGCAGCCGCTGCCGCAGGATCTGCGTCTCGTGGTGGGCAGCCAGATCTACAAGCGGCGTGACAATCTCTACGGCGGCTCGGGCTGGTTCGATCGCGATCCGGTCGCGATCGTGGCATTGCCGGTAAAGACCGAAATGGTCGTCGGGCCGGGGCAATGAGAACAGGTCTCAAGGAAACCGGCGCGATCATCTTCGCGGCGGCGATCCTCTACGCAATGCAGCGGACTACCCCGCTCTACAGCAACATCACCTCGCCCGTCTCGATTGCTGGCGAGCAGGGTAAGCGCACCGACGCACGCGCCTTCGCGCTGGCCGTCGGCGACGTGCATCTCGCGCGTACCGTAAGGATCGAGCGCTTTGGCCAGACCCGGACCTACACCACTTCCGGGGTCTGGGTCCTGGTCGAGGCCGCCGCCGAAGCAAAACGCGAGAGCCTGACCCTGACCTCCGCCGAATGGCTCGGCCCGAGCGGGTTGCGCTATTCTCTCAGCCAGCGCATTTCCACCATGCCGGCAATGCTGCCGGCAGAGCGGCTGGAGCCGGGACTGCCAAAGCCCGTGCTCATGGCTTTCGAAGTCCCGGAAAACGAACTTGCGGGCGGAACCGTGCTGGTCGCGCCATCGGCATTCACACCGCTGGGTGAAGAGGTCCGGGTGGCAATCACCGAACTTGCGGTGGGCGACATCCCTGGCGCCGTGACGATCCGCCGGAGCGATGGCCCGATGCCTTGGACGCTGGAGACCGAGTGATGGCGGAGGCCATTTCCCGTGCCGAGAGACGCCGCTACTGGCTGAGCCTTGCTGGGCTGGGCTTCGCCCTGCCGGCTGCAGTGCTGGTGCATTCCTGGGAAAGCCTGGAGGCATGGCGATCCGGTAGCGACCGCGACCCGATCGCGGTCGACAGGGGTGAGTCGCAGCGCTACGCCGGGGCCGAATGGCGGCTGACAACGCTGTCGCGCCTGCCCGGCGGCTCGGCAGATGAAGCCGTCGTGCTGGCCGAATTCGAGGCGAGGATCGAGGATCTTGGTCTCCTTGCAGAAAGCCCCTGCGCCGTTGTGCTCACAGACGCCGAAGGCCGCCGCTGGCTGCCTGCCTTCCTGACCCGGCCCGTCGTGCGCAAGATGCAGCCCGAGGCAGCCGACAAGCCCCGCTGCGGCGGGCTGGCCTTCCAGGGCGCCGGCACGCGCGGCACGGCGCGCATGGCCGAGACTTTCGTCATTCCGGCGACGGCAAGCGGCCTTGCGCTGTCGGTCACGCTGGCGAACGCCAGGCCGCGCCATCTGCTCTTCAGGTAGCGACCCTCAGCGGCTGCCGTTGCGCCGCCACCGCAAATTCAAGCACCGCCGCCAGCAGCGCGATCCTCAAGGCGTCGAGCACTATGCCGCCGTCAAGATCGCTCGGACTGCCGATGAACACGCTGGCGAAGCTGAAGACGACCTGCCATCTATCGAGGTCTGGCGCGCCGAGCGTCCGCGTCGCGCCAAACCACAGCCAGGCGCAAAGCCAGCCGATCAGCCGGTAGGCGACGACGAAGGTGAGCAGCGTCGCGAGTCCTGCGCCGAGCGTGAGCTTGAGACAGGCCCAAATCGGCGCATAGCGCGAGCGGTAGCCGCCGAGGAAATGCGTGATGAAGTCGCTCAACCATTTGCGCCAGGTGGACCCGCGCGACGGCGGCGGCGCGGCCGCTGCCGAAGCGGCCGTCAGCTCGTAGCCGTTGATGATCGCCGCCATGACCAGCCAGACCATTGGCAGAAGCGCATAGAAGAACAGGCTTTGCGCCTGTTCCAGGATGCCGGGCTGCCTGAACTCGGCCGGCGTGAAGCCTTCGGCAGCGTGAGCGGCGATCGACAGGACAAGCGATCCTGCGCCCATGCTGAGTTCGCTGCGCAACGCACTAGCCCCGATCCAGGTGATGAACTCGTCCTTCCAGATATCGAGCGCATAGAGCCCGATAAAAATCCAGCTTGCATCCGCCGCCACGACGAGCAGCCGCCAGTAAGGCCTGCGCGCGCCTTTGTTCATGCGCTTCGCGAACCAGCGGACCAACCAGCAGCCGACAATCGACGCAATGAGGCCGCTGGAGCGCAGCAGGCCGAATATGTCGGCGCTTTCTCCCAGCGGAATGCGTTCGAGCGCCAGCCGCGAATATTCTCGCACACTGTCGCCGAGGAATCCCCATGCGGCGTAATAGGCGAAGAAGGGCAAGATGGCGGCCGCGGTCACCGCCAGCAAGTGGTCGGCGGGCTGGGATGTTTTCTCCTGTTTCGCACCGCTTGCCGACATTTGGCGAAGCGAGGCGAGTGCCGGCAGTCCCGGACGCAGGGCGACGAACATCGCCACGATGACCAGAAGCTTCGTCAGCACCACCAGCGAAAGCACAACCATCCCGCCGAGGGGATTGACGAGGCCCACCGTGACTGCCGCGTTGAGCAGGAGGTCGCGCGCTACATAGCCGATGGCGCCGAGAAGCAGCAGTTGCGGCCAGAAGCGGGCAATAAGACCCACGGTAAGGGAAAGAGGCCTGACAATATCGTCGGTCGTTGTCATGCCATGTGCATAGCCGAGCAAGACCGGCGCCTCAATCCACGGAATGTCCGGTTCGGCTATACCAGCTGACCGCGGAGTTGGCGGCGCATCCCTCGTGATGGCGGGGACCGCAGCACGCCCGATTGCGGTGGTGAGGAACGCCCAATTGCGCTTGGGTCTAGTCCGCGCACCGTTCAGCGGAAGCTTGGGCAGCTTGCGGCAACAGGCAAGACGCAACCATTCGATGCCGTCGAGGGCGTCGTGGACGATCCCACCGACGCCCTTGGGTTTAATAAGAAGTGGCGTGGGAATTTAAGAAATGGTGCCCCTAGCCGGGATCGAACCAGCACTCCTTGCGGAACTCGATTTTGAGTCGAGCGCGTCTACCAATTCCGCCATAGGGGCTCAGGCCGGGCGGCCTGGATGGGCGCGGACTATACGGTTGGAGGCCTGTTCGTCAACTGGCCAATTCCCGAGACCCTATCTAGCCCAAGCCCAGGCTTTCGATTTCGTCGATCGGAGGCTTCGGTCCATAGTGGGCATCTCAGCCCGTTTGAACCCTTCTACCTCAACAGCGGCCACAGAATGCCGATGAATGCTGACACCCCATCCATGAGCCAATGCGCCGTCGCCAGCGGCAGGATGCGGCGCACGCGCAGGTACACGAGGGTGATGAATGTCGAATGGGCGATAGGCGCCAAGAGCCGGTAGAGCATGAAGTGTGGCGTCAGCGGCATCACGGCGTGCTGAAACGACCAGGAAAACGCTACGACGGCAACGGCAAATCCCGTGCTTCCCGACAAGACTTGGAAACGCGGCAGAAGATAGCCGTTATAGGTGGTCTGCTCCGTAATGCCCCAGACCAACGGAAAGATCGGCACCCCGTAAAGCGCAGGCAAGAGCGGCAAAGGTCCGTATATTTGCAGTGCATCAGGGTTGCCGTAGACCAACAGGCTGCTGGCGATGATCCCACCGTAGATGAAAACGAGGCTCGGGAGGATGAGCGCGACGCCCAACAACAGATCGCGCCCCAAGCGTTTGCGATCGAAGCTGATAAAATCGAGCAGCGTGATGCCCTCGCGCCCGTGCAAGCCACCACAGGAGACCAAGGCAGCCCGCGTCGATCAAACTGCCGTATGCCGGCAGCCAAGCCCCTGCGTCGCGCCAGGGCGTTGCCGAACCGTGCGCTGCATAAATGGCCGCAACCAGGCCCTGCGCGGCAACAGCGAACGCCGAGCGCGCGAACAACATCAAGGCGGGGCCGGACCATGTCAGCACGCCGGCAGATCGCCGCTCGAGAATAGCGGCACGGGAGTTCGGGACTGTGGCTTCGCTCATGATCGGCTTCCGAACGCTACCGTGGAAACGAGTTCAGCCAATTCCGGTTTCTGGAGTGAAAGCAGAATGTGTCGAGCCGGCCATGAGCAAAACATCATCACCGAGGGCGGCTCACATCTCCTCGATGGCGTCGGCAATGTAGCCGCCGGTCTGACGCTTCCACAGTCGGGCATAGAGCCCGTCGCGTTCCAACAGCGCCGATGGTTTTCCCTCCTCGACGATGCGGCCTTTGTCGAGGACGACGATCCGGTCCATCCTGGCAATGGTCGACAGGCGATGGGCGATGGCGATCACGGTCTTGCCCTCCATCAGAACCGCGAGCTTGGACTGGACCGCCGCCTCGGCTTCGCTGTCCAGTGCGGACGTCGCCTCATCGAGAACCAGGATTGGCGCATCCTTGAGCAACACCCGGGCGATCGCGACGCGTTGGCGCTGGCCGCCGGAAAGCTTCACGCCGCGATCGCCGACGAAAGCGTCGTAGCCGGTGCGGCCTTCAGCATCTCTGAGATCGGCGATGAAGCCGTCGGCCTCGGCCAGCAGCGCGGCGTGCTCCAACGCCTCCGGCGGGGCATCGGGCCGGCCGTAGCGGATGTTGTCGCCGACGGAGCGATGCAGCAGCGAGACGTCCTGGGTGACGACGCCGATGCTCTCCCGAAGGCTGGCCTGGGTCACGCTGCGGAGATCCTGTCCATCGATCAGGATCGCGCCGCCCTTCAGCTCGAAGAACCTTAGGAGCAGGCTGACAAGGGTCGACTTGCCGGCCCCGGAGAGGCCGACGAGCCCGACCTTCTCGCCTGCGCGCACGGTGAGCGACAGGTCTTCGATCACCCTTTGGCCCTCGCGGTATTCGAACTGGATGTTCTTGAACTCGACTTCGCCGGCCGTGACGTCGAGCGGGTTGGCGTTCGGCGCGTCTTTTATAGTCGGCGGCGTCGTCACGACCGGCATTGCGTCGCGGATCGTGCCCACCGCCTGGAAAATCTGCTGGCCCATCTGCAGGAAGGCACGGGAGTTGGCATTGAGCCGCTGAACGATGGCGATCGATGCGGCGAACTGGCCAATCGTGACAAAGCCGGCGACAAATCCCCAGAGCCCTATGGCAACGTTGGTGAGAAAGAGCGCAACATTGAGCAGGACGACGCCCATGTCGGTCGTCAGATAGATGCGCCTTTCGCGCTGCTGGGTCTCGATGGCGTTTTCCATGACGGTGCGCATTGCGCCCGCCTCGCTGTCTTCCGCCGCAAACAGCTTGACCATCTGGATGTTGCTGTAGAGGTCGGTCATGGCGCCGACAACAAGGCTGCGCCCCCGCGCCGAGCGGCGCGAGCGTTCGGAATATTGGGGCACCGCCACCACCGCAATGGCGATGTTGGCGGCGATCCAGACGAACACCGGAAGCGCCAGCGGCCAGGATAACGCGCCAAGCAGAACGAGCGAACCGACGAGCTGCACCAGAAACAGCGGTATTCTGTAAAAGGCCACGACGATCTGCTGCTGCACG
This sequence comes from Mesorhizobium sp. M0923, assembly GCF_040319365.1. Taxonomy (NCBI): domain Bacteria; kingdom Pseudomonadati; phylum Pseudomonadota; class Alphaproteobacteria; order Hyphomicrobiales; family Phyllobacteriaceae; genus Mesorhizobium; species Mesorhizobium sp. M0923. The sequence goes on along the minus strand of NZ_JAMYNW010000013.1, from coordinate 128,393 downwards.
GCGGATGCGACTTGCGAAATGCGCGACGCAACCTGACCTGCGAAGAGATCGTGGAAGAAGGCAAGGTCCTGGCGTTCCACCGCCTTGTGGCCCTGCCATTGCATCGCCGCCGGCATGCATACGGCCACCGTCTGCGAGTTCAGCGCATTGCCCAGGAAGATGAGCAACGGCAGCACGGGGAAAACCAGCACGCCGAGCACGACCAGCGTCGGCCAGTCCTCGTGCAGGAAAACCGCCGCGCCCTTCGCGCTCACCCCGTCGACGACGAACGAGGCCCCCCAGATCGTCGCAAGGTTGATCCCCTCGATCGCCATCATCAAGACGGTAATGGCCGCAAGAGTGCCGCGGAACATCCTCGCGAAATGCAGGAGCAGCGCAAACGGCCCGCTCGCTGGCAGCGGCCCGGGTGGAATATCCAGCGGACGGATGAGCGTCTCAAAGGGGCGGTAAATGAAATCGGAGAACGTCATGGCGGCGCAAAGGGCGGATGGAAAGACAGGATGTGACAAAAATCGCCGTATTTAAACACGGATCGTGTTCGACGGGAAAACCCACGATTTATTAGATATTGCCTTGACGCACTTCAGGCGGGCAGGTGCTCGATGCCATGGCCTGGTCGTCAACTGGCCAAATCCCGACATCTGGGCTCGCTCAAGCCTCAGCCTTTCGATTTCGTGAAGCAGCTGCCATTGTGCAGCGCGGAAAATCTTTCTAGACAGGCGGCGCATGTCATTGAAGCGCACCTTGTCCGACGAGATTGATACGGCGCGCTTCCAAGTCTTGTTTGTACATGTCGTGACCCAAGACCACTACCGGTTTGGGCGTGCATTAGGAGTGCCGATGCTTCGCGGACTTTACGACTGGACCTTGTCGCTGGCGGCCAGCAAATCGGCCGAATGGTGGCTGGCCTTCATCGCCTTCGTCGAGAGCTCGGTGTTCCTGGTGCCGGCCGACGTGCTCTATCTGCCGATGGCGCTTTCGCGGCCGGATCGCGCCTATCGTTACGCGCTGGTCGCCACCGTCGCCTCGGTGCTGGGCGGCATCGCCGGCTGGTTCATCGGGCACTACGCCTATGACGCGGTGGCGCGGCCGATCCTCGAATTTTACGGCAAATATGACGAGTTCGAGGCGATGCGCGTCTCGTCGGGTGTTGGCTTCATCATCCTGATGCTGGTCACCTCCGGCCTCGCCCATCTGCCGCCGATCAAGGTGGTGACAATCCTGTCCGGCGTCATCGGCGTTCCTTTGCTGCTGTTCATCGTGCTGGCAATCGTTGCGCGCGGAGCTCGCTTCCTGTTTCTCGCCTGGCTCTTGCGCCGCTATGGCGAGCCGATCCGCCACTTCATCGAAAAGCGCCTTGGCCACATTGCGGGCGCCGGCGCCGCTGCCCTGATTTTGCTCTATATCGTCGTCAAATACGCCGTCTGAACGGCATCGAACCGAATGGACTGATTCCGATGACAGCGACCGTGAATGCCGATACCGGACGCCAGCGGCTGCGCACCGCCCTGTTCCTCGCCGTCGCCATGGCCGCCACAGTCGGCTCGGCGCTGGCCTTCCAGTATGTTGGCGGCTACATCCCTTGCAAGCTCTGCCTCGAGCAGCGCACCCCTTACTATGTCGGCGTGCCCTTGATGCTGCTGGCGGTGCTTGCGTCGGCCCTTAAGGCGCCCGCCTGGATAAGTCGTGGCCTGCTGGCCATTGGCGGCCTGCTGATGCTCTACGGCCTCTATCTCAGCGTTTATCACTCCGGCGTCGAATGGGCGTGGTGGCCGGGCCCGACCGATTGCACCGCAGCCGCCGGACCGGTGGACACCGGCGGCAAGGGCGTGCTCGACGCGCTCGACAAATTCGTCCCGCCCTCCTGCGACAAGGCGGCGCTCCGCATCCTCGGCCTGTCCTTGGCCGGCTGGAACGCCATCGCCAGCTTTGTCCTGGCAGTCGTCGCCTTCCGCAGCGCCTTTGCCCGCGATTGAGCGGTTCACCCTTGCGCCGACGCGAGATTATTCAAGAATTCGGCAGGCTGAGTCGTATCAAGTGATTATCGAGAACCGGAGCGGAGCGTACTAAAGTACGTGAGCACCAGCCTACGCCAGCCGTAGCCTTAACTACCACACCACGACCGCTCATGAATGCTTCGGCCGGCGAAGGCCGGAAGCGCAGAAAATCGCTTCAGACGGCCAGCCTCCCGAATTATCGGATGATCTCAAGGCTCCAGTTCGACATCCCAGTACAGATAATCCATCCAGCTTTCGTGCAGATGGTTGGGCGGGAACAGCCGGCCGTTATTATGCAAATCATGCACCGTCGGCTGGTAGGGCTTCTGCAGCGGCCACATCTTGGCGTGGGCCGGCATCATGCCGCCCTTCCTCAGATTGCAGGGCGAGCAGGCAGCGACGACATTCTCCCAGGTCGTGGCGCCGCCGCGATGGCGCGGAATGACATGGTCGAACGTCAGATCGTCCGGCGTGCCGCAATATTGGCACTGGAAACGGTCGCGCAGGAAGACGTTGAACCGGGTAAACGCCGGATGCCTCGACGGCTTCACGTAGGCCTTCAGGCTGACGACACTCGGCAGCTTCATCGAAAAGGTCGGCGAAGACACGGCGTGTTCGTATTCGGCGACGATGTTCACCCTCTCGAGGAACACCGCCTTGATGGCATCCTGCCAGGACCAGAGCGACAGGGGGTAATAGCTGAGCGGACGGTAATCCGCATTCAGCACCAGCGCTGGAAGCCCATCCGGAGATACGGCAACCGTCACGTCGTTGACCTCCTTCACCCTAGAACCGGTCGACGCGGATACTGTAAGCCCGACATGACAGGGATGTGAAGCGGATTGTCGATCATGCCGGGTCTCAAAAACGCATGATTTCAATGCTTTTTTGCGGATTCAGGCCGGAGGCGCGGCATCCCTGCCCTTCAATTCGCGATAATAAGCCCAGAAAAGCCGCGATGCGACACCGCGCCACGGGCTCCATGATTCGGCAAGCCGGATCAGCATTTTCTCCGGCGGACGCGGCTCGATGCCGAGTGCATGGCCGACCGCGCTCTGCAACGCAACATCGCGCGCCGGAAAGATATCTGGGTGTCCGGCGGCAAACAAAAGGTAGACTTCAGCCGTCCACGGGCCGATGCCCGGCACCTTGGTCATGGCAGCGATCGCTACCGTCGCATCGAGTTGGCAGAGGTGATCGAGGTCGAGCCCGTCGGCCACCGCCTGGGCGACGGCAATCAGGCCGCGCTGCTTGGGCCGCGACAGCCCGACCTCGCGGAAGACCGCCTCATCGGCGGCTAGTATCGCCTGCGGCGTCAGCGGATCGAGCAGTTTCGTCAGCCGGCCGAAGATGGCATCGGCGCTCGCGCGGGACACTTGTTGCGAAACGACGATCGAGGCAAGGCTCCTGAAGCCCGGCTCCGACAGCCTGAGCGGCACCTCGCCGGCCATGCCGCGCACCTTGTCCAGGCGCGGATCTAGCAGGCACAGCGCGTCCAGGCCTTCTACAATGTCGTCAAGGTTGGCGATGCGTTGCATGTCTGCTTGTTCCAAAATCAAAAGTGCCGCACACGCTTCGTCACGCGTCCCTCTGGACGCGCGACGCTGCCGGCGCAAAGTAGCAATTGGCGAAAGCGCCGCACAACCCGATTGCCGCCGGACAATGACACTGCTGACATTCCGCTTCGCGCCGAGCCCGAATGGCGAATTGCATCTCGGCCACGCCTATTCGGCACTGCTCAACCAGAAAATGGCCAAGGCGGCGGGCGGACGCCTGCTGCTGCGCATCGAGGACATCGACACGACACGCTGCACGCCGGAATTCGAGGCGGGCATTTTTCGCGACCTGAAATGGCTGGGGCTTGGCTGGGAGGAACCGGTGCGCCGCCAGTCCGAGCATTTTGCCGAATATCAGGCTATGCTCGAGCGTCTGATCGAAGAGGAGCTTGTCTATCCAGCCTTCATGAGCAGAAGTGAGATCCGCGCCTTCATCGCCGACAGCGAAAAGCGCGGTCGCGACTGGCCGCGCGACCCGGACGGCGTGCCCCTCTATCCCGCCGCCGACAAGGCGCTGCCGGCCAGCGAGCGTAAGCGGCGCATCGTCGAAGGTGCACCATTTGCCTGGCGGCTAGACGTCGATGCGGCAATGGCGCGGGTCGGCAGGGACCTGACATGGGCCGAATACACGGACGAGACGCTCTCTGGGACGCGTCATGTCGAGGCCCGACCGCAGGATTGGGGCGACGTGATCGTGGCGCGCCGCGAAATCCCGACCAGCTATCATCTCGCCGTCACCTTGGACGACGCGCTGCAGGGCGTCAGCCATGTCGTGCGCGGCCAGGACCTTTATTCCGCGACCAGCGTGCAGCGGCTGCTTCAGCAACTGCTTGGCCTGCCGCAGCCGGCCTATTTCCACCATCGCCTGATCCTCGGCCCGGATGGACGAAAACTGTCGAAGAGTCTTGGCGATACCGGCCTTGCCGCCCAGTGTAAGGCGGGCGCCTCGCCCGACGATGTCAGGCGGCTGGTCGGTCTTTAGACCGGTGAGCCGACGGCCATCAACGGCGCTCCTTCAATTCAAATGACTCTATGGATCAACCGTTTGGTTTTGCTTGCCGGCCCGAACGGCATTAAGCAATCGCCGCAGTCGATCCCTCACCCGAATTCACCGCGGCCTCCGGAAAATGCACAGCCTCAAGCGGTTCATCCCCGCCTCTTTCGTCGTCCTGTGGGCGACCGGCTTCATCGGCGCGCGCTATGCCATGCCGTGGGCCGAGCCTTTTACTTTCCTGGCTGCGCGCTTTGTCCTGGCCGCAATCCTGCTTGTCGCGTTGATGGCCGCGCTTGGTTCGAGCCGCGCCACCCGCGACGAGGCGCTGCACGCGGCCGGCGCCGGCATCCTGATGCATGGGGTCTATCTCGGCGGCGTGTTCTGGGCCATCCACCGGGGCATGCCCGCAGGGCTTTCAGCCCTGATCGTCGGCCTGCAGCCGCTGATCACGGCAGTGCTCGCCGGCCGGCTTCTGGGCGAGGCCATCCTGCCGCGTCACTGGGCCGGTCTCGGCCTCGGGTTGATCGGCGTGGTAATCGTGCTCTGGCCGAAGCTCGGCGCGCTCGGCGGCGGCGTGACCGCCGAAACATTGGGCGCCTCGCTGGTCTCCGTACTCGGCATGAGCGCCGGCACGATCTGGCAGAAGCGTTTCGCCTCCGGCGGCGATCTGGTGGCTGCCACGTTCTGGCAATATGTCGGCGGCGCATCGGTGATGGCTCTGGCCTCGCTCGCCTTCGAGACCCGAACGGTGATCGTCAACGGCGAACTGATCTTCGCCACGGCCTGGCTCGTGCTGGTGCTGTCGATCGGTGCCATCTTCCTGTTGATGGTAATGATCCGCGACGGCGAGATGTCGAAGGTCGCCTCGCTGTTTTACCTCGTGCCGGCCGTCACCGCGGTCATCGCCTGGACATTGTTCGGCGAGCAGCTGAGCCCACTCCAGATCGCCGGCATGGCCATCGCGACGCTCGGCGTCGGGCTGGCGACGGCTCAGCCACCGACGCGGGCGCGCGCCTCCAAATAGCGGCTGATCGCGGCGTTGAGCTCGCCGCCGAGGATGAAGATCGCCGAGACGATGTAGAGGAAGACAACGGCGATCATGATCGAGGCGAGGCCGGCATAGGTCGTCACATAGGACGAGAAATGGTCGAGATAGGCGGCGAAGATGGTCGACCCGATGAGCCAGCCGACTAGCGTGAAGATAATGCCAGGCACGATCGAAACGAACCGGCGCTTGCCGGCCGGCAACCAGAAATGCACGGCGAACAGGCCGCCGATGATGACGACCGAGGCGATGACGTAACGCCAGAGGGTGATCGTGCCCATATAGGGTTTTATCCATTCAAGATGAGATTCGGCCAGCCGCGCCAGCAATGGCGCAAAGACCAGCAGCACGCTGATCGCCAAAAACCCGGCCGTCGCGATCAGCACGAAGATGATGCTCTGCACCCGCCGGTAGATGATGCCGCGCGTTTCTGAGACACGATAGGCGCGGTTGAGCGAGGTGCGCAGCGCCTCGATGCCGTTCGAGGCGAAGTATCCGGCAAGCACGATACCGTAGGTCAACAGGTCGCTGCGCCTGACGGTAAGCACGTTGAGCACTTCGCGCGCGATCGGTTTGGCGATCTGCTCGGGCCATGTGTCGAACACAAGGTGCACGGCGGTGTCGGCGAAAGCCTGCGCGCCGAAAAAACTCGCCAGCGTCGTGGCGAAGATCAGGAAAGGAAAAAGCGCCATCAGCGCGGTGATCGCCAGATGGCTGGCCATTGCCCAGCCGTCGTCGGTGTTGAAATGGCCGAGCGCGTCGTAGAGCACGCGTTTGAGGGCTACGATCTTCCGCAACAAGAACCGCGTTCCCTTCGATTGTCCCGACGCCGCGAATATGGGAAGGGTTTGCGGCAAATGACAACCCTCGGTCAAACCACCATTCCTCCCGAAGAAGAGTTGCGCACCATCATTGTCACCGGTGCCTCTTCCGGAATAGGCGCCTATTGCGCCCATGCTCTTAGGAAGGAAGGCTGGCGGGTGTTCGCAACGGCCCGAAAGCCGGAAGATATCGCTACGCTCGAGGCCGACGGCATCGAGGCCTTTTATCTGGACTACACCGAGCCCGGATCGATCGAGGCGCTGGTGGCGTCGGTGCTGGAGCGGACCGGCGGCCGGCTCGATGCCCTTTTCAACAACGGCGCCTACGGGCAGCCCGGTGCCGTCGAGGACCTGGCGGTCGAAGCTTTGCGGCAGCAGTTCGAGGCCAATGTCTTTGGCTGGCACGATCTCACTCGCCGTGTCGTACCGGTGATGCGCCGCCAGGGCCATGGTCGTCTCGTTCATTGCTCATCGATCCTCGGCCTCGCGCCGCTGCCTTTCCGTGGCGCTTACTCGGCATCGAAGCACGCCGTCGAGGGGCTGATGCTGTCCCTTTATCAAGAACTCCTCGGCAGCGGCATCCATGTTTCGCTGATCGAGCCGGGGGCGGTGAAATCGAAGATCGCCAGCAACAGCCTCCCCTGGTTCCTTGCGAACATCGATCACGAGAACTCAGTCCATCGCCTCGCCTATGCTGTGCAACTCAAACGGCTGCGGGCCGGCGGCAGCACATCGCGGCTGAAGCCCGGGCCAGAGGTGGTTTATGCCGCCTTGCGCCATGCGCTTCTGTCGCGGCGCCCGCGCCCGCATTATGTGGTAACTGTGCCGGCCAGGATCGGCGCGATCCTTAAACGCATCCTGCCGTCTTCGCTACTCTATCGTCTGCTCGCCAAACGCGCCTGAACGCAATCCAACTGGAACACACCATGGCAACTGTCTTCAACATCCTCGCTGTTCTCGTCATGGTCGCCGTGGTGATCGTGCTGATCCGCGGCCTCATCAACATGATGCGCGGCGGCTCCAGCATGACCTCCAACAAGCTGATGCAGACGCGCGTGCTGTTGCAGTTCGTGGCCTTGGTGCTGATAATGCTGGCGGTGTATTTCACCCGTAAGTGACGCACCGGCCGGCAGCCGGGAGGTAACCCGTGGTCAAGCTCAACAAGATCTACACCCGCACCGGCGACGATGGCACCACCGGCCTCGGTTCTGGTGAGCGGCGGCTGAAATCCGACCTTCGCATCGACGCCTACGGCACGGTCGACGAGGCAAATGCCTGCATCGGCATGGCTCGCATCCATACAGCGGCGGTAAATCCGGCGATCGATGCGATGCTCGGCCGCATCCAGAACGATCTTTTCGATCTCGGCGCCGATCTGGCAGTCCCCGATAATGGCAAGCCGCTCGACTACGAGCCGCTGCGCATCATCGCCTCGCAGACCGAGCGCATCGAACAGGACATCGACCTCCTCAACAAGGACCTTGAGCCGCTCAAATCCTTCGTGCTCAACGGCGGTACGCCGGCAGCGGCTGCCCTTCACCTCGCCCGCACGGTGGCCCGCCGCGCCGAGCGCATCATGGTGGCGCTGTCACAAGATCCAGACGAGCACGTCAACCGCGAGGCGATAAGATACATCAACCGTGTCTCGGACTTTCTGTTCGTTGCCGCACGCGCGGTCAATGACAATGGAAATGCCGACGTGCTATGGGTTCCCGGCAAGAACCGCTGAATCCGCCGGAAGCGGGAGAGGCCCGATGTTCATCCCGCTTTACGACACCAACCGGCTGCGGCACATCAAGCTGCAATATGTGACGATCAGCCTGATCGCGCTCAATGTGTTGATCTATTTTGTAACAACACTTGGCGGCGAGGACTTCGCCAACGCCGCGGTATTGGGCCTCGGCTTCATCCCGTCGGTTGTGCATGACAGCGTCGAGCTCGCTCCGCAATTTGTCGTCATTCCGGAGAGCCTGAGCTATCTGACCTATTCCTTCCTGCACGCGGATATCTTCCACCTCGGCGGCAACATGCTGTTCCTGTGGGTGTTCGGCGACAATGTCGAGGATGCGCTCGGCCATGTCCGCTATCTCGTCTTCTACCTGCTTTGCGCCATTGCCGGCGCTTTCTTCCAGGGCTTGGTGGCCTGGGATTCGCAAGTGCCGCTGATCGGCGCGTCGGGCGCCATCGCCGGTGTCGTCGCCGCCTATCTGATCCTTTATCCGCGGGTGAAGGTATGGGTGCTGGTCTTCGCCCGCATCCCGTTGCGCATCCCGGCCTTCATCCCGCTCATCCTGTGGATTCTGTTCCAGATCTTCATGTTTGCCCAGGGTGGCGAGGACCAGGTCTCCTGGGCCTGCCACATCGGCGGCATCATCGCCGGAGCCGTGCTGGTGCTTGTCTTGCGCAGCCGCGGCGTGCCGCTACTCGCCGGCGCCGACGAGGAGCCAGCCGTAGTCGCCGGGCCGGCGCCCATTGCCGTGGAGCCGCCGGCAAGCGATCTGCCGCCCGCCCAGCCGGCGCCGCGCTGGGGCCGGGGAAGCGTTTCCGGGCCGGACTGAACCGATTTGAATGCTTTGCCGAGGATCCGAGTGCGCCCGGGATATTGACGGGCGGGGTCGCCGCAACTACGGAAGCGCCACCCTACTGGCGTGGCGAGACCAGAATTCCGTCCGGAATGTCGGCTTTCGACAACTCTGAAGAGGTGCACGCTGCTATAGCGCGCCCGACGAGCGTGAAGAGACTATCGTGAAAGAGGTGACAGGCAAATGAAGATCCTTGTGCCCGTGAAGCGGGTTGTGGATGCAAACGTCAAGGTCCGGGTGAAGGCGGACGGTTCGGCGGTGGAACTCGCCAACGTCAAGATGGCGATGAACCCGTTCGACGAGATCGCGGTGGAAGAGGCGATCCGGCTGAAGGAAGCGGGCAAGGCCGAAGAGATCATCGTCGTGTCGATCGGGCCGCAACAGGCACAGGAGACCTTGCGCACGGCGCTCGCCATGGGCGCCGACCGCGCCATCCTGGTCAAGACCGACGAGCAGACTGAGCCGCTGGGCGTCGCCAAGGTGCTGAAGGGGGTCGTAGAGGCAGAACAGCCCGGCCTGGTCATTCTCGGCAAGCAGGCGATCGACGATGATTCCAACCAGACCGGCCAGATGCTGGCTGCACTTCTCGGGTGGGCGCAGGGCACCTTCGCCTCCAAGATCGTGCTCGACGGTGACAAGGCCACGGTGACGCGCGAGGTCGATGGCGGCCTGCAGACGCTGGAACTGAAGATGCCGGCAATCGTCACGGCCGATTTGCGGCTGAACCAGCCACGCTACGCGTCGCTGCCCAACATCATGAAGGCCAAGAAGAAGCCGCTCGACGAGAAGAGCCCTGCCGACTACGGCGCCGACGTCAAGCCGCGGCTGAAAGTGATCAAGACCGAGGAGCCGGGCGGCCGCAAGGCGGGCGTTAAGGTCAAGAGCGTCGCCGAACTGGTAGACAAGCTGAAAAACGAAGCCGGCGTGCTGTAAGGCCAGGAAGGGACAACAAAAATGACAATTCTTCTGATTGCCGAACACGACAACGCGACGCTTTCCGACCAGACCGCGAAGGCGCTTTCCGCGGCGCTGCAGATCGGTTCGGACGTGCATGTGCTGGTTGCCGGCAAGGGCGCCAAGCCGGCAGCGGACGCCGCCGCCAAGCTCAAGGGCGTCACCAAGGTGCTGCTCGCCGACGCCGACGAACTGACCGAGCGTCTCGCCGAACCGCTGGCGGCGCTCGTCATTTCGCTTGCTGAGCCATACGACACGATCATTGCGCCGGCGACCTCGTCGGGCAAGAACGTCTCGCCGCGCGTCGCGGCCCTGCTCGATGTCGCCCAGATATCGGAAATCATCGAAGTCGTGTCGCCCGACATCTTCAAGCGGCCGATCTATGCCGGCAACGCCATCCAGACCGTGCAGTCGAGCGACGCCAAGAAGGTCATCACCGTGCGCACTGCTTCCTTTCAGGCAGCACCCGAGGGCGGTTCCGCGCCGGTCGAGACGGTTCAGGCGGCAGCCAATCCCGGCCTGTCGAGCTTTGTCGAGAACAAGCTGTCCGAGACCGACCGCCCGGAGCTGACCTCGGCCAGGATCATCATTTCGGGCGGCCGTGCGCTGGGCTCCTCCGAGAAGTTCCAGGAGGTCATCCTGCCGGTCGCAGACAAGCTCGGTGCGGCTGTCGGCGCATCTCGCGCCGCGGTCGATGCCGGCTATGCGCCGAACGACTGGCAGGTCGGCCAGACCGGCAAGGTGGTGGCGCCCGATCTTTATATTGCCGTCGGCATCTCCGGCGCCATCCAGCACCTTGCCGGCATGAAGGATTCAAAGGTCATCGTCGCCATCAACAAGGACGAGGAAGCGCCGATCTTCCAGGTCGCCGACTACGGCCTCGTCGGCGACCTCTTCGTCATTCTGCCGGAACTGCAAAAGGCGCTTTGACGCCCTCTGCCAAAGCGTATTAAATTCTGCGGGGTGGGGTAGACGAAGTCGCCCCGCCCTTTTAGTTTGCACTGCACAAAAAGCAGGCCGCAAAGGCCTTGACGGGATCGGGTAATGAGCAAGATCGAGACGATCGGCATCATCGGCGCGGGCCAGATGGGTGGCGGCATCGCCCATGTATCGGCGCTGGCGGGCTACAAGGTGCTGGTTTACGACATTTCGCCCGACCGCATCGAAAAGGGCATTGCTACGGTCAGCGGCAACATGGCCCGTCAGGTCGGCTCCGGCAAACTTGAGGAAAAGCTGCGCAACGAGGCGATGGCGCGCATTTCCGCGGCGCCGGCCATGGCCGACCTTGCGGGCGCCGATCTGGTGATCGAAGCGGCGACCGAAGACGAGACAGTCAAACGCAAGATCTATGCTCAGCTCTGCCCGCAGCTCAACCCCGAGGCCATCCTGGCGACGAACACCTCGTCGATCTCGATCACCCGGCTGGCTTCGCAGACCGACCGCCCGGAACGCTTCATCGGCATACATTTCATGAACCCGGTTCCGGTGATGAAGCTGGTCGAGCTGGTGCGCGGCATCGCCACCGAGGACCAGACCTTCGAGGCAGCAAAAACCTATGTGAAGCAGCTCGACAAGACGATCACCGTCTCGGAGGATTTCCCGGCCTTCATCGTCAACCGCATCCTGCTGCCGATGATCAACGAGGCGATCTACACGCTCTATGAAGGTGTCGGCTCGGTCGACGCCATCGATACCGCCATGAAGCTCGGCGCCAACCATCCGATGGGGCCGCTGCAGCTTGCCGACTTCATCGGGCTGGATACCTGCTTGTCGATCATGCAGGTGCTGCATGACGGCCTGTCGGATTCGAAATACCGCCCCTGCCCGCTGCTGGTCAAATATGTCGAGGCCGGTTGGCTCGGCCGCAAGACCGGGCGCGGCTTCTACGACTATCGCGGCGAGCATCCCGTTCCGACGCGCTGATCGCCACCGCTACCAGCGCACGAAAAGCCGTCCGCCGACCGCCCCGAGCGCGGCAAGGCCGGCGATCGCGATCGTATACCAGGTGCCGACGAAAAGCGGCGAATCGTCGAAGCAATGCGCTGCATAGAAGGTCGCCGCCAGCCCGCCGGCAAGCAGGCCCGCGGTCGCACCGGCAAGCACCGGCCTTGTTGGCGCGCCATGGCGCAGCACCGCGAGAAAGACGGCAAGCGGGCCGATGCCGATCAACGGAATGAAGGTCAGGCAGATGACCATGTTCGTGCCGACCAGGCGCGTGCCCCAGTCGGACACAGGCACGACGAGGAGTTCGAGAATCACGGCCATAATCACCAGCAGCGGCGCGGCGATCATCCAGCTCGCCGCCCGCCCTGTCGATGCACCGGGCGTCGACAGCGCGCGGACGAGGGCAAAGGCGCTGACGGCTAGAGCAATCGTGAAGACGAATTTGGACAGGAACCGCATCGTGTGCATGGCAAATGCGATGTCGGGACGTGGGCCGATCGTCAGCCAGAAAACCGCGGCCGCGATCACGATGGCCGCGCCGGTTGCAAGCAACCAGGCGGCGCCCAGCGGCAGCGCCTTGCTGCGGACATCGGCATCGAGCGCCTTGATAAGATCTTCGGTCCTCATGCTATTCCCGCCCCGCCCCGAACCGTTTGGCAATGGCGGCAAGCCCGCGGTGTAGTGACACCCGCACAGCCGTCTCGCTGATGCCGAATTTCGCCGCCGTCTCGCCGATCGAACGGCCTTCGACCGACACGGCCGAGACGACCGAACGCTGCGCCGGCGACAGGCAGTCGAGTGCCCGGTTGACGTCGCGCTCGCTGATCGTCTCCGATTCCGGCTCGGCAAAGGTCTCGGCGATTTCGTCGATCTCGATCTCGATCCGCCGGCCGCGCCGCCGGAACGCATCGATCAGCTTGAAGCGGGCTATTGCATAAACCCAAGGCAGCACCGGCGCATCATGGCGCCAGGTATGTCGTTTCACATGAATGGCCAGCAAGGTTTCCTGCACGACGTCCTCGGGATCGACCCCGCCCTGCACGATCTTGCGCCGGGCAAAGCCACGAACGAGGGCGGCGATCCGGTGCAGAAAGTCGGCATAGGCCCTTTCGTCTCCGGCGATTGCGGCCCGCAGCAGCCGGGAAAGCTCGGCTTCGTCCTTGCCGCTCACAAGAGTTCACTCCCCGATATTCGCGTCTCGGCGCTGGTTTGTTACGTGGCCGGCGAAATAATGTCCAAGGCAAATTAGCTGGGCATCACGAAAGTTTGCTCCTTTTGAGCGATTGAGCGGGCCAGCAATGTTGACTGCGCTAGTCATGTATTGATAGGTGCAGCATACCAAGCCAAAGACCATCGAAATCGAGGACGATGCCATGAAATATGCTCTTTCCGCCCTTGCCGGTGCGACAGCACTTGCAATCAGCCTGATCGCCGGCCCGGCGTTAGCCGAGGACGAGGGCATCGTCGTCTACAACGCCCAGCACGAAAACCTGACCAAGGCCTGGGCGGAAGGATTCACCAAGGAAACCGGCATCAAGGTCACCGTCCGGAACGGCGGCGACAGCGATTTCTCCAATCAGATCGTTGCTGAGGGGTCCTCTTCGCCAGCTGATGTGTTCCTGACGGAAAACTCACCGGCCATGGTGCTGGTCGAGACAGCCGGCCTGTTCGCGCCGGTCAACGCCGAGACGCTGGCCCAGGTTCCGCAGGAGTACCAGCCGGCGAGCGGCAAATGGGTCGGCGTTGCCGCGCGCAGCACCGTCTTTGCCTACAACAAGACCAAGCTGACCGCCGACCAGCTGCCCAAATCGCTGCTCGATCTCGCCGATCCGAGCTGGAAGGGCCGTTGGGCCGCTTCGCCCTCCGGCGCCGATTTCCAGGCGATCGTCAGCGCCTTGCTGCAGCTCAAGGGTGAGACTGCCACGGCCGACTGGCTGAAGGCGATGAAAGAGAATTTTACCGCCTACAAGGGCAACAGCACGGTGATGAAGGCGGTCAATGCCGGCGAGGTCGAAGGCGGCGTGATCTATCACTACTACTACTACGGCGATCAGGCCAAGACCGGCGAGAACAGCAAGAATGTCGAGTTGCACTATTTCAAGCACGAGGACCCCGGCGCTTTCGTCTCGGTTTCCGGCGGCGGTGTGCTGGCCTCGAGCAAGCACCCGAAGGAAGCCCATGCTTTCCTGAAATGGGTCACCGGCAAGGGCGGCCAGGACGTGCTGAAAACCGGCGATTCGTTCGAATACGCAGTCGGCAAGGGCGCCGAGTCCAATCCGAAGCTGGTGCCGCTGGCCGATCTGCAGGCGCCGAAAGTCGACCCGACGGCGCTGAACTCGAAAAAGGTGACCGACCTGATGACGGCGGCCGGCTTGCTTTAGCCGGCGTTCGTCCTAAAAGGGCAACCGACTGCGCTCCTGTGGGAATTCGCTTTCCGCGGGAGCGCTCTGTTTTCAAAATGGCATTTGCCCATGACCACAAGCTGCTCGCCACATTGTCGGCCGCCGATCGTTTCCGCCTCCGGGCGGACCCGGCGCAACGTCTGATCTGATGCAGTCTGCGATCGATCTCGCACCTTCAGGCTTGCCGGCCGACACCACGGCCGTGCGGGCACGTCGTTGGTCGGTCTCATGGATTGCGTTGGCTGCCGTCTTTGTCTCGCTTTTCGCGCTGCTGCCGCTTGCCTTCATCGTCTGGGTGGCGGTGCAGACCGGCTGGGAAACGGTGGCGGCGCTGGTGTTCAGGCCGCGCGTCGGCGAGCTTCTGGTCAACACCAGCCTGCTGGTGGTGCTGGCGGTGCCGATCTCGATCGTGCTGTCGGTGGCGCTGGCTTGGCTGACGGAGCGCAGCGATCTGCCGGGTGCCCGCTTATGGGCCTGGCTGTCGGTGGCGCCGCTCGCCATTCCCGCCTTCGTCCACAGTTACGCCTGGATCACCATGGTGCCCAGACTGCACGGCCTGTGGGCCGGCGTGCTTGTGTCCGTCATCGCCTATTTCCCCTTCCTTTATCTGCCGGTGGCGGCGGCATTGCGCCGGCTCGATCCCGCTCTCGAAGATGCAGCGGCAGCCCTTGGTCTCGGCCCGTGGCGCGTGTTCAGGCGTGTCGTGCTGCCGCAGCTCCGGCTCGCCATTTGCGGTGGCTCCCTGCTGGTCGGCCTGCATCTCCTGGCCGAATACGGGCTCTACGTGTTCATCCGCTTCGATACATTCACCACCGCGATCGTCGACCAGTTTCAGTCGACCTTCAACGGTCCCGCCGCCAACATGCTGGCCGGCGTGCTGGTGACCTGCTGCTTCGTGCTGCTCGGGCTGGAGGTGCTGGTGCGCGGCGAGGAGCGCTATGCCCGCGTCGGCTCGGGTGCTGCGCGCCACCAGCAGCGCACGAGCCTTGGGCGCGCCACCATTCCTTGCCTGCTGCTGCCCGCTGTTACCACGCTGCTGGCGCTCGGGGTGCCGTTCGTCACTATCGGTCGCTGGCTCATGGCCGGCGGCGCCGATATCTGGCGGCTCGACGAGATCGGCCTGGCGCTTGGTCAGACACTGTTCCTGGCGATTGCAGGCGCGCTGCTCGCCACCGTCGCGGCAATGCCGATGGCGTGGATTTCGATCCGCGCGCCGGGAAGGCTGCAACGCGTCCTGGAGGGCTGCAACTATATCGTCGGCGCGTTGCCCGGGGTTGTCATCGCCCTGGCGCTGGTCACCATCGCCGTGCGTATCGCCATGCCGCTCTACCAGACCCTGTTCACCATCCTGGTCGCCTATGCGCTGATGTTCCTGCCGCGCGCTCTGATTAGCCTCAGGGCGTCGATCGCACAGGCGCCGGTCGAGCTCGAACGCGCCGCCTCCAGCCTCGGCCGGTCGCCGCTCAAGGCGCTGTGGTCGACGACCATCCGCCTGTCGGCGCCGGGTGCCGCGGCCGGCATGGCATTGGTCGCGCTCGGCATCATGAACGAGTTGACCGCAACCCAGATGCTGGCGCCCAACGGCACCCGCACGCTGGCCATGGCGTTCTGGTCCTATAGCGGCGAGATCGACTATGCGTCGGCGGCGCCTTATGCCTTGATCATGGTGGCGATGTCGCTGCCTTTGACCTGGCTGCTCTACGTCCAGTCGAAGCGGATGGCCGGGCGATGAGCTTTCTCGAGCTGAGCGGCATCCACAAGCACTACGGCCCCGTGGCAGCACTTGCCGGCGTCGACCTCAGCGTGGCCAGCGGCAGCCGTACGGCGATCGTCGGGCCATCCGGTTGTGGCAAGACCACCTTGCTGCGGCTGATCGCCGGCTTCGAGGCGCCCGACCAGGGCCGCATCGTGCTCGATGGCGAGGTGCTGGCCGATGGCGACACGGCCGTGCCGGCGCATCGCCGCGGCATCGGGCTGGTGGCGCAGGACGGCGCTCTGTTCCCGCATCTGAGCATCGCCGCCAATATCGGGTTCGGCATGGGCCGTCACGAGGAAAAGCGGAGCGAGCGCATCGCCGAGCTCGCCTATGTCGTCGGGCTGGACAAAGGGATCCTGAAGCGCCGCCCGCACGAACTCTCCGGCGGCCAGCAGCAGCGCGTCGCGCTCGCCCGCGCCATGGCCATGAAGCCGCGGCTGATGCTGCTCGACGAGCCGTTCTCGGCGCTCGACACCGGCTTGCGCGCCTCAATGCGCAAGGCCGTGGCCGAGCTCCTCGAAACGGCCGGCATCACCACCATCCTGGTCACCCATGATCAGGCCGAGGCGCTGTCATTCGCCAGCCAGGTCGCGGTGATGCGCGACGGCAAATTCTCGCAGGTCGGCACGCCGCGCGAGCTCTATTTCAAGCCGAAGGACCGGATGATCGCCGAGTTCCTCGGTGACGCCATCGTCCTGCCGGCCAGGATCGCCGATGGCGTTGCCACCTCGCCGCTCGGCCGCATTGCCGTCGACAGCACGGAGCGGCGCGACGTCGCGCGCATCATGCTACGGCCGGAGCAGGTGCTGCTGAAACGGACATCGCGTGAAGGCATGTCCGGCACGCCGGACATGCTGTTCGGCGAGGTGACGGAATCCGAATTCGCCGGCTCGATGTGCACGATCGCGGTGCGTCTCTTGAACAGCCCCGATCCGCCCGATGCCGCCGCCATCGGCAACACGCCGTTGATCCTGCGCAAGCCGGGAATGGACGCGCCGGCGATCGGCGAGATCGTCCGGCTGACCGTGTCGGGCAAGGCGCATGTGTTTGCCTGAACGGTTTTGCGCAAGGCCGACCTCAATCGACCCGTTTACCGGCATGATCGAACCAGTGCAGCTTTTCAGACCTGGCCACGACGCGCAATTGGTCGCCTGGCTTGGCGCTGGCGCGGCCTGAGACGCGCACGACGATACGGCTGCCGGCTGCCGCGCAGTGGAGAAAGCTTTCGGCACCGACCGGCTCGACTGCTTCCACTGTCGCCGGCAACGCGAGCGCGCCGGCCGGCGCCTCTGCCGTGAAGGTGATATCGGCATCCTCCGGACGAAAGCCGAGTGTCACCGCCTTGCTTTGTCCAGGCGCCGAGCCAATCACCGTCCCGTCCGTCAGTACCGAGCCTGGAGAGGCCCCCGTGAGGGCCAGCAGATTCATCGGCGGCGCGCCGATGAAGGAAGCAACGAAGATCGAGGCCGGCTTCTCGTACACGTCGAGCGGCGCGCCGATCTGCTCGACCAGGCCGGCGTTCATGACGACAAGGATGTCGGCCAGCGTCATCGCCTCAAGTTGGTCGTGGGTGACATAAACCGAGGTGACGCCAAGCGAGCGCTGCAAATTCTTGATCTCGACGCGCATCTGCCCGCGCAATTTCGCATCGAGGTTGGACAGCGGTTCGTCGAACAGGAAGACTTTCGGGTTGCGCACGATGGCGCGGCCCATGGCGACACGCTGGCGCTGACCGCCGGAAAGCTCGCGCGGGCGCCGGTCGAGCAGCCCCGAAAGCCCCAGCACCTTGGCAGTCGAGCGCACCCTGCTGTCTATCTCGTCCTTCGGCGTGCCGCGGTTGCGCAGACCATAGGCCATGTTGTCGTAGACCTTCATATGCGGATAGAGCGCGTAGTTCTGGAACACCATGGCGATGTCGCGCTCGGTCGGGCCAATGGCGTTGACCACCTTGCCGTCGATGGCGACTGTACCGACCGAAATCGTCTCGAGCCCGGCGATCATCCTCAGCAGCGTGGACTTGCCGCAGCCGGACGGGCCGACCAGCACGCAAAGCTCCTTGTCGGGAATGGCGATGGAAACGCCCTTCACGGCCTCGACGCCGCCGGGATAGATCTTCTTGACATCCTTCAGATCGACGGTCGCCATCGGCTTCTCACTTTTCGGATTCGACCAGGCCGCGCACGAACCAGCGTTGCATCAGCACCACGACCAGGATCGGCGGCACGATGGCCAGCATCGCGGTGACCATGACCAGGTGCCATTGGGTGTCGGCATCGGCGAAGGAAACCATTTTTCGCAGCGCGATGACGATGGTGTTCATGTCGTTGCTGTTGGTGACGAGCAGCGGCCAAAGATACTGCGTCCAGCCGTAGATGAAGAGGATCACGAACAGCGCGGCGATGTTTGTCCGCGACAGCGGTACCAGAATATCGAAAAAGAAGCGCCATGGACCGGCACCGTCGACACGCGCCGCCTCGACCAGTTCGCCCGGGATGGTCATGAAGAACTGGCGAAACAGCAGCGTTGCGGTGGCCGAGGCGATCAGCGGGATGATCAGGCCGGCATAGGTGTCGATCATGCCGAGATCGACCATCACCTTGTAGGTCGGCAGAATGCGCACCTCGACCGGAAGCATCAAGGTGATGAAGATCAGCCAGAAGAAGGTCATGCGCAGCGGAAAGCGGAAGAACACGATCGCGTAGGCCGACAGGATCGAGATGAAGATCTTTCCCACCGCGACGCCGAGCGCCATGATCGTGGTGTTGAGGAGCAGTCTGCCCACGCTGACACCGCCGATACGACCGATGCCGCCGAACAGCGCCTCGCTGTAATTGTTCCATAGCTGGTCGCCGGGCAACAGCGGCAGCGGCGGCCTGAGGATCGTTTGCAGCGTGTGCGTCGAGGCAACGAAGGTGTAGTAGATCGGAAAAGCCACGATCAATATGCCAAGGATAAGCACGGCATGGGCGATGACGGTGCGGAGCGGAGATTGGCCGATCATCGCTGCCCTCAGCCGTAATGGACTTTGCGTTCCACATAGCGGAACTGGATGGCTGTGAGCGCGATGACGATGGCCATCAGGATGACCGACTGCGCCGCCGAGTCCCCCAGGATCAGATTGACGAAGCCGTCATTGTAGACCTTGTAGACCAGCGTCTCGGTCGTCTTGCCCGGGCCGCCGCCGGTGACGGCATGAACGATGCCGAACGTGTCGAACAGGGCATAGACGGTGTTGACGACCAGCAGGAAAAAGGTTGTCGGCGCAAGCAGCGGGAAGACGATGGTCCAGAAGCGCTTGGTCTCGCCGGCGCCATCCATGGCCGCCGCCTCGATCAGCGTTTTCGGCACCGCCTGCAGGCCGGCGACGAAGAACAGGAAATTGTAACTGATCTGCTTCCAGGCAGCCGCCGACACCAGCAGGATCATGGCGTGGGTGCCGTTGAGCAGCGGGTCCCATGCGATGCCGAGGCTTCTCAGCAAATAAGCCAACGAGCCGATCGAAGGATTGAACAAGAAAAGCCACAGCATGCCGGCAATCGCCGGCGCGACGGCATAAGGCCATATCAACAGTGTGCGGTAGAGGCCTTTGCCGCGCACGGCCTTCTCGGCCATGACCGCGAGCAGCAGGGCCACAACCATGGCAACGATCGCGGTCGCAAGCGAGAACACCACGGTGACCTTGATCGAGTTGAGGTAGGCCGGATCGGCCAGCACCTTCCGGAAATTGGCAAACCAGACAAACCTGCTCTTCAGCCCGAACGGGTCTTGCCTGAGCATCGACTGGTAAAGCGCCTGACCGGCCGGCCAGTAGAAGAAAACCAGGGTGATGGCGAGTTGTGGCGCCACCAGCAGGTACGGCAGGATCTTGTTGGGAAATACGACGCGTGGAGACAGGCTGATTTCCCTCGCTATCCAGGTATCGCCCACGCGAGCTCGCGTGGGCGATATTCCAACCGACTAATGCATGTCGCCCAAAAGTGCGCAGCGGTTTTGAGATAACGACATGCATAAGAACAAGAGCTTAAAGCGCGTCGCATGTGGCCATTCAAACGCGACGCGCTTTAACCGAGATAATCTCGTCAGTTCTCCAGCGCTTCCTTGATCGCGGCGTTGCCGCGTGTGACCGCATTGTCGAGCGCCTGCTGGGCGGTTTGCTGGCCGGCCAGCAGCTTCTCCAACTCCTCATTCTGAATATCACGCACCTGCGGCAGATTCGGCAGGCGCACGCCCTTCGAGTTGTCGGTCGGCGCCTTGCCCGTCATCTGCAGGATGGGTGTCTCGCGGCCGGGGTTTTTGTTATAGAAGCCTGATTTCTTGGTCGCCTCATACGCGGCGAGCGTCACAGGCAGGTATCCCGACTTCTGGTGCAGATATTCCTGCACATCGGTCTTGGACAGATAGGCAAAGAAGGCGGCAACACCCTTATATTCCTCGTCCGACTTGTTGCCGAACACCCACAGGCTGGCACCGCCCGGCGTGGTGTTCTGTGGTGCGCCCTTGGCGTCGCTATCGTAGGGAAGCTGGCCGATGCCATAGTTCATGCCGGACTTGACGATATCGCCGAGGCCGCCCGACGATTCGGTGAAGATGCCGCATTCGCCGGCGAGGAATATCTGCTTGGCTTCGGAGGTGCGCCCGCCATACTTGAACGTGCCGTCCTTGGCTAGGTCCGCGAGTGCCTGGAAGTGGTTGACGAAAATCGGCGCATTGATCTTGAGTTCGACATCGCCGCCGGCCAGGCCGTTCTGCTGAGTGGCCCAAGGCACGTCATTCCACGCCGCGAAATTCTCCAGATGGATCCAGGTCAGCCAGGTCGAGGTATAGCCGCAAGGGGCGGCGCCGCTCGTCTTGATCTTCCTGGCAGCTTCCCACACCTCGTTCCAGGTCTGGGGCGGGCTGTTCACGTCGAGGCCCGCCTTCTGGAAAATGTCCTTGTTGTAGTAGAGGATCGGCGACGAGGAGTTGTAAGGGAACGACAGCATGGTGCCGTCCGGCTTCGAATAATAGCCGACGATGCCGGGCAGATACTGGCTCTTGTCAAAGGTCATCCCGGCACTGGTCAGCACATCGGCCGCCGGCTTGATCGCACCCTCGGCCGCCATCATCACGCCGGTGCCGACGTCGAACACCTGGAGGATATCGGGCGCCTGGCCGGCGCGGAAAGCGGCGATGCCGGCATTCAGCGTCTCCGGATAGGTGCCCTTGAACACCGGAACGAGCTCATAGTCGCTCTGGCTGGCGTTGAAATCCTTGGAGATCTTGGCGACGACCTCGGCGTTGGCGCCGGTCATGGCGTGCCACCAGCTGATCTGCGTGACGGCGAAGGCGGAGGTGGTGGAAAGCAGGGTCAAGGTGGCGGCAACACCGGCCGCGAAGCCGAAGAACTTCATGTTTCATCTCCCGTTTGTCATTGGCGAAAGGGGCACTCTCGCAAAGCCAATATGTGGCGCTGATGACAATCGGACAACGGTTTTGTTGCGGGTCAATGAACATCGCTTCCGGCTAAAGTGCGCTCGCTACCGAAAGCGTCGCCAGGAACTACATCACCGCCTTCTCGGCGGAGCGCATCGGTTTTCCCCCGAAAAGGCCCGCCTCATGGCCCGCGGGTTAACCATTCGTTAAAATCTCCAAGAGCTAATCAGTCACACCTCCCCTGTTATTTGGCAGACCGAGTGAACCCAGGATGCTGACGGTCTATAATTGTATTGTAAGTCAGCACGACCTGAGACTGGTCGCACTTGCCGCCCTCGTCTGCGGCATTTCTTGCTTCTCTGCAGTAAATCTCCTTAAGCACGTCGGCCGATCGACCAACCGAAACCGGCTTGTCTGGCTAATGATCGCCGCAACTTCGACCGGGTTCGGCATATGGGCGACGCATTTCATCGCCATGACTGCGTTTACGCCGGGAATACCAAACGCATACAATCCGGGATTATCCGCCTTTTCGCTTGCCGCCGCCGTCATCCTGACCGCGCTCGGGATGTGGGTTGCCACCTTGCGCCGCGGCATCGACCATTTCCTCGTTGGCGGTGCCATTCTCGGTGGTGCCATCGCGACGATGCACTACATCGGCATGGCGGCGTTCGAGGTCGAGGGCCGGATCGTATGGAACCTGCTCCTTGTCGCGATATCGCTTCTGGCCGGCGGGACGCTCGCGGCACTGGCGCTCCTTGTCGTCTTGCGCCGCCCGTCGGCGCTAGCGACTGTCGGCGGCGCCGCGCTTTTGACGCTGGCGATTTGCAGCTTGCATTTCATCGCGATGGCCGCGGTGTCGATCATTCCGGATTCCTCGATTGAAATATCCGAACATTCCATCGAGCCCATTTCCCAGGCCTTTGCCGCAGCGGTCGCCAGCCTGGTAATCCTTGTGCTGTCAGGCGCCGCGCTGTGGATCGACCTGCGCTTTCGCCGGCAGAGGCTCGAGGCGGATCGCATGCACGATCTCGCCAATGCCGCGGTCGAAGGGCTGATCGTTTGCGATGGCACACGCATAGTCAGCGCCAATGACAGCATGGCGAAACTGACGGGCACGGCGACAGCCACCCTGAACACGATGCAACTCGGCGAGCTGTTCGATGGACAGAGCGCAGCCGATGTATCCGGCTTCGGCGAACAGGCACAAGAAACGAAATTGAGGGGCAGCGACGGCACGAGAATTCCTGTCGAGCTGATCGCCAGGAAGATCGCCTACTGCGGCAGGCCTCATACGGTGCTTGCCGTTCGCGACATCCGTGAGCGCAAGAAGGCGGAAGAAGAGATCCTCCGTCTCGCGCATTTCGATCCACTTACCGGGCTTGCCAATCGGCGGAGCTTTTCTTCCCGGCTCGAAGCAGAAATCGCTTCGATGGAGCGTGGCAGCAAGGATGGATATCTGGCGCTCCTGCTGCTTGACCTCGACCGATTCAAGCAAGTCAACGACCTCTACGGCCACAGCGCCGGTGACGCCATGCTGCAGAAGCTGGCGCACTGCATTTCCGGCATTCCGCGCCACGGACAGATGCTCGCGCGTCTCGGCGGCGACGAGTTTGCCGTCTTAGCTCCGAACCTCCCCGACCCCCTGGCCGCAGGCCGCATAGCCGAGGACTTGCTGGCGGCGATCCGGGAGGAAAACAGGGTTTCAGTCGGCTCCGGCCTTGTTTCGGCCAGCATCGGCATCGCCTTCTTTCCGCTGGATGCCGAAGATCAGGCCGGCCTGATCGGCCATGCCGACACGGCACTCCATCGCGCCAAGACCGAGGGCAGGGACACCTATCGTTTTTTCGAGATAGCCATGGGCACCGCCGCCCGTGACAAGCGCGTGATGGAGCATGAACTGCGCCAGGCGATCGCCCGCAAGGAGTTCCACCTCGTCTACCAGCCGCAGAAGGAAATCCGCAGCGGCAAGATGATCGGCTTCGAAGCCCTGGTCCGTTGGCAGCATCCGGAGCGGGGCGACATTTCCCCGGCCGTTTTCATCCCCGTGGCCGAGGACAGTGGCGCCATCGCGCAGATCGGCGACTGGGTGCTGACGACGGCTTGTAACGATGCTGTTCGCTGGACGAATCCGCTGATGGTCGCCGTCAACGTCTCCGCCGTGCAGCTTCACAATCCGAACTTCAGCCGCAAGGTGCACGACGCACTGTCGAGATCCGGCCTCGCACCCGGCAGGCTCGAACTGGAGATCACCGAAACGGCCCTGGTGAAGGACATGCCCCGCGCATTGGCAACCTTGAGGCAGGTCAAGGCGCTTGGCGTGCATGTGGCGATGGACGATTTTGGCACCGGCTATTCTTCGCTGTCCAACCTTAGCGCCTTTCCCTTCGACAAGATCAAGATCGACGGGTCGTTCATCAAATCGGTCGACAAGAACGGCCAGTTCGCGGCGATCGTCCGCGCCGTGCTGGGGCTTGGACGCGGTCTCGGCCTGCCGGTCCTGGCGGAGGGCATCGAGACGCCGGGCGAATTGCAGTTCCTTGACGCCGAGGCTTGCGAGATCGGGCAAGGCTATTACCTCGGCAAACCGGCTCCGATCGAGACATTCGGCGAGTTGACGGGCGTCACGGCTCCGGCAGTCCGCACCGCCAGCCGGCGCGGCGCAAGCATCGCCGTGCTCAAGCCGCGCCTGCGCACGGTCTGAGCCTATCCCGGCTGAAGCGCTGCCTCGACCAGACGCTTGGCATCCGGCCCTGACCATTCGGCCGGGCCGTTCATATGGGCGATCAGGCAGCCTTGCCCATCGATCAGCATGGTGACCGGCAGACCGAGCGCCAGGCCGCGCGTCTTGACGTCGTTGAACAGTGCCATGGTGGCATCGCGATAATAGCCGAGCGCCTTGACGCCGGTGTCCTCGAGGAACTTCTTCGGCTTGGTATCGTCGCCGGCATCGACGTTGACTGCAACAACCTGAAACGCGTCGCTGCCCATCTCCTTCTGCAGTGCATCGAGCGCCGGCATTTCGGCGCGGCAAGGTGCGCACCATGTTGCCCACAGATTGAGCAGCACCGTCTTGCCGGCATGATCGGCGATCGTCGTCGGCTTGCCGTCGGGGCCGTTGAAGGCGAGGCTTTTCAGCGATTGCGGCGGATCCGCCGGCAAAAGCGCGGCGACTTGACCGGTAGCGGCCGCGGCGATCTTCTTGGCATGGTCGG
Source organism: Mesorhizobium sp. M0923 (assembly GCF_040319365.1). NCBI lineage: Bacteria > Pseudomonadati > Pseudomonadota > Alphaproteobacteria > Hyphomicrobiales > Phyllobacteriaceae > Mesorhizobium > Mesorhizobium sp. M0923. The sequence goes on along the minus strand of NZ_JAMYNW010000013.1, from coordinate 103,715 downwards.
TCCTGGCGGCGCAGGCGACGTCGTCCTTGCCGCCGCCGGCGGCCACTTGCGCGGGCGCGTTGTTGCCAGAACCGCTTTCCCTGACATATACCGCGACCGCGCCGGCCAGCACGCCCGCAACCAAAGCGGCGAGGATGAGACGCAAAGCCGGGAAAAATCTATTGCCGTCTGCCATTTTTCAAAAACTGCTCCGGAGCACGGGTTATAGCGATGAGCGACAAGAAGGCCAGCAACCAGATGTGGGGCGGACGTTTTGCCTCGGGTCCGGCCGCAATCATGGAAGCGATCAACGCGTCGATCTCGTTCGACCGCAAACTCTATGCCCAGGACATTCGCGGCTCGATCGCCCATAGCGAGATGCTGGCGCAAACGGGCATTATTTCGGCGGCCGATCAAGAAAAAATCAGTCACGGGCTGAACACGATCCTGGCAGAGATCGGGGCCGGCACATTCGAGTTCTCGACCAGGCTGGAAGACATCCACATGAATGTCGAGGCCCGCCTCGCCGATTTGATCGGCCCTGCCGCCGGCCGCCTGCACACTGCCCGCTCGCGCAACGACCAGGTGGCGGTCGACCTCAGGCTCTGGGTCAAAGACGAGTGCTTTCGTGTCGCCGAGGCGCTGAAAGGCCTGATCACAGCGTTCCTCGCCCGGGCCGAGGAGCATGCGGCAACGGTGATGCCGGGCTTTACCCACATGCAAGCGGCGCAGCCGGTGACCTTCGGCCACCACTGCATGGCCTATGTCGAGATGTTTGCGCGCGACCTGTCGCGCGTCCGCGACGCGATCGAGCGGATGGACGAAAGCCCGCTCGGTGCGGCCGCCCTCGCCGGCACCAGCTTTCCGATCGACCGGCACCAGACGGCAACGGCGCTTGGTTTTCGCGAACCGATGCGCAATTCGCTCGACAGCGTTTCGGACCGCGATTTCGCGCTGGAATTCTTGGGGCTGGCGGCGATCTGTGCGACACATCTGTCGCGGCTGGCCGAAGAGATCATCATCTGGTCGACGCCGCAATTCGGTTTCGTCAGGCTGTCGGATAGCTTCTCGACGGGTTCGTCGATCATGCCGCAGAAGAAGAACCCCGACGCCGCCGAACTGGTGCGCGGCAAGACAGGCCGTGTCACCGGCCATCTGGTCGGCCTGCTGACGGTAATGAAGGGCATGCCGCTGACCTATGGCAAGGACATGCAGGAAGACAAGGAATCCGTCTTCGACGCGGCAGAGACGCTCGACCTGATGCTGGCGGCGATGACCGGCATGATGCGCGACATGACGGTGAACACTGCCGCGATGAAAAAGGCGGCGGGCGCCGGCTATTCGACTGCGACCGACCTCGCCGACTGGCTGGTACGCACGCTCGGCCTGCCGTTCCGCGAGGCGCACCATATCACTGGCCGGGCGGTGGCGCTGGCCGAGGACAAGAAGGTCGGGCTCGACAGGCTTTCGCTGCAGGATTTGCAGTCCATTCACCCCGGTATCAGCGCCGACGTGTTTTCGGTTCTGGCCGTGCAGAATTCTGTAAGGAGCCGCACAAGCTTCGGCGGCACCGCGCCGTCCGAGGTGCGCAAGCAGATCCGCTACTGGAAAAAGCGGCTCGCCAAGGCGTAAGACGCGGGGTGCAATGGCCGCAAAACTCGGATAGAAGCGCTGCGGGCAACAGTTTCGGACGGATGACGCGATGACCGGAAGCAGGATTTTGGTGACGCTGACGCTGTTAGCGGCGATGGCGACCGTTGCGGCCTGCGGCAGGAAGGCTGCGCTCGATACGCCCTACGCGGCAGCCGTGCAGGCGCGCAAGGACGCCGAGAAGGCCAAGCAACCTTTGCCGCCGGAGCCGGAAAAACCTGTCGAGGACAAGAAATTCATCCTCGACCCGCTGCTCTGATTTTCGGACCGATCTCGTGAACCATTTCGACTACCGCGACGGCGTACTGCATGCCGAGGACGTGGCGATATCAGATATCGCCGCCAGTGTCGGCACGCCGTTTTATTGCTATTCGACGGCGACGCTGACCAGGCATTTTCGCGTCTTTGCCGAAGCTTTTGCCGGGCTCGACGCGCTCGTCTGCTATGCCATGAAGGCGAATTCCAACCAGGCTGTGCTGAAGGTGCTGGCAAGGCTTGGCGCCGGCGCCGACGTGGTCTCGGAAGGCGAACTGCGCCGCGCTTTGGCTGCCGGCATTCCGGCAAGCAAGATCCTGTTTTCAGGCGTCGGCAAGACCGCGCGCGAAATGGATTTTGCGCTCTCGGCCGGCATTCTCTGTTTCAACGTCGAATCCGAACCGGAGCTGGAGCTGCTGTCGGCCCGCGCCACCGCGCTGGGCAAGATCGCGCCGATCTCGCTGCGCATCAACCCGGATGTCGACGCCAGGACGCACAAGAAGATTTCGACTGGGAAGGCCGAGAACAAGTTCGGCATTCCCTGGCAGCAGGCGCGGAAGGTTTATGCCCGCGCGGCTGAGTTGCCGGGCATCAGGATCACCGGCATAGATACCCATATCGGCAGCCAGATCACCGAATTGCAGCCCTTCGACGACGCCTTCGCGCTGCTGGTGGAACTGGTCGGCGCGTTGCGTGCCGACGGGCATGCCATTGAGCATATCGATGTCGGTGGTGGCCTCGGCATTCCCTACCGCGTCGACAACAACCCGCCGCCTTTGCCCGAAGCCTATGCCCAGATCGTCAGTAAGCATGTCGCCAAGCTCGGGCTGAAAGTGATGTTCGAGCCGGGCCGGCTGATCGTCGGCAATGCCGGCATCCTGGTCTCGGAGGTCATCTTCGTGAAAGAGGGCGACGCCAAGAACTTCCTCGTCGTCGACGCCGCGATGAACGATCTGATCCGGCCGACCCTTTACGACGCCTTCCACGACATCAGGCCGGTGGTGCAGCAGCCGGTCGCGGCACCGCGCATGAAGGTCGACGTCGTCGGCCCGGTCTGCGAGACCGGCGACTATCTCGGGCTCGACCGTGACCTGCCCAGGCTGAAAGCCGGCGACCTGATCGCTGTCGCCACCGCCGGCGCCTATGGCGCCGTCCAGGCCGGCACCTACAACACCAGGCCGCTGGTGCCGGAAGTGCTGGTCGACGGCGACCGCTTCCACATCGTGCGCCCGCGCCAGACCTATGACGAATTGATCGGGCTGGATTCGGTGCCTGATTGGTTGACCTGAGAGATACCTTGCAGCGCTACAGCCGGTGCTGGACGAGCGCCCTGGCCTCGGCGATCCTGTCCTCGTTCCGGCGATAGAATATCCACTGCTTGATACGCTTGCTGCGCAAAAGCCTTGCCTGGGTGAGCACGCGCATATGCTCGCTGAGCGTCGCCTGCGTGATCCCCAGCTTTTCCGCGATCAGCAGCGCGCAGACCCCGTCCTCGACCAGATCACCGTCCGCCTGCGGCGGAAAATGCGCGCGCGGGTCCTTGAGCCAATCGAGGATCTGCAGTCTGCGCTCGCTGGCAATCGCTTTGAAGACGTCGACCTCTTGCATTTAGGCACTTTGCCAAGTTACTAAGTAATGTCAACTCTGAATGGCAACTCTGGGAGTGAAGCATGCTGCATGGCCACACGATCACCCGCGAGCGCATTGCGGCGATGGAACCCCGCATCCGGCCCTTCGTGCGCCACACGCCGGTGCTGCGCGTCGACATGGCCGATTTCGACCGCCCGCCTCTGCCTGTCGACCTGAAGCTCGAATGCCTGCAGCATTCCGGCTCGTTCAAGGCGCGTGGCGCGTTCACCAATCTCCTCGAACGGCCGGTTCCCGCAGTTGGCGTCGTCGCCGCATCGGGCGGCAACCACGGCGCCGCGGTCGCCTATGCCGCCATGCGGCTCGGCCATAAGGCGACCATCTTTGTTCCCGAAGTGAGCCCGCCGGCCAAGCTGGACCGCATCCGCGGCTATGGCGCCGAGCTGATCGTCGGCGGCGCCCGTTATGCCGAGGCGCTGGCCGCCAGCGAGAGCTTCGCCGAAAAATCCGGCGCGCTGCAGATCCACGCCTTCAACCAGGAGGAGACGCTGGTCGGGCAAGGCACGCTGGGCCTCGAGATCGAGGCCGACCTGCCGAAGCTCGACACGCTGCTGGTCGCTGTCGGCGGCGGCGGCTTGATCGGCGGCATCGCCGCCTGGTTTTCCGGCCGCATCAGGATCATTGCCGTCGAGCCGGAGGGTGCGCCGACGCTACACCGCGCTTTCGAGGCGGGCCGGCCTGTCGATGCTCCGACCGAGGGCATCGCCGCCGATTCGCTCGCGCCGAAGCGCGTCGGCGAAATGATGTTTCCTATCGCTGAGGCGTTCGTCGAGCGCTCGATCCTGGTCGGCGACGGCGACATTATCGCCGCCCAGGCGGCGCTGTGGGATCATGTGCGAATCATCTCCGAGCCGGGCGGTGCGGCCGCCTTCGCGGCGCTCCTGTCCGGCCGCTACAGGCCGGCTGTGGGCGAGCGCGTTGCCGTTCTGGTCTGCGGCGCAAACGCCAATCCAGCGAAATTTTGACAATATCCGGGGCATTATTGTTCACGTTTTGGGGAACCGCCTCGCCTTCGCCGTGTTTGTTGGTATCCTTAGAGCGACGTGCAGCCCGCTGAATGCACGAAGTATGCGCTAAGATTTTGGGTCTTCGCATCGTGCTTCCCGAAAAATCGACTTTTCGGGTCCATGCGATAGACTCGTGAGGTCCGGGCTATCCCGCCCGGCCAGGAAGGGCCGATGACGCAACGACCCATCTTCACCAGCGATCGCAGCCTGGCCGGGCGCCTTGCCTTGAGCCGGCTGGCGACGCAGGTGTCAATAATCGTCGAGCGCGGCTGGCCGTTGCTGCTGCCGCTGATCATCGTCGCCAGCCTGTTTCTCAGTATCTCGTGGCTCGGTCTGTTCCCGCTTTTGCCCGATTTGGCGCGAATCGGTCTCATCACGGCATTCGGCGTCGCAGCGCTTGCCGCACTCTATCCATTGCGTTTCTTCCGCACGCCATCCAGTGTCGAGGTCGACCGCCGCATCGAGGCGGCCAACCGGTTGCTGCACAGCCCGGTGCAGGTCCAGACCGATCGCCCGAGCGGCAAGGAAAGCATTTTTTCGCGAGCCCTGTGGCGCGAGCATCAGCGGCGCATGGCCGACCGGCTGGGCGAGCTTGGCGGCGACGTGCCGCGCACGCGCGTCCCCGAGCATGACCCGTGGGCGTTGCGCGCCGTTGCGGCGCTTTTGTTGGTCACCGCCTTTGCCTTCTCCTTCGGGCCGTCGGGCGGCAAGCTGACTGACGGGTTTGTTGCCCGTGCCGCGCGCGACGTCGTGCCGCCGCGCATTGATGCCTGGGTGACGCCACCGGCCTATACCGGCAGGCCACCAGTATTCCTCAACGCCCCTGTCCTTGCCAACAATGCCAATCAAGCGGCGCCGACCTTCACCGTTCCGGAAGGCAGCGACGTGTCGCTGCGCGTCACGGGCGGTTCGGGCGAGGAAACGCTGAACTACGCCGACGCCGGCGGCAACACCCGCGCCATCGATCCGACCGGGCCGCAAGCCAAGCCAGAGGCAAATACTGCAACGCCTTCCACCGTGCGCCAGTTCAGCGGCAAGTTGACGGCCGACGGCATGCTGACGCTGCAATCCGGCGACGGCGAGCTCGGCCGCTGGGCCTTCGCCATAATCCCCGACAAGCCGCCGCAGATCCGCTTTGTCGGTGAGCCGAAACGCGCCGTCAACGGCGCCTTCGAGCTCAACTACCAGATCGACGACGACTATGGCGCGGCCTCCGCCAAGGCGGTTTTCGCATTGGCCGATCCGCAGGTGCCCAACGCGCATCCGCTCTATGGGCCGCCGGAAATGCCGCTGACGTTGCCGCGCCGCGGCGGCAAGGCCAATGCCGCCAAAACGACGAAGGATCTGACCGACCATGTCTGGGCCGGTGGCAACGTCAAGCTGTCGCTTGTCGCTACCGACGGCGCCGGACACACGGCGACCAGCGAAACCAAGACGCTGGTGATGCCGGAGCGGCCATTCTCCAACCCCTTGGCGCGGGCCGTGGTCGAGCAGCGCCGCATACTGGCGCTCGATGCCTATGCCAAGGACCGCGTGCTCGACCTGATGGATGCGATCACGCTCAGGCCGGAAGACACGTTCGACAATATGGCGCACTACCTCGCCATCATGAGCGCCCGCACCCGGCTGAAGATGGCCGACAGCGACGACCAGTTGCGCGACGAGGTCGCTTACCTCTGGGAGATCGCGCTCGGCATCGAGGAAGGCAATCTGTCGGCGGCCGAGAAGCGGCTGCGCCAGGCGCAGCAGGCGCTGCAGGATGCGATCAAGAACGGCGCCAGCGACCAAGAGATCGAGAAGGCGATGAAGGAACTGCGCGAGGCGATGAACCAGTTCCTGCAGGAATTCGCGGCGCGGGCGCAGCAGAATCCGAATGCGCCACAGATGCAGCAAAACGGCCAGGAACTGCGCCAGAGCGACATCGACCGCATGATGGACCAAATCGAGAACCTGGCGAAATCCGGCAATCGCGACCAGGCGCAGCAATTGCTGTCGGAGCTGCAGGACATGATGAACAATCTGCAGGCAGGCCGCCAGCAGCAAGGCGGCCAGCAGGATAGCGAGATGCGCCAGCAGATGGACAAGCTGGGCGAGATCATGCGGCGCCAGCAGGAGATGATGAACGACACATTCCGTATGGACCAGATGCAGCGCGGCCAGCAACAGCGCGGGCAGAACCGCGACGAGCAACTCGGCGAGAACGGTGAGCAAGGCCCGATGGGCGAAGGGGGCAAGCCCAGCCCGGGCGACGACCGCGATCCGCTCGGCCGGCCGAAGCCGATGACGCCGCAGGAATTTGCCGATGCGCTGAAGCAATTGCAGGAAGGCCAGGGCAAGCTGCAGAGCGAGCTCGATCAATTGAGGAAGGGCCTCGAAGGCATGGGCCTCGACCCCAATGAGGGGTTTGGCGAAGCCGGCAAATCCATGGGCAATGCCGAACAGGCGCTCGGCGAGGGCGAGGGCGACCAAGCCGTCGGCCACCAGGGCCGCGCATTGGAAGCCTTGCGCAGGGGCGCCAAGGATATGATGAAGCAATTGCAAGCGATGCAAGGCGACCAGGGCGGCAACGGGCAGGGCGGACGCCAGCAGAATGCCGACCGTGACCCGCTCGGGCGGCCCCGCACCAGCGAGGGTCCCGATGACGGAAGTTCGGTGAGAGTGCCTGACGAGATCGACGTGCAGCGCGCCCGCCAGATCCTCGAGGCAATCCGCAAGCGGCTCGGCAACGCGCTCAGCCCCGATATCGAGCGCAGCTATCTGGAGCGGTTGCTGGAGCTGAAGTAAGGCTGCACTCTACATTTTTGGAAGATCGCCGTGCGCGGTCCTCCGTGGTGGCAGCTATCGCCGGACCGAGCGACGTGTTTAACGGTTGGTGAACGCCTCGCGGATCGCCTCTTCCATGCCGTCGATCGCCTCGCCGGAAGCGTTCGGATTGCGCCGCAGCACTACGTTCGAGGAATCGATGTCGCCGAAGCCGTCGGCGGCCGTAAGTTCGCGGCAGCCGGCCGGAATGTTGCTGCGCGAGATCGGCGCAATCGCCAGCCCGGAGGTGACGGCGAGCCGCAGGCCGCCATTGGTATCGCTGGTGTAGGCGACACGATAGGCGAGACCGCGCTGTTCCAGCGACTTTATCGCGAAATCCTTGCACCAGCCGGCGCGGTTGTAGAGCGCGATCGGCACCGGCCGGTCCTCATGCATGTGATGCAGCTCCGACGTCACCCATACGGTCGGATCATGCATCAGCACCTCACCGCCCGAGAGATCCTGCCATTCGAACACCACCGCCAGATCGAGCTCGCCGGCGGCGAGCGCCGCGATCTGCGCACCGGAATGCGCGTAGCGGACGGTGATGTCGACCTGAGGATGGCGCTTGGCAAAGGCACCGAGCGCGCGCGACAGGATCGCGTGGCCATATTCCTCCGGGATACCGATGCGCACCGGCCCGCCAAGCGGCGCCGCGACCATCGATGCCGCCGTCTCGTCGAGCAGCGAAACGATGCGCCTGGCGTTGGCGATGAGCTCGCCGCCGCGCCGCGTCAGCGCCACACCACGCGAGCCGCGCTCGAACAGGCTGTCGCCGACCATGCTTTCGAGCTTCTTCATCTGCATCGAGACCGCCGACTGGGTGCGGCCGGCCCGCTCCGCCGCCTTGGTGAAATTGCCGGTGTCGGCGACCGCGACGAAGGTGCGCAAGAGGTCGCTGTCGAGATTGGGTCGCATGTGCCCGCCATAAGAAAATCTGATTGCTGGCATCATTCCAATTCGTTTGCAACATGTCAAACGGCGGACGATAGTCGCCTCACCCATTGGATATGCGGCCGCGAAATCGGCCGCGGACCAATCAAAAGTCCTCACTCGTACCCGCTGCCCGAAACGGTGGCGGGTTCTTTTTACCCGGATGCAGGCCTGCTTCCGGCCGGCGCGCAGGAGACCGGAGCGCCCATGCAGAATCGGCTTGTGCTCGGCATCCTCAGCCTCTGTCTCGGCGTGTTGGTCTTTTCACTGCAGGACCCGCTGGTCAAGGCGGTGTCGAGCCGCTATCCCGTCACCGAGGTGATGGCGATCCGCTCGATCGTCGCCCTGCCGATCCTGGTTTTCCTCGTCCACGCCGACGTCGGATTGCAGGCGATCCAGTCGAAGCGGTTCGGCATGTTGACGATGCGCGCCTTCATCCAGTTCACCTCCTACACGGCCTACTATCTGGCAATCGCCGCCCTGCCGCTGGCCGACGCGGTGGCGCTCTATTTCATGGCGCCACTGTTCATCATGGCGCTGGCCGGCCCGTATCTCGGCGAACGCGTGTCCTGGCAGGCGCTCGCCACCGTCCTGGTCGGCATGCTCGGCGTGCTGGTGATGGCGCGCCCGGGTGCCGGCGTGTTCGACTGGGCGGCGCTGCTGTCGCTAGGCTCGGCTCTGCTCTACGGTTTTTCGCAACTGATGGCACGCAAGATCGGCGACACCGAATCCTCGACCGTTATGGCGTTTTACCAGAACGGCGCCTATCTGGCCGGTGCTGCCCTGGTGGCGGGGCTGTTTTGGCTGGCAGACATCGACCATGCCGTGCATCCGAGCCTCGAATTCCTAGTCCGGCCATGGGTCTGGCCGACGACGTCGGATCTGCTGAAGATGGGGGCATGCGGCTTCGTTGCCTCGGCCGGCATGATCCTGTTGTCGCAGGCCTACCGGTTGGCGCCCGCCAACAGCGTCGCCACCTTCGAATACACCGGTATCATCTGGTCGCCGCTATGGGGTTTTCTGTTCTTTGCCGAAGTGCCGCGACCGGCGACGGCGGCCGGCGCAGCCCTCATCATCGGCGCCGGCCTGTTTGCGCTCAATGCCAGCCGGCGCCGGAGCGGCGCGCCAGCCATCGCTGCGACCTGCGACCCTGCGTGAAGGGGTCGGCCTTGGGCTTTAGGCGAAACAGGCGAGCGCCTGTTCGACGCGGGCGCGAATTTCAGCCAGCGTGAACGGCTTTTGCACGACATCGAGAATAACGCCGTCCAATTCCTCGGCGCGCTCGCGCTGATCGGCAAAGCCGGTCATCAGCATGATCTTCATCGCCGGGAACAGCGCCGCTGCCGCCTTGGCCATCTCGATGCCGTCCATCTCCGGCATGCGGATGTCGGACAGCACAAGGTCGTAGCCCCCTTGCGCCGCCCGGATCAGAGAAAGACCGTGCGCGCCGTCGGCGGCAATAGTGACATTATGCCCGGCGCGTTCGAGCGCACGGGCGGCGAGGGTGCGGACGGATTCATCGTCCTCAACGATCAAGAGCTTTGCCATGGGCAGGATATTTGGCGAGGAAAAGTTGATGTTTCCTGAAGGCGCTGAGTGTCGATGAGGCCTTTTCAGAATTCGCTCCGGCGAGTCAGATGGCGTGGTTTTCGAGAACCGGAGGGGAGCGGACGTTCGAGTCCGGGAGCTTCGCGCTTGATCCCGAACTCGGTTTCGATTTCGGAAAGCATCATGCGCAAAATCAAAAGTGCTACAGCGTCCTTTGCGCGTCCAAAGGACGCGCTGCGCTGCAGGAAGCGCAGAACACTGCGTCAGGTGTCCGCCGGCGTAGAATTATCAAAAAGGCCTCAAGCGTCGCCCTTGACCATGCCGACGAACGGCAATTCGCGAAACGCGTGGGCGACGTCCATGCCATAACCGACGACGAAATAATCGGGGCAGTCGAAGCCGACATAGTCGGCGTTGAGCGTGGTCTGGCGGCGCATGCGCTTGTCGAGCAGCACGGCGATGGCACAGCTCCTCGCGCCGCGCGACAGCATGAGGTCACGGGTGAAGCTCAGCGTCTTGCCGGATTCGAGGATGTCGTCGATGAGAAGCACATCGCGGCCGGCGACCTCGTTGTCGATGTCGCGCAGCACCCTCACCTCACCGCTGGTTGTCCCGGCGCCATAGCTCGAGATGAAGATGAACTCAACCTCCGGCGACAGGCCGACATCGTGCATGGCACGGATAAGATCGGCGGCGAAGATGAATGATCCCTTCAGCACCGAGATTACCAGAAGGTCGTGGTAGTCGTGCCCGGCAATCTCCTTGGCAAGTTCCAGATTCCGCCGCGCGATGGCGGACGCCGAAAACAGGACTTCGATGTCCTTGCCGCGCACAACTGGCATTGGCCGCCTTTCCAGAAATGATCGCCTTGTAGGCGAAGCTGACCGAAAACGGTCTTCAACCCGTTTCTAGGCATGTCGAGCCGTCTGGCAAGGCCAAATCTTTGGCAGGGCGCCCGCGAACCGTCCCCTGCGCGTCGCAAATCGTTTATCTGGTGACCTGTTGATTTTCTGGCGCCGTTCTAACGAACCAGCGCATGGCCGCCCGAAATCCAGAAGGCGGCCAAGGCGGCACCGACGCCGGCAATCCAGAAGATCGGCCCACCGTGCACCCATAACGGCCGTTCGACGGCGGTTTCCGGCTTGCGCAACATGTCCATGCCTTCGATCGAAGGGGCGGAAATCGTGCGCGCAGGCGGCGGCGCAAAGTCTGGACGCGTAAAATGGCGGGGCAGCACCTCATAATCGGCATCGATGACGTCGGCGGTCACGTCGCGCATGATGCGTTCCGGCTCGGCGGCCGCATCGGTCATGATTTCGCCGGAAACCGGGCGCGCGGTTCGATCCTCAGCCATCGTGGCCCAACACTACGGCACCTGTTCGCTGTTCGTTTCTTTGGGTAAACGGAAATGGTTAACGCTTCCCCACCGGAACCCCTGTGACTCGTTTGAAAAGCCCCCAAATTAACCGTCGGTTAACCATGCCGGCCGATGGTCTTTCCACAGAAAGGGCTGGCATCTTGCCGCCGAGAATTTCAGGTCGTCGAAAGTGATCCGCTTCGAAAATGTCGGCCTCCGCTATGGCATGGGTCCGGAGATCCTCCGCGACATCTCCTTGCACATTCCGGAGCGCTCCTTTCAGTTCCTGAGCGGACCTTCAGGCGCCGGCAAGACGACGTTGCTGCGGCTTTTGTTCATGTCGCTGAAGCCGACGCGCGGCCTGATCACCATCTTCGGCAAGGACCGCTCGCGCATCTCGCGCACCGAATTGCCGCATCTGAGGCGCCGCATCGGGGTGGTGTTCCAGGATTTTCGCCTGCTCGACCATATGACCACCTACGAGAACGTGGCCTTGCCGCTGCGCGTGCGCGGCCGCGAGGAGGCGACCTACCGCACCGACGTCACCGAGCTGCTGAAATGGGTCGGCCTCGGCGAACGCATGCATGTGCTGCCGCCGGTGCTGTCTGGCGGCGAGAAGCAGCGCGCCGCGATCGCCCGTGCGTTGATCGAGCAGCCCGAGATCCTGCTCGCCGATGAGCCGACCGGCAATGTCGATCCACCGCTGGCACGACGCTTGCTGCGGCTGTTCATCGAGCTCAACCGGCTGGGCACTGCCGTGGTGATCGCCACGCACGACCTCGGCCTGATGGAACAGGTCGACGCACGGCGCATGATCCTGGCCGGCGGAAGGCTGGACATCTATGACTGAGCTCTCCGTCGAACACTTCGAGGGTCACGACGCCGCGGCGGCCCAGCCCCGCGTCCAGCGCAAGATGGCGCCGATCGTGCCGGCGCAGAACATCGCCGGCCGGGCGCTGGTGCTGGTCATCGCCATCATGACCTTTCTGTCCTGCCTGACGTTTGGCGCAGTCACGCTGGTGCGTGACACCGCCTCGGTCTGGGAGAACCAGATCTCGCGCGAGGCGACCATCCAGATCAAGCCGGTCGACGGCCTCGACATGGAGGCCGCACTTGCGCTGGCCTCGCAGATCGCCGGCGAATTCCCCGGCGTGAAAAGCGCCAGGATCGTCGACCGCGAAGCGACGGCCCGGCTGCTCGAGCCTTGGTTGGGCTCGGGCCTGAACATCGATGAGCTGCCGGTGCCGCGTCTGATCATCATCACCATCGACGAGAACAGTCCGCCCGATTTCGCCGCACTGCGCGCGGCGATCACGCCGAAGCTGCCGAGCGCCTCGCTCGACGATCATCGCACCTGGGTCGACCGGCTGGTTGCCATGGCCCGCACCACGGTAACGATCGGTATCGCAGTGCTGGCGCTGATGCTGTCGGCGACGGTGCTGACCGTGGTGTTCGCGACACGCGGCGCCATGGCCGGCAACGGCCACATCATCGAGGTGCTGCATTTCGTCGGCGCCGAGGCGCGCTTCATCGCGCGCGAATTCCGCCGGCATTTTCTGGTCACCGGCATGAAGGGCGCCGCGGCAGGCGGCGCCGCGGCAATACTCGTCTTCATCGTCTTCTCCTGGTGGTCGTCACGCAATATGGCGACGCCGCAGGCCGACCAGGCGACCGCCCTGTTCGGCAATTTCGCCATCGGCTCCGCAGGCTATCTCGGGGTCGCTGTCATGGTGCTGGTGATCGGCGCGCTGACCGCGGCAACCTCCCATTTCACCGTGGTTACCTATCTCAGCGACATCGACATTCGCCAGCCGGACGCCGGCTAAAGGAAAGATCGATCACGGATGAAAACGCATCGTCACGAAAATTGCATTTTTTTCCTACCAAAGGCCGTATTTCGGGATTAACCATTTCATGATGGACGTTCGGGACTCGACCGATACCGCTGGGTGCATGCCAGTGCTGGTTGCGCGTCCGCATGAATTCGCCGGGCCTGATGAATTTGCCAAGCCGGATCAATTCGCCACACACGGGCGGCTGCTGGCAGCCCGCTCCTTGCGACTTTCGGCCCTCGTTCTGCTCGCCCTTGTGGCGCTGTTTGTCGCCGGCTTCGGCTGGTTCGCCAACACCGTCAGCCGTCTGACGACGCCCGCCAATCCGGCAAGGGCCGACGCTATCATCGTGCTGACCGGCGGTCAGTCGCGCCTCGACGCCGCAATGGGGCTGCTTGCGTCAGGCAAGGGCGAGCGGCTGCTGATCAGCGGCGTCCATCCCTCCGCCAGCCGCCGCCAGCTTCAGGCCGCGACCGGCGGCGACAAGAGGCTGTTTTCCTGCTGCGTCGACATCGACCGCGCCGCGCTCGACACGATCGGCAATGCCGAGGAAAGCGCCAAATGGGTCGAGGACCACGCCTACGGCACCGTCATCCTCGTCACCAACAATTATCACATGCCGCGCAGCCTGCTGGAAATGGGACGGCTGCTGCACGGCGCCAGGCTTGAACCCTATCCGGTGGTCAACACCAACCTTGGGAATGGCGGCTGGCTGACCAAGCCGGAAGCGCTGCGCGTGCTGTTCACCGAATACAGCAAATACCTGCTGGCGCTGGCGCGTGGCATCATGCCGGTGAAGCAACCGCCCAACAGCGTCACGCTGGCCGACGCCGCGGGCGGAAACTGAACGGCACCGGCAGTTTTTATTCCCTGGCTGTTGCACCCGAGCGCAAGCGCGCGATCTCCTGCTCGAGCCGTTCTATACGCCTGTCGCGTTCGGCCAGAGCCGCCGCCACATCGGCCGCTTCGAAACGCTGCGGGATGTGCTGTGAGCAATTGGAATCCCAGGCAGAAACGGTAAACAGGATGACCTGTTCGGGTCGCGCTTTGTAGTCTTGCGGCACCAGCTTTGCCATCAGTTCGGCATCGCCCTCGACGACCTGCGCTGTGCCCCAGATCTTGATGCGCTGCCGGTGGGCATAATCGATGAGGAACAGGAAAGCCTGTGGGTTGTCGCTGAGATTGCCTTGGGTGATGAACTGCCTGTTGCCGGAAAAATCGGCAAAGCCGATCGTCCGTTCGTCGAGCACCTTGAGGAAACCGGCAGGCCCGCCGCGATGCTGGATGTAAGGCTGCCCGTCAGCATTGGCGGTCGACAGGAAGACGCTGGTCTGCGCCTCGATGAAGGCGGCGAGATCGGGCGTGATTGCCGCCTGCCAGCCACCACGCTCCTCAACACGGGCATAGGCCTGGCGCGAGCCCTTGCGGGCTTGGATCGCCTTCACCGTCGGTGTGAAGGCAACATCGCTGGTGTGAGCGTTCATGAAGACCCTCCTCAACTGCCGAGCTACGCTGCATTACTCACCGAAAAGTAGATACTTCCATCTTCGAGAAGCAGATGCCATATCTGCGATGCGTCCTTCCATTCTTCGGAAGGGCCAATTTTTTCGGGAAAGTTATGGATCGCCTCCACTCCATGTCGCTTTTCGTTGCCGCGGCGGAGACAGGCAGCCTTTCGGCTGCCGGGCGTCGCTTCGGCATTCCGCTGACGACGGTCAGCCGCAAGGTTTCGGACCTGGAAAGGCACCTGAAGACACGGCTGTTGAACCGCTCGGCGCGGCAGCTGTCGCTGACCGATGCCGGCCACGCCTATCTCGCCGCCTGTCGTCGCATTCTCGACGAGGTCGGCGAGGCCGAGCGAATAGCCGCCGGCGAGTACAGCGCCCCGACCGGCGAACTGATCGTCACCGCGCCGATCGTCTTCGGCCGCTTGCATGTGCTGCCGGTCGTCACCGCCTTTCTCGCCGCCTACCCCGACGTAAGTGTGCGGCTGACACTCGCCGACCGGATAACCCAGTTGGTCGAAGAGCACATCGATCTCGCCATCCGCATCGGCGCCCTTGCCGATTCGAGCCTGGTCGCCATCCGCCTCGGTTCGATCCGCCGCGTCGTTTGCGCGAGCCCGGCCTATCTCGCCGAGCACGGCACGCCGAAAAAGCCGCAGGAGCTTGCGGCACACAGTGCGATCACCTTCGAAGGGCTCAACGCCTCCGCCTGGAGTTTCGCCACCGGCAAGGCCGAATTCACCGTACCGGTCCGCTCCAGGTTACGGGTCAACACCGCTGAGGCGGCAATCGATGCGGCGATTGCTGGCGTCGGCGTGACGAGGCTGCTTTCCTACCAGATCGCCGCCGCGGTTCGGTCGGGTACGCTGCGCCCCGTGCTGCAGGAGTTCGAGCCCGAGCCATGGCCGGTGAGCCTCGTCCATGCCGGCCAGGGCCTGCTGCCGGTGAAGCTGCGCGCGTTCCTCGACTTCGCCGCCCCACGCCTGAAGCAGCGCCTGCTGCAGGCGGCGTGGCAGGCGTGACGAAGGACGGCCTACCGCAAAACCGGGCCGATCGCCCGCCTCGCACCGTTTCCTTTTTGCCGGCGCTTGGTGTAACCAACGCACACCTCCTCACCGGGCACTTGCTGTATGCTCTATTTCCGCTCGCTGGCGTTCAATCTCGCCTTTTACCTCAATCTGATCGTCCAGATGATCCTCTGGACCCCGTATTATTTCCTGTCGCCGCGCCACCGCGCCTGGTTCGTGCCGAAATTCTGGTCGCGCACCAGCATGTGGCTCTACGACAAGATCGCCGGCACCAGAAGCGAGATCACCGGCCAGGAGAACCTGCCTGAAGGCTCCTTCATCCTGGCGCCGAAGCACCAGTCCTTCTGGGACACGATCGCTTTCCTGCCGTTCCTCGACGATCCCGTTTACATATTGAAGCGGGAGCTGACCTGGATCCCGTTCTTCGGCTGGTACATCTTGAAGATGCGGATGATTCCGGTCGACCGCGGCAGCCGCTCGAAGGCATTGAAGATGGTGATCGCCGCGACCAAACAGGAATTGGCGCGCAATCCCCGCCAGCTCATCATCTATCCCGAGGGCACGCGCCGGGCGCCGGGCGACGAGCCGGTCTACAAATACGGCATCGTCGAACTCTACGCGCAACTTGGCATTCCGGTGGTGCCGGTCGCTCACGTCGCCGGCCTCTATTGGCCGCGCCGCAAATTCCTGCGCTATCCCGGCACGATCAAGGCGCGCTTCCTGTCGCCGATCCCGCCCGGCCTCGGCAAGGACGAATTCATGCAACGGCTGATCGGCGAGACGGAGGCCGCCTGCGACCAGCTCCTCGTCGAGGCGTCGCAAACGCCGAACCCGCCGCCGATGCCGCCGACTGCGGTGAAAAGGCTTGGTGAGCTGGACGCGAAACCTGAATTGAAAGGCTGAGGCAACGGCCTCAGATGCCACAAGGGCTCACGGCAGGGCAGCCAGGGCGGCTGTTGCAACCAGCGTCACGGCAAACACCAGATTGATGATCCGCGAAGCCAGCGGTTTGCGCAGCAAACGTGCAAAGGCTGCGCCGGCGAGAAGCCACAAGAGATGAATGGCAACGATCATCAAGGTGAGAACCCCCAGCTTGGCTGAAATACCGAGACCGCCGGCGCCGGAAGACGCGCCGGCGAACACGGCGGCAATCGCCACATAGGCTTTCGGGTTGGCAACAGCCAGAAGAAACCCGCCAAGGAAAGTGGGAAGCGCCGCTCCACGGACGCGTGCCGTCAGTGGCGGCGCCGTCGCTATCTTGAACGCCAGGTAAAGGATGTAGGCTGCCGAGGCGACCGCCAGCAGCGCCGCGAGCGTCGGCAACGCGGCGAGAACGGCCATGATGCCCGTCGCCACCACCACGAGCACGAGGATCGTGCCAACAACGATCCCCGAGGCATAGCGGAGCGAATCCCGCAGGCCGAACGCGGCGCCGACCGCGGTGACGCTTATCGTCGCCGGCCCCGGGCTGCCCATGACGATGGCCGATGCCAGCACAAGCGCCAGCAATTGCTGCCATAGCTGCTGATCGAGAAGAACCTGTCCGGCCATGCGGCGTCCCTGCATCCTGTGACGATGTAGGACGGTAGGCAAGGCAGCGGTGCGGGTCTTGAACGATCGTGCGCGGCTATGCGCTGGCCTTGTCGAGCTCGGCGATATCGTCCGGACTGAGCTGCAACGACGCCGCACGCACCAGGCTGTCGAGCTGGCCGAGCGTCGTCGCGCTGGCGATCGGAGCGGTGACGCCGGGGCGCGCCATGACCCAGGCCAGCGCCGCTTCCGCCGGCTTGGCCGAATGTCTGGCCGACACGGCGTCGAGCGCTGAGAGAATGCGCATGCCACGCGCGTTGAGATACCCTTTCACACCGCCGCCGCGCGGGCTTTTGCCGAGATCGGCTTCGCTGCGGTACTTGCCGCTCAAAAACCCTTTGGCGAGGCTGAAATAGGTGATGACGCCGATGTCCTCGGCCACGCACAGATCACGCAGCGGACCATCGAAGAACGAGCGGTCGTAGAGGTTGTATTCCGGCTGCAGCACCTCGTAGCGCGGCAGGCCGCGCAGGCTTGCTGCGTCGAATGCGGCGCGCAATTGGGCGGCGTCGAGGTTGGAAGCGCCGGCATAGCGGATTTTGCCCTTGTCGAGCAGTTTCTGGTAAGCACCGAGCGTTTCCTCATACGGGGTCGCAGGGTCGGGCCAGTGCGACAGATAGAGATCGACGGTATCGACCTGCAGCCGCTTCAGCGAGGCATCAATGGCCTTTTCGATATAGGCGGCGGACAGATCCCTTTTGCCCTGCCCCATGTCCGAACCGACCTTGGTGATGACGACAACCCTGTCGCGGTTGCCGCGGCTTTTCATCCATTTGCCGATGATGGTTTCGGATTCGCCGCCCTGGTGGCCGGCAATCCAGCGCGAATAGGAATCGGCCGTGTCGATGGCGTTGAGACCGGCGTCGACAAAGCGGTCGAGCAAGTCGAACGAGGTTTTCTCATCGGCGGTCCAGCCGAACACATTGCCGCCCAGAACCAATGGCGCGATGGATAGGTCGGTGCGACCGAGACGACGTTTCTGCAAGGCTGATCTCCATGGTGATTCATGCTGAGGCGGGTGGGAGCCGCCGACCGGGCTAACCTATGTCGCGCCATGGCAACGTCAAACGCATAGCCTCTTTTCCAACCCGCTGGCGCTTCACAAAACCGCGACCCGCCGCGCCGTGTCCGGCTTCCAAACCAGCCCCTCTGAGGAAATTGGCAAGTTTAGCACATAGATTGTCAAATCTGCCAATTCTGGCCTTTGCCGGCCGGCCATAAGTTCCGCGGCGCCGACGCAAATTTCGGCACGGTCTGGCCAAGCCCAGACTGTTTGCCCCGGATCGTTTGTTATGGAGACCGGCATGAAAGCAATTGTATTTGACGCCATCGGCTCGCCGCGCGACGTGCTCTACGTTGACGACCTGCCGATGCCGCGGATCGGCGATGGCGAGGTGCTGGTCAGGATGGTCTCGGCCTCGATCAATCCGGGCGACTTCCTGTTTATCCAGAACCTCTATCCCGAACCGAAGAAGCCGCATTTTCCCCAGCAGATCGCGGGAAACCATGGCGCCGGCATCGTCGAAGCCGTTGGCGCGAACGTTTTGCTGGAACCGGGCACGCTCGTCGCGTTCAGCTATTATGGCAGTTGGGCCGAGTACGCGGCCATTCCCGCCGAATGGCTGATCCCGTTGCCTGCCGGCTATCCGGTCGAACGCGCCGGGCAGATGGTGAACCCCATTACCGCGTGGGATCTGATGGTGGATTCCCGTGTGCGGCCTGGCCAGTGGCTGGCTGTCACGGCCGGCTATTCGTCGATTTCGACAATGGTGATGCAGTTCGCCCAACGACGCGGCATCAACGTCATCGCTCTGGTGCGGCGCTCGCACCAAAGCTTCGATCTGAAGACGCTTGGCGTCGCCGCCATTCTTGACCTTTCGGACTTGAAGGCAGGTATCCGGGAAGCTGTGATGGATATCACCGGTGGCGCCGGATTGAACGGGATTATCGACAATGTCGGCGGACCTGTCAGCGGCGAATTGATCCGCACCCTGGCGCTCGGCGGGCAGATGGTGATCAATGGCGGCATGAGTGCCGAGCGCTTCGAACTTCACAATTTCGATGTGTTGCTGAGCGGCGTCGAGATCAGGGCGAATATCTATCGCTACTTCTTTTCGCCGCCGGTCGAAGCCGAACGACCTGTGCTACGCGAGATCATCGACATCTTCGGCCAGCCCGGCTTCCACGTTCCTGTCGGCGGTCTCCGCCCGTTGACCGAGTTCAAGCTCGCCGTGGCAAACAGCCTGGATCGCGCCGATCTTGGCAAACAGATTTTCAGGATGTAGCCCGGACCACGACGCCGCAAGCATCATGGTCAACGACCAAAGAAGCTACGTCGCGACCCGTCTTGTCACCTCTTCCAGCCAGCGATCGCTTATACCCAGTGCTTCGAGGTGCTCCAGCGTGCTGAGCACGTAATCCTCATTCCTCCCCGACTGGCCGACGGCGCCGCGAACGACGGCTGCTGCCTCGGCGGCGTCGAGCGCACCGGCATATTGCTCATGGCTGCGGTCCACGACATAGGCGATGGCTTCGACCGTCTCGCCCCCATCCGTTTCACGCTTGTCGAGGCGAACGCTGAGCACACGCTCGAGATAGACGTTGGTGACCAGCTCGCGTTCGCGCAGATAGGTGATGACCTCGTTGCGCAGCTCGCCTGGAACCCGGAACGCCAGCCCGATGCAGGAGCCGCCGCGGTCGAGGCCGAGCACCAGGCCCGGCCGTTCGCGCGAGCCGCGATGCACGAAAGAATAGACGCAGAGCGAACGGCGATAGCCATGCAGGCGGGCACGCCGCGTCTCGACATGTGCGAATCCCGGCCGCCAGATCAGTGAGCCGTAGCCAAAAACCCAAAAATCGCCCATATCGCCAAGCCTGATTGTGACGAACCACCCCACCGGTGGTGTTTCAGTCCGTCTACCTGTTGTTGCCGAAAGCGACAGCCCGCCCGTGTCACCCGCGTTAACGAAAGCCGCAGCATGACGTCAAGTGACGAGCGCCCGCCGCCCAGCCAACGTCGCCGCCTGTTGTGGCTTGCCGCTTTCATCCTCGTGCTGTTCGGCATCTACAGCGCCGGCTGGTTCTACCTGGCGGATCTGGTCGAGAGCGCAACCGAAAAGGCGGTCGCCGATCTCGACGACAACGGCATCAAGGCCGACTGCGCCAATCTTGCGGTCAGCGGCTATCCCTTCACCTTCACCCTTTCCTGCGACAGTCTGGCTTACGAGGACGACAGCCGCAACGTCGCTGCATCGACAGGCAAAATCAACGCCGCCACGCAGATCACGCGGCTTCTGTCGCCTGCCGCCGAGTTCAGGGGGCCGCTCAGGACCTCTGTTCCCGGCATGACGCCGCTGTGGATCGACTGGGATGATCTGCGGGCCGACATGAAGCTGTCCTGGCCGCTGCCGGGGCGCCTCTCGCTGCAGGCAGAAGGCCTGTCCGGCCAGACCGATCCGGCGGACGACACCGATCCTGTCTCGCTGTTCAGCGCCGGAACCGCCACCGGACAATTGCGCCCAAACGGCCAGGACATCGACTATGCCGGCAATTTCACCGATCTCGAAATCGACGCAGAGGCCATCGGCGGGCGCGTCTTGCCGCCACTCGACGGCAGCGGCGACGTGACATTGAAGAACGGTGTGACGCTGATCAAGGCAAATCCGAAGAGCCTGCGCGGCCAGGCGGTCGAAATCCGCGAGCTCGATCTGTCGTCCGGAACTGCGCGCATCACCGTTTCCGGACCGCTGTCGGTCGACAATGATGGTCTCATAAATGCCGACCTGATGATCAAGCTCAATGATCCGAAGGCCGTGGCGGCAATCCTCGCCACCGCCATCCCCGAGCAGAAGAAAGAAATCCAGACCGGCTTCGCCGGACTGGCGCTGCTCGGCAACGCACCGTCGATGCCGCTGAAGATCGTCAAGGGCAAGGCCTCGCTCGGCTTCATCCCGCTCGGCAAGATCAAGCCGCTCGACTAGAGCAATTCCAGGAAATTGTGAACGGTTTTCCGTCCGGATTGCGTCAAACAAAAAGATAGACCGGTTCGGCGTTTCCGTGAAACGATGAACCGTTCTGGGGCGGTACGGCCTGCGATCGGCTTGCCGCGGCTTATCCCTTCGGCGGGTGTTCGACTGCCTGGCGGCCGAAATCCGGTACGTCGATGTCCTGGCCGGCCTCGATAATCGAGCGGCGGACAGCGCGGGTGCGGGTGAACAGGTCGAACAGCTTTTCGCCGTCGCCCCAGCGGATCGCCCGCTGCAGCGAGGATAGATCTTCCGAGAACCGCGCCAGCATTTCGAGGATGGCGTCCTTGTTGTGCAGGCAGACGTCGCGCCACATGGTCGGGTCGGACGCCGCGAGACGGGTGAAGTCGCGAAAGCCGGAAGCCGAGTATTTGATGACCTCGGACTTGGTCACCGACTCCAAATCGTCGGCGGTACCGACGATGTTATAGGCGATGATGTGCGGCAGGTGCGAAACGATGGCCAGCGTCATGTCGTGATGCTGCGGGTCCATCGTGTCGATGTTGGAGCCGCAGCGGCGCCAGAATTCCGAGAGCTTTTCCAGCGCCACGGGATCGGTGCCGGCCAGCGGCGTGAAAATGCACCAGCGGTTCTCGAACAGTTCGGCAAAACCGGCATCCGGTCCCGATTTTTCGGTGCCGGCCAAAGGATGGCCGGGGATGAAGTGCACGCCATCAGGCACATGCGGCTGCATCTGCGCGATCACCGATGCCTTGGTCGAGCCGACATCGGTGAGGATGGCGCCCTTCTTCAGCGCCGGTGCGATCTCCTGGGCGACCGTGCCTGAAGAGCCGACCGGCACCGAAACGATGACCAGATCGGCATCGCGAACCGCTTCTTTCGCATCTGTCGTGTAGGTGTCGCCAAGGCCGAGTTGGCTCGCCCGCTCCAGCGTCGCTTCGCTGCGCGTCGAAATGGCGACTTGGCCGGCAAGTCCCTCGCGGCGGATGACGCGGGCCAGCGACGAACCGATCAGGCCGATGCCGACCAGCGCGATCTTTTCGAACATCGGTGAGGTCATGGTGCCCTAGCTTTTCAGGAATGTCGCGAGTGCTGCGACAACGCCGCGATTGGCCTCTTCGGTGCCGATGCTCATGCGCAGCGCGTTGGGAAAACCGTAGCCGGAAACGCGCCGCAATATGTAGCCGCGCGCACTGAGGTAGTCGTCGGCGGCCGCCGCCGAATGCTTTTTGTCTTCGGGAAAGTGGATCAGGATGAAATTGCCGACGCTCGGGGTCACCCGCAGCCCGAGCCCGGTCAATTGCTCGCTCAGCCAGGCCAGCCAGGTCTCGTTATGCGCGACGCTGCGCTCGATATGAGCGCGGTCGCGGATCGCCGCGATGCCGGCCTCGATCGCCGTCGCATTGACGTTGAAAGGCCCGCGCACGCGGTTGATCGCGTCGATGACGTGCATTGGCGCATAGATCCAGCCGATCCGCGCGCCACCGAGGCCCAATTTCGAGAAGGTGCGGGTCATGACCACGTTTTCCGCGCTGCCCACCAACTCGACGCCGGCTTCATAGTCGTTGCGCCGGACATATTCGGCGTAGGCGGCATCCAGCACCAGAAGCACGTTTCGCGGCAGGCCGGCATGCAGGCGGCGCACCTCCTGGAACGGCACGTAAGTGCCGGTCGGGTTGTTCGGATTGGCAAGGAAGATGATCCTGGTACGCGGCGTCACCGCGGCGAGGATCGCATCGATGTCGGCGCGTTCATCGGTCTCCTTGACCGTTACCGGGACGGCACCGGCCGACTGTATGTAGATCTTGTAGACCATGAAGCCGTGTTCGGTGATGATGGCTTCATCGCCGGGCGCGAGGTAGGTCTGCGCAAGCAGGCCCAGGATCTCGTCGGAACCGTTGGAGCAGACGATGTTCGCCGGATTGAGCCCATGCACCTCGGCGATCGCCTCCCGCAGGCGCCTGGCGCTGCCGTCGGGATAGACCGCGAGCTTGTCGGCGACCGCGCGCGCGGCCTCTATCGCCTTTGGCGAAGGACCGAGCGGGTTCTCGTTCGCCGACAGTTTGTAGACTTTGGCGACACCTTCCGGCGCCGCGCTCTTGCCGGGCACATAGGCTTCGATGTCCATGATGCCGGCGCGGGGCGTTGGACGTGTCTGATCCGGTGTCTGGCTCATTCCATGAAATCCGTCGAGGATGCCTCCATCCGGAGGCCGCAGCGGAAATACAAGCCGTGGCCAGGAATGTCGAGGGGCGGCAATTCGGGATCAAGAACTTGCCGTTGACGAAGCCATGCGTCAGTCCTAGAAGAGCATCGACAGTTCCGTGGTGATTTGGCCGGTCGGCTTGCAGCCACGTTAAACAACTTGCTAAAGGGCCGTTTGCATCTTGTAACCGGCTTTGCGAAGGCATGGCCGGTTTTTGTTGCCCAGACCGGTGGACAACTAAAGCCCGGGCAAGGAGATGTGATGGTCGCTTTGCGCGCTCGAAAAACCAACAACGAGGCCGACCAGCCGTCGAGCCCAGTGTTGCGTTTCGGCGCCGACAAGCCGCTCAAGCTCGACGCCGGCACGCTGCTGTCGCCGTTCCAGATCGCCTACCAAACCTATGGCACGCTCAACGACGCGCGCTCCAACGCCATCCTCGTCTGCCATGCGCTGACCGGCGACCAGCATGTCGCCAACACCAATCCGGTGACCGGCAAGCCGGGCTGGTGGGAAGTGCTGATCGGCCCCGGCAAGATCATCGATACCGACCGTTTCTTCGTCATCTCGTCCAACGTCATCGGCGGCTGCCTCGGTTCCACCGGCCCCGCCTCGACAAATCCCGCAACCGCCAAGCCTTACGGACTCGACCTGCCGATCATCACCATCCGCGACATGGTGCGGGCGCAGCTGATGCTGGTCGAGCATTTCGGCATCGAACAGCTGTTCAGCGTGCTGGGCGGCTCGATGGGCGGCATGCAGGTGCTGCAATGGGCCTCCAGCTATCCCGAGCGCGTCTTCTCGGCCCTGCCGATCGCCACCGGCGCCCGCCATTCCTCGCAGAACATCGCTTTCCACGAGGTCGGCAGGCAAGCGGTGATGGCCGACCCCGACTGGCATGGCGGCAAATATTTCGAGCACGGCAAGCGACCGGAAAAGGGGCTGGCGGTGGCGCGCATGGCCGCCCACATCACTTATCTGTCGGAAGCAGCGCTGCACCGCAAGTTCGGCCGCAACCTGCAGGACCGCGAAGCGTTGACCTTCGGCTTCGATGCCGACTTCCAGATCGAGAGCTATCTGCGCCATCAGGGCATGACCTTCGTCGATCGCTTCGATGCCAACTCCTATCTCTACATGACCCGGGCGATGGACTATTTCGATCTCGCCGCCGACCATGGCGGCCGGCTGGCCGATGCCTTCGCCGGCACCAAGACCCGTTTTTGCCTGGTCTCCTTCACCAGCGACTGGCTGTTCCCGACCGAGGAGAGCCGCTCGGTCGTTCACGCGCTGAACGCGGCCGGCGCCTCGGTATCGTTCGTCGAAATCGAGACCGACCGCGGCCACGACGCCTTCCTGCTCGACGAGCCGGAACTGTTCGCCGCCATCAAAGGCTTCATCGCCTCGGCGGCCCGGGCTAGAGGGCTCGGCGCATGACCTCGAAAAGTTGCACGCTTTTCGGATCAGGACCATGTGCCAGGCATCAGCGCATGACCCTGAAAAGTTGCAGACTTTTCGGATCAGGATCATGCGCCAGGCATCAGCGCATGGCCCCGAAAAGTTGCAGACTTTTCGGGTCAGGACCATGCGCCAGGCAGGAGCCGAGCCAATGAGCGTCAACCGCGCCCAGCGCGTCGACCTCGAAGTCGTCGCCGATCTCATCCCGCCGCAGTCGCGGGTGCTGGACGTCGGTTCCGGCGACGGCCTGCTGCTCGAATTGCTGCAGGCGACCAAGAAGGTCGACGGCCGCGGGCTGGAACTGTCGCAGCGCGGCGTCAACGAATGCGTGGCGCGCGGCCTGTCGGTCATTCAAGGCGATGCCGACAAGGACCTCCAATTCTATCCCGACAAGGGCTTCGACTTTGTCGTCTTGTCGCAGACCTTGCAGGCGACCCGCAATCCGAAGCTGGTGCTCGACGAACTGCTCCGGATCGGCAACCGCGCCATCGTCTCATTCCCCAATTTCGGCCACTGGCGGGTACGCTTTTCGCTGCTCTTCAACGGCCGCATGCCGGTGACCAAGGACCTGCCCTATTACTGGTACGACACCCCCAACATCCATTTCTGCACCATTCGCGATTTCGTCAATCTATGCGACGAGCTGGGCGCGACGGTGGAAAAGGCAACCGCGCTCGACGCCAACGGCCAGCGGATCGGCTTCTCGATGCCGTGGTGGTTCTGGAACTTTTTCGGCCAGCAGGCGGTATTTCTGCTGAAACGATAGGTTAACAGGCAGAAGCAACGAACCTCCGACCTCCGCAAAAAACCATATTTTCAGTTTTCCATTCAATGAAATTGCCCAGCATTCTTTGTTGCTTTAACAGGTCTCAAATGGGTTGGTTTGGGGGAAGCAATGAAGACGCTAGTATTAGCAACAGCTTTGATATCGGCCACTTTGATTTCTGGGTGTACGACATCGAAGTCCGATTTCCAGAATGGACAAGTCGCGTTGAGCGGCAGCCCGGCGCTGAAGCGGCAGGCGATCCAGCGGTGCATGACCAAGTTCAAGATGCGGTTCGGCAAGGTTGAAAGGGCAAACCTCGCCGCGCTCATGAACGTCCCGGACGCCGGATTGGAACACACGTTCTGCACGCGATTGATGAACGGCTTCGCGAACGGGAGGATCAACTACTCGGATTATCTGGCTGCATTGTCGCACGGCGACATGTCCAACGCGATCAAGGTGCTGCAGGGGCGGTGAAGCTGCCGATGCAGACGCGATCCAAATTCAGTGTCGCCGGACAGATGGCGGCGCCATAGAAGCCGATCGTAGCCGATCATTGCCCTATTCAAGTACGTCGGTGGCCTTGTGCGGATGCGCAACGCCGTCGACAAGGACCACATCGGACTGAGAATTCTCGGTGCGCAGCGGCAAGATCTCCTGATAGGCGGCCGAGCGGTACCATCCGCGCGCCTGCTGCATGTCTGGAAATTCGATCATGACGAGGTGCCCCGGCCAGGTGTTTTCAACCACGTCCACCTCGCTGCCATGCACAATGAAGCGCCCGCCGAACGGCTCAAGCGTGGCATCGATCTTCTGCAGGTACTCGACGATCGGCGGCCCCGGCGTGACCTGGCGCATGTGGGCGACGGCGTAGGCGGTCATGGTGTAACTCCTTGTGGTCGAAAGCCGGACAACCGGCTTGATGGGAGCAGTTTGCCGGGACGTTGCGCGCTGGTCGATTACCCCCGAGGTAATGACACCGAATACAAAACTGGCGCGCCGCTGCCGTCACCTGAAAGATATTTCTGCCTGGCACCGATGATTTCCGCCCACCTGCGCTGTCCTTATCGATGAGCGCGCCTGGATGGTCCGGCGGCCGGGAACAGAGAGGTGATCCATGGGATCGTTGCAAAATCAGAATGTCGTCGTCGTCGGAGGCAGCCGGGGTGTCGGCCGCTCCATTGCGGAGGTCGCCCTCAAGGAGAAAGCGACGGTGCTGGCGGTCGCCCGCGGAAAACAGGCCCTGGCGCAATTTGCCTGGGAGGTCTCCGGCGTGAAGACGCTCGCGATCGATGCGACGGTGGACTCCGCCCCCGATAAGGTCTTCGCCGCGCTTGAGCCGGACGTGCTGGTGATCTGCGCAGGTGCGCTGGCCCCTTCCGCGCCGGTGCATGAACAGAACTGGAAGGCCTTCTCGGCAAATTGGGACACCGACGTCAAGGCGTCGTTCCTGTTTTGCCGGGCTGCTCTGCGCCGTCCGCTCAAGCCGGGAACCCGGATCGTTCTGATCTCCAGCGGCGCGGCCTTGAGCGGTGGGCCACCCAATGCCGGCGGCTATGCCGGCGCAAAACGCATGCAGATGTTCCTGGCCGGTCATAGCCAGAAGGAGTCGGACCGGCTTGGCCTCGGCCTGCGCTTCATGGCGCTCGCGCCGATGCGGATCATGCCGGAGACCGGCGTGGGCAAGGCCGGCGTCGACAGCATCGCGGCCTATATGGGCATCCAGCCGGCGGACTTCATCGCCGCCATGACCGACATGCAGACGCCGGCCGATGTCGGACGGGCGGTGGTCGCACTCGCCACCGGCCAGCCGCAAGGCAGTTCCTTCATGGTGAGCGGGAGCGGGCTTGCCCCGGCCGCCTGAGGCGCGCGTAATGCAAACCTGACCCGGAACCCGAAAGTAGCATGACAGACGCTCAACCACCTCTGGAACCGGCACGCCAGCCGATCCTCGATCGGCTGGCCTTCGAGAAGGTCACGGCCGCGCATCGCCGCGAGCTCAAGCTGCATTGCTATCGCATGATGGGTTCGCTGCACGAGGCCGACGACCTCGTCCAGGACACGTTGCTTCGCGCCTGGCGCGCAAGGTCGGAGTTCGACGGGCGGGGTTCGGTTCGCGGTTGGCTCTATATGATCGCGACCAATGCTTGCCTTAACGCCATCAAGGCGAGGTCGAGGGCGCGTCGCATTCTCCGGGAACCCGGACGGCCGCCGTCGCACGGGGCGGCCATAGGCGGGCCCGTAGCTGACGTCGCGTGGCTGGAGCCCTACCCCGACGCCGAGCTTCCAGACATTGCCGGCAGCGAGCCAGGTCCGGAAGCCCGTTACGAGAGCCGCGAGGCCGTCCAGCTCGCCTTCGTCGCCGCTATCCAGGATCTGCCGCCCAGGCAGCGCGCCGCGCTGCTGCTTGCCGACGTCCTGGGATGGTCGGCCGTCGAGACGGCGCGTTTGCTGGGCGGATCGACGGCTTCGATCAACAGCGCGTTGCAGCGCGCCCGCGCAACGCTGACGGCGCGCTATCCTGGCGGACGGCCGGCCAGCCGATCACGGCCCAACCCCGAAGAAGGCCTGCTGCTCGAACGTTACATGCAGGCCTGGCAGGCCGCCAATCTCGAAGGTTTGATCGAGCTCCTGCGTGAGGACGCCATCTATACCATGCCGCCTTGGCGCGAATGGTATCAAGGCCGCGAAGCGATCCGCGGTTTCTTCGAGACCGTCTGGCCGAGGTTCGGCGGCTTCCGCACGCTGGCCACCGCGGCCAATGGCCAGCCGGCGGTCGGGGTCTATTCCCGCAGCCACGATGACCCGGCGTGGCGGGCCCATTCCCTGCATGTGTTCGAGCCAGCCGAGGGCGGGATCGCTTCCTTGACGATCTTCATAGGGCCGCTCGGGCCATCTCTGTTCCCGGCCTTCGGCCTGCCACCGGCCTAGCTTACCCGTGGGCAAGCCTTACCGGTCGAGTTCCGGGAAATACGGGTCGGAGAAAAACCGCCGGTCGCGCTCGCCTTGCAGGCAGTCGATCGGTGCGTCGATGCGGATCGTCCTCGGATCCTCCTTGGGATACTCGACGCCGCTGACCTCGAGGATCAGTTTGCGGCGAGTGGCGGTGGCGAATTCGGAAACCGCATAGATTGGCAGGACGAACGAGCCCGGTCCGCCGGTGACGCATTCGGCATAATACCGGTCGAGATGGCTGAAGGTCGGTGACGGGCTGATCAGGATCGGCAACCCGTTGATGACGATGCCCTTCGCCAGCGCCGCATCGCGTGCCGTTGTGACCGGCAAGCCGGTGTTGTTTGGGCCGTCGCCAGAGACGTCGATGACGCGGCGTTTGGCCACGAAGGCCGTGCCATCGAAAAGCTCGGCGCCGAAGGCCACGGCACCGGAAATCGAGGTGCCGCGGAAGCTCCTGAACGGGCGGGCCGCGATCTTGTCGGCGAAAGCGTTGGCGCTCTCCTTGCTGTCGATGACGTGCCAGGCAATGACCGCATCGTCCCGGATGGTGCCGGCCCATTCGAAATAGGCGATGGCGATGCGGCCGGAAGGGCCGGCACGCACGGCATTGATGAAGTCGGGATGGCGCAGCGCCGCGACATAGCCGGCGCGCTGCAGGGCAAACTCCCTTTCATCCATCGACTGCGAGATGTCGACGGCCAGCACCAGCTCGACGTCGACGGCAATGGCATTGGCGGGCGCGGCCACAGGTGCTGCCGGGGCGCAGGCAAGGCAGGCGAGCAGGGCGAGAGCGTCAAGCATGGCCGATCGGAACGTTCCCATCTGAAACGATCGCGATAGTTTTTCGCCGCGATCGCGGCGAAATAAAGCTTGGCTTCTATTTCTTTCGGCGGGCCGAGGCGATAATCGGGGGCGGTTCGATGGCGCCTGCCCTGACACGGGCCGGCTTGAGGGGCGGTTGGCCGGCATCCTTGACGATGGTCAACGCTCGCGGGAAGAAGCGGGTATTGTGCTGGCCGCGGCCGATATTGAGGATCGCGGCGTCGGGAAGGCGCTTGTCCAGCATCGACAGCACTTGCCTCAGCGTCGCGCCGTCGAACGCGTCCAGCGCCTCGTCGATGATCACCCATTTCGGCCGTCGCAAGGCGAGCCTGGCAAAGGCCAGCAGACGCTGCTCGTCGTCGCTGAGCTCACGCTCCCAGCGCGCCGAGTGATCGAGCGAGGACGACAGGCGTTGCAGCCCGACATCGGCCAGCACCTCCGAAATCTCGGCATCGCTCGCCTCCGCCGCGCCGTCTGAATGGTTGAGCACCTCGCGCAGCCTGCCGAGCGGGAAATAGGGAGTACGCGGAACGAAGATCGGCGCTTCTCCGGCCGGCATGCCGATCCGGCCGCTGCCCCATGGCCACAGACCGGCAATGGCGCGGAAGAAAAGCGTCTTGCCGGCGCCCGGATCTCCGGTGATCATGACGCGGTCGCCGGCTCGGATTTCGACATGCGGCTCGGCAAGCTTGGTGCATCCGTCCGGCGAGGCAATCTCGAGCTTCTCGAAGGTCAGGCTGCCGTCGGGATTTTCGCCGAACGAAATGCGCCTTTCCGTATCGTGCAGCGCGTCGGTGTCGCCAAGCGCGATGCGGAAGTCGGCGACCCGCATCAGCGTGGCGCGCCAATCGGCGATGCCGCCGATATTGTTGATGAACCAGCGCAGCGAGGAATGGACCTGATTGAAGGCGCCGACCGCCATCATCAAGCCGCCAAAGCTGATATCGCCGGCAAAATAGACCGGGGAAGCGACGAGGATCGGCGCGACGACAGTGATCCAGCCATAGGTGTCGATTACCCAGGAAAGATTGATCTGGGCGCTGTAGATGCGCCGCATGGCGCCCAGCACCATGCCAAG
The DNA here is from genome assembly GCF_040319365.1 of Mesorhizobium sp. M0923. Lineage (NCBI taxonomy): Bacteria > Pseudomonadati > Pseudomonadota > Alphaproteobacteria > Hyphomicrobiales > Phyllobacteriaceae > Mesorhizobium > Mesorhizobium sp. M0923. Next base: position 73,317 of record NZ_JAMYNW010000013.1, on the reverse strand, counting down.
GTCGAATTCGAGCCGGCGCCTGGCATCGGCCTCGCCATGCGCAAGCGCGATGGCATCGACATTCTCGTTGACGCGAACCACCGAGGAGCGCAGTTCCGCCTCACGCGTATAGCGATCGTTGTTGAAGCGGATCAGCGGCCGCCCGACCAGCCAGCTCAACCACGAAGCTGTGCCCGCATAGAGGATCGCCGCCCAGACCATGTAACCGGGTATGGCCAGCGAATGGCCGCCTATGTGGAAGACGAAGCCGGAAGACAGCGACCACAAGACGCCAACGAACGAGGCAAGCAGGATGCAGGACTGCAGCAGGCCGATGCCGAGACCGGTCGAAAGGTCGGAGAGATGCCCGGCATCCTGCTGCAGGCGCTGGTCGGGATTGACGCCGATGGCGCCGGCATGGGTCAGCCGGAAGGCACGCGCCGGCCGCATCCATTCGCCGATCAGGTCGAGCGTCAGCGCCTCGCGCAGCTTCAGGCGAAGCATCTGGTCGAGCCAGGTCTGGCTGACATTGAGCACCACAAGCCCGCCGGCGATGCCGGCGAAGACCAGAAGCTGATGCAGGAAAGCCGGCATGTCGCGCCGCGCCAGCGCGTCGTAGAAAGGCTGGTTCCAGCGATTGAGCAGAACCTGCCCGATCGAGCTCGCCACGATGACGGCGACGATGCCGATCGCTGCCCAAAGCAATTGTTTTCGCACTGGCGAGGTGGTCAGCGCCAATTTGATTGTTGCCAGCTGCTCACGCAGGCTGCTGGCTTCGATCGACGTGGCAAGCTTCTGGGCGCTGGGCTCGACATCCGGATGATCAGCCATGAGTGGATCCTTGCATTCGGAAGCGGTGCTAAACCCCGGTCATAGGATCGACCGCGTATGCCTTCAATCGGGCAGCGAACCCGTCCGCGACAGATAGGTGAGAAAAAGCCTGCGTCGGATCACGAACGCGTCATCCTGGCGACGCCGGACGTTCGGCCGGCGACAGCCGGCCAAGCGTCGGCGCACCATGCGGCGAGAGAACCGGCACGAAGACGCGGCGGGAGGCGCGCTGCGCCACCGGGACGCCCTGATAGAGCCGCTTCTGCGCCTCGACAACGATGACGCCCGAAAAGATCGGCCAGAAGCGCCGGCCGGCACGTTCCAGCACATTGTGGAACTGCATCATGAAACGTCGCGGCGACGGCGGAAAGAATAGCGCATCGGACCATGCCGCCGGCGTGAAATTCGCTTCGCGCAGCAATTCGGTCAACTGGCCGCGCGAGAACGGCCGGCCATTGCCGAAAGGCGTATGCTCGAAGCGCGCCCAGACGCCGCGCCGGTTGGGCACGACGATGACGACACGGCCGGCCGGCGACAGCACCCGCCAGATCTCGTTCAGCGTCTCGCGCGGGTTCTCGACATGTTCGAGCGAATGGACGAGCAGCATGCGGTCGATACAGGAATCGACCAGCGGCAGCTCCTCGTCGAAGACCAGCGCGGTCGCCGTCGGCCCCGTCGCCGGCCAGACCACCGCGCCCTGCGTCGCCGGCATGAAGGCAAAGACACGCTCGGCATCGCTGCCGAAGCGCTCCAGCCACGGCAAGGTGTAGCCGAGGCCGACCAGCCGCTCGTTGGGCACGACAGCCCATATCGAGGACAGGGCCATGGTGATCGAGCGTTCGGCCAGGCGCCCGAGCGTGGTCGAATAGAAGGAACGGAGGTCGACAATATCTGAATGCATGGGCGGAACGGTAGCTTCGAAGCAGTCCAAGTTCAACAAAGGCAGATGACATCGGCTGGCAGGCGCCCTATGTCTGCGCCTGTAAACGGAGAGATATGATGCCGGTCGAGATCGAACAATTCATGTGCCGCAGCGACAATTTCGGCGTGCTGGTGCATGACCCCAAAAGCGGCCAGACGGCGCTCATCGACGCACCAGAAGAGGCGCCGATCCTGGCCGCCATCAAGCGCACCGGCTGGGCGCCGACGATGATCCTGACCACCCACCACCATCTCGACCACGTCGAGGCCAATCTGGCGCTGAAGGAGCGTTTCAAGCTGCGCATCGTCGGGCCGGAAGCCGAAAAGGCAAAGATTCCCGGCATCGACGAAACCGTCGAGCAAGGCTCGGTCGTCCACCTCGGCGATGAGCGGATCGAGGTCATCGCCACACCCGGCCACACCGCAGGCCATGTCACCTATCACCTGCCGGCGTCAAAAGTGGCATTCGCCGCCGATACGCTGTTTGCGCTCGGCTGTGGGCGGCTGCTCGAATGCAAGCCGCCGGTGATGTACGAATCCCTGAAAAAGCTCGCAGCGCTGCCGGCCGAGACGGTCGTCTATTGCGGACATGAGTATACGCTGGCCAACGCCCGTTTCGCGCTGACCGTCGACCCGACCAATTCGGCGCTGAAAGAGCGTGCCGCCAAGATCGAGGCGCTGCGCGCCGACGGCAAGCCGACGCTGCCGACGACGATCGGCGAGGAACTGTCGACCAATCCGTTCCTGCGCTGGCACGATCCGGCGATCCGCAGGCATCTCGGCCTGGAAAAGGCCTCCGACGCCGAAGTGTTTGCCGAGATCCGCAAGCGCAAGGACAATTTCTGAGCGGCACCAGGAGCTAGGGCATGACCAGTTCCGCCGAAATCATCGCCCTGCTCGGCCTGAAGCCGCATCCGGAAGGCGGCTGGTATGCCGAAACCTTTCGCGACGGCGCGGCAGGCACGCGCGGCCATTCGACGGCGATCTATTTCCTTCTGGAGAAGGACCAATTGTCGGCCTGGCACCGGGTCAAGGACGCGGCCGAGGTTTGGCACTTCTATGACGGTGCGCCGCTGGCGCTGTCGATACATCGAGAAGGCGGTCCCGTCATCGAGGAGATCCTTGGCACGGCGCTTGCCGCAGGCGAGCGGCCGCAGATCGTCGTGCCGGCAGGCTGGTGGCAGTCAGCACGCAGCCTCGGCGAATGGACCCTGGTCGGCTGCACCGTGGCGCCGGGTTTCGATTTCTCCGCCTTCGAACTGGCCGAACCAGGCTGGCTGCCGGGCACGCCGTAGTGGTGAAGACCTGACGCTTGGTACCCAACGACAACAGCCGCTCAGGATGGAAAGCCGTCGTTCAGGTTGTCGCAAGAGTCACTCTCGAACCTCCGAAATTTTGCAACGGAAACTACCCTTGATATTCAGGGGGCGACCAATATGTCCCAACACTTAGGATTTCTGCGAAACTACCCGACGATGATCACTTGGCCGGTGATGGCCCCTTCCACGCTCTTCGCATAGGCGAGCCCCACCCGTTTCGACGAAACGGGCTCGTGACCGGGGAACCACTCGCCATATCTCGGCACGACACGTCCAGAAGTCCGGGACTCACAACATTGATGCGAAGACCGCGCGGCATCTCGATCGCCGCACCAAGGACAAAACCGCCGAGCGCGCCGTTCGGAAGCAAACCCAATTTTTCATAATAGCGGATAGTGTCGATACCCAGTCCGCTTGTAGCTGCCGCCTCCGAAATGCGCATGTGTCGCCTACCCTGCCGATTGTGCGCTAGGCTACCAAGCTGGAGCAGCTCTAGGTCAAGCGAGAATTTTTACCCTCTGATCTGACGACCTCGAGGATTGCGTCACAAAGGCTTGCCCATGGGCACCAAGCGTCGGATCTTTCGCCGTTTGCAGGCCGGCATCATCTGAATATCGACATGCCTAGCCTAAAACGAAACCCAGGGTGATCGCCAGCTGACCGGCGTAATACAGCGCCCAGACCGCATGGCGCATCCAGGCACGGTGCGGCGAGATGGCGGGCAGCAGGAACTTTTCCGCGGCAAGCAGCCCGTCGGACAATATGAGCAGGGCGACGCCACCGATGACCCAGGCACTACTCAGGGTAAGCGCGCCAATGCCCATGGCGAGGATTGCCGCCACACGAAGGCCTATCGGCAGGCGCAGTGCCGGGCCGACGCGGCGCCGGAGCGCGAAAACCATCGCCAGCGCCAACACGACCATCGCCAGCACGATCGCTGCCCGCCACGGCTCGGCCAAAAGCAGCCCGAGGCCGCCGCCGGCACGCAGGAACAGCACGACGTAAAGCACATGCGCGGCAAGAAAACTGGCCGCGCCGCCAAGAAATGCCTTCTCGCCGTCGCGCGACAGGAAGGCGTCGCCGACGGCGCTGACGCCCAGTGCGGCGACGAGCAGCCATGGGCCGCTCTGCTGCACGACCAGCACCGCCAGCATCGCCACCGCCAATGTCCTTGCCGCCGACCGCGAAAGACGCGGCGGCATGCCGAGGCTGAACGCATAGATCACCGCCGCCGCCAATGAAAACAGCAGCGTCGCATTGGCATTGGCATCGATGCCGCCGGGAAACGGCATCAAGCGTTTGCCTCGCTCGTGGCCCTCTTGCGCAGCAACAGCGATTTCGCCGCCAGTGCCGCGCCGCCGGTGATCAGCACGCAGGCGGCGAGGATGCGCCATGACGGCTCGGCGAAGCCGGCGGCGATCAGCACCAGTGTCGACAGCAGCGGCGCGGCGTAGCTTGCCGCCCCCAGCACCTGGATGTTGCCGCGCTTGACACCGATGTCCCAGGCATAGAACGCCGCCCCTACCGGCATCAGACCGAGGCCGAGCACGGCCAGCCACTGGCCGGCGCCGTTGGGCAGCACCGTTTCTTCCAGCAACAGATGGCAGACGAGCGAAAGTGCCGCCGTGGCGGCGCAGAACCAGGTGACGATGCTGGTCGGCACCGACGGGAAGCGCCGCGATAACAGCGAATAGGACGACCACAACACGGCACAGACGGCGGCCATCGCATAGCCGAAGGCATAACGTGCATCGAAGGCAAGTCCGCCGCCCTTGGTGACGATCAGGACCGTGCCGGCAAGGCCGAGCAGCGCGCCGACGATATGGTTCCAGGCCAGCCGCTCGCCAGGCATCAGCGCCGATCCCAGCACGATCAGCAGCGGCCACAGATAGGCGATAAGGCTGGCCTCGACGGCCGGCGCATTGCGCAGCGCGGTGAAGTAGAAGAAGTGGTAGCCGAACAGGCCGGCAATGCCGATCACCCAGACTTTGCGTGGTATTTTGACTTGGCGCGGTATCTTCGCGGCGCCATCGGCTGCCGGCATGAACAGCCGGGCAACCAGGCCGACGCAGGTGCCGATCGTAAAGGTGATTGCCGAAAGCAGGAACGGCGGCACCGAACCCGAAGCATCCGTAAACAGCGCCAGCAGCGCCCACATGGCGACCGCGGAGAAGCCGATCAGTGTTGCGCGCGCCATACCCGTCGCCCCGTGGCCCATTGGCGGCGCACCATCACGCCTATTCGTCTGCTTCGAACCGCTCCGCGCTGACCGTCAACGGGCCGATTTGCGTGCTGACCGTGGCGCGGATCGGCGCATATACGCCGCTTTGGCCGACCGGTGCAAACGTCACCATGATGCGGCTGCGTTTCTTCAGGTAGTTCAGCGCCTTGCGGTTCTTGCGGTAGCCGGCCACCGGCTCGAAACCCAGCCTGCAGGTGACCGTATCGCCCTCGTAGCCGGCCACCGAGATCGACCCTTTCGACTCGTAGGTCAGTTTCAGATCGGCACGCATTTCGCCGTCATAGAGCTTCACCGTGCGCCCGCAGACCTGGTCGAGGCTGTCGGCATGGATGACGGTCGCGGCCATCGGATCGAGGACGGATACGAGATCGCTGCCGACCAGCGGTATCCAATTCTCGGGATTGCGCTTCTTTGGCTCAGGCACGACCTTGGTCGAGGTGACCACGCCGTTGGCAAACTGGATGTCGATCATCGACGCCTTCTTGCCGGACGTGTAGTCGGCGCGAAACGCCTGCGGCTGCAACTGCTTGCCCGAAATCTTGCCCTTCGATGAGATCGTGCCTCGCGTATCGTCGAACAATGTGGCGAGCCCGGCGCTGGAGACGCTGCCCTCGATCGAATAGGTGTCGCCCTCGTAATGGCTGGAGAATTTCGCCTTGGCCACGGAAAGGCCGAGGAACGACACCGAATACTCGCCCGTGAAGGATTGCGGCTCGGCGGCCGAAACCGTCGTCGACAGCGCGACGGCGAACAGCACGACCAGGGCATGGAGGAAAGAACGAGGCATGGCGGGTCCTTGATTGTCGACCGGAGACGGGCGATCTGGCATGTCCCTGTGTGACCGCTTATAGGCTGAATTCCGGCCTTTATGTGAAGGCGGCGTCGGCAGGGAACGCTGGGGCTGGTCGGTGGGAGGTGACGGAAGCCAGAAATGAAAAACCCGCCTCGGCGGGCGGGTCGTCGGCGCGAATCAGCACCATACCCAAACTAGTAGCATAGCTGCCGGCACAAAGCAAGAACAAAATGTGGCGCTCGATGAATTTGTCGATCTCCCCCTTGCGGAGGAGATGCCCGGCAGGGCAGAGGGGGTGGGAAGGATCGCCAAGATCCAGCTTATCCTCCCAGTGCCGAGAGTTTTGGCTGCAACGGAGCTAAGTCGGAGGGACAGCACCCCCTCTGGCCTGCCGGCCATCTCCCCCGCAAGCGGGGAGATCGGCAGCTTCGCCACTGGTGCTCATCTCTTGAAGGTGTAATTCCCTCTCCCGAACCAACCCCAAGCTTGACGCATCGGCGAAATGCAACTATGGAACGCCAACTTTTTCCATAAGGCCGCCTGACCGAAACCGCGCGCCACCCGGCGCGGGTCGAATGTTTGGCCAGGACCGAGAACCGAAGGTTAGTATCATGTCCCGCACCTGCGAACTCACTGCCAAGGCAGTCATGTCCGGCAACAATGTGAGCCACGCCAACAACAAGACCAAGCGTCGCTTCCTGCCCAATCTCGTCAATGTGACGCTGATCTCTGAAGCGCTGAACCAGAATGTGCGCCTGCGCATTTCGGCCAACGCGCTGCGTTCGGTCGAGCATCGCGGCGGCCTCGATGCCTTCCTGGCCAAGGCCGATGCCAAGCAATTGTCGCAGCGCGCGCGCCTGTTGAAGAAGCAGATCGCCAAGAAGCTCGCCGAACAGCCGGCCGCCTGAATTTTTCGGCGGCAGCCGCCTTCCGATCCGAACTCCGGATCGCGTTCCGCTGGTTCCATTACCCAGGATAAAAAAATGATTTTCCTCTCGCGATACCTGCCCTTCGTGGCCGCCATGGCGCTCGTCGTCGTGGCCTCGAACATCCTCGTGCAGTTTCCGATGCAGGGCGCAATCGGCGGGTTGTCGCTGGCCGACATCCTGACCTGGGGCGCCTTCACCTATCCGTTCTCCTTCCTGGTCACCGATCTCGCCAATCGCCGCTACGGCGCGGCGGTGGCGCGCAGGATCGTCTTTGTCGGGTTCATGACAGCGGTGGTCTGCTCGATCGTCATCCCGCCCTTGCTGTTTCGCCACGGCCTGATCGAATTCGAGACCGCCGCCGACCGGCTGGTGCGTATTGCCGCGGCGTCGGGTGCGGCCTTCCTCACCGCGCAATTGCTCGACGTCACCGTGTTCAACCGACTGCGCCGGCAGAGCTGGTGGCGCGCGCCGATCGTCGGCACGCTGGTCGGCTCCGTTTTCGATACGGTGGTGTTTTTCACCGTCGCCTTCGCGGCGGCTTTCGCCTTCGCCGGGCCGAACGATGGCTTTGCGCTGGAGACCGCACCGCTCATGGGCATGCTGCCAGTCGAGACGATGCGCTGGATATCCTGGGCGCTCGGCGATCTCAGCGTCAAGCTGATCATAGCGGTGGTAGCGCTGATCCCTTACCGGCTGCTTGCCGCCCGCTGGAGCCAGCCGGCACTGGCGGCATAGAGCATGATCCCGAACCGAAGGTCCGCGTTAGCGAAAAGTGGGAACCGGTTTTCGGACAAGATCATGCTCAAAGACTATCGAGCATGATCCCCTGGCTTCAGCTGGACTCGGCAAAAACGCCTGACGGCGGACAGGAGCTTCGCCTGAAACGGCGCGGCGGCGAATTCTCGATCATGCTTGGCGCCAACGAGCTGATGAACAGTCGGCTCAGCGGTTCCGAAGAGGCGCTGGCCAAACTGTCCCGTCAAAGGATTGCCGGCCGCCGGAACCCAAGCATCCTGATCGGCGGCCTGGGCATGGGCTTTACCTTGCGCGCGGCGCTGGCCGAGCTCGGCGACGATGCGCAGGTCACTGTTGCCGAACTGGTGCCGGCAGTCGTGACGTGGGCGCGCGGCCCGATGGCCGAGGTTTTCGACGGTTGCCTTGACGACCGGCGCGTCAGTGTTCACGAGACCGATGTCGGTCAGCTCATCCGTTCGCAAGCATCGGCCTGGGACGCGATCCTGCTCGACGTCGACAACGGTCCCGAGGGCATCGTCTACAAGGCCAACGATGCGCTCTACAGCGGCACCGGCCTCAACGCCGCACGCGCCGCGCTCAAGCCCGGCGGTGTGCTGGCGGTCTGGTCGCAGGGCCCTGACGCAGGTTTCACCCGAAGGCTCAAGCAGGCGGGCTTCACGGTCAACGAGGTTAAGGTGCGGGCTCACGGCAAGCGCGGCGCTCGTCACATCGTCTGGCTCGCGAGTAAAGCATAGCGGAAGCAATTCGGGCGGATTGCTGTTTGGGCTCCGCCCGGCATGCCGACACCTACTACTTCGCTTTCTGAAGCTCGGCCGCGAGCGCCTGCAGCAGCCCGCGCGTGCCCTCTTCGCGTCCTTGCGCTGAATCAATGCCATCGAAAAACGCACCCTGTTCGGTATAGGTCAGGCGAGTGCCGTCGCCGGAGGGTGCGAGCTCGACGGTGGTGAGCGACGCCGACAGCGGCTGCGGCCCGACCGCCATCCGGTAGGAAAATACGATGCGTCGGTCAGGGACGATGTCCTGGAACTGCGCATCGAGCCTGATTTCCGGGCCGCCCTGATAGCTGAACCGCGAAACCTCGCCGCCGCCGACATGGAAATCGAAGGTGAACTCGGCGATGGTGAAGCCGTCACCTTCGACGCGCCAGCGCCGCACTGTCGCCTTGTCGGAAAAGGCGAAGAAGACGCGCTCGGGCGATTGCGGATAGGTCCGCTCGATCGTGAAGGTCGAATGGATGACGGAGTGGTCGTTCACGGGCGCAATCTGGTTCATTTCTCTTCGTCCTTTTCCTGGTCGTGGAGTGTTGCGTTCGGTTGGTCAGTCTCCGCCAGAATCTGGCCGAGACGGTCGAGGTGGCGTTCGGCCGGCGTGCGGCGCGCGGCGATCCAGTCGGCGAGCGGGGCGAGCCCGCCGGGCTCGATCCGGCAGGTGCGCACGCGTCCGATTTTTTCGCTGCGGATCAGCCCGCACGCTTCCAGCGCCTGGAGATGCTGGAGCACCGCGGCGAAGGTCATGCCGAACGGCTCCGCCAGCTGGCTGACGGTGGCCGGCCCGCGGCCCAGCCTTTCCAGGATTGCCCGCCGCGTCGGCTCGGCAAGAGCCCGCAGGATGCTGTCGATCTCGGAATAGTTAAGCATGGACTTGAGTATTTCGCCGATGACACAAATTGTCAAGCCACAACTAAAGTATTTTTGCAGATGGTGAGAGCCGGTTGGAAACGCGCGACGCGGGTCATTGCGAGGGGAAATCGCCATGGGAAATTGCATGCGCTGCGAAACGGCGCGGAAATGCCAGCATCGCCAACAGCCGATCAATGGCCGATCGCGCGTCAATCCTCGTGCAGGATGAATTCCAGATAGAGGTTGCGCTGCAGGATCGAGTGGTTGTCGTCGGACATCAGCGACACGATCAGCGCGCCGTCGTCGCGGGTCCAGACGTCGAGCGCTTCCATGTTGTCGATCTGGTAATCCATGTCGGCTTCAAGCAGCACCGGCCCGTCGGCGACGGCGCCCTTCTCGACGCTTTCGCCATAGATGCGCCGCAGCCGCATCTTGACGCCGCCGGCCATCGAAAAACTGCGCTCCAGAAGCAACAGGTCGCCATCCGGCAGGAAGGCGCCGTCGGTGATGTCGAAGTCGCCATTGCGCTTGACGGTGAAGACGCCCTTATGCGGCCCTTCGATGATCGCCGCGAAGATGTTACCGGCCTTGTCGAGGCTCTTTTCCGACACCACGACCAGCCCGCCCGCGTGCTGTCCGTAAGGATGGGCGCGGGCGACGGTCTCAAAGCCGCGATTGCGGCGAAGTTCCCAGGCCGGGATCAGGAAGTCCAATTGCTTGAACGGCGCCTTCATGTCGTCCGGATCGATCTTGACCTCTGCGATACGGTGATCGCGCTCGAAGCCGACCGTGGCGATGCCGTCCTGGACCGCGAGGCCTTCGGCATCGACCGCCCATTTCAGGTCGATGGCCTGGCCGGCCGCATCGACCATCTGCTGCATGCGAAAATTCTGAATGCCGGAAGGCCGCTTGTCGGCATCGTGGACAAGGGTGCCGAAGAACCAGAAGCCGGTATCGGCGACGCCGATGAAATCGCTGCCCGGCTTGAGGAACCGAAGCGCCGACAGCGCGCCGAAATCGCGCGTCGGCGAGGTCATTTCGAGCCCGCCGACGAATTCGAGCGGCCCGAACTGTTTGTCCGGCCGGCCGATATGGAATTCGCTGATCGGCCGTGCCGAGATTTCGGCCGGCTCGACCGGGGCCGGCCCGGCAGCGACAGCCGGCGCCAAACTGATGCCTGACAACGCAATGGCGGCCAAAAGCGTCTGCCAAAGGCCGCCGCGGGAAAAAATCATCCGGCGCGCCGCATGCCGCCGCGCCGCGTGTCGCGCACGGTTTCCTCGGCGAACAGCGAGGCCAGTTGCTCGGTCATGGCGCCGGCCAGTTCTTCGGCATCGACGATGGTGACGGCGCGGCGATAGTAGCGGGTGACGTCGTGGCCGATGCCGATGGCCAAAAGCTCGACCGGCGAGCGCGTCTCGATGAGCTCGATGATGGCGCGCAGATGCCGCTCGAGATAATTGCCCGGATTGACCGACAGCGTTGAATCGTCGACCGGCGCGCCGTCCGAGATCATCATCAGGATCTTGCGCTGCTCCGGCCGCGCGATCAGCCGGTTGTGCGCCCAAAGCAGCGCCTCGCCGTCGATGTTTTCCTTGAGCAGGCCCTCGCGCATCATCAGGCCGAGATTGCGGCGCGCCCGCCGCCACGGATGGTCGGCGGATTTATAGATGATGTGGCGCAGATCGTTGAGCCGGCCGGGGTTCGGCGGCTTGCCTTCCTTCAGCCATTTCTCGCGCGCCTGCCCGCCCTTCCAGGCGCGGGTGGTGAAGCCGAGGATTTCGACTGAGACGCCGCAGCGTTCCAGCGTGCGCGCCAGGATGTCGGCGCAGGTCGCCGCGACCGTGATCGGCCGGCCGCGCATCGAACCCGAATTGTCGAGCACCAGCGACACCACCGTGTCGCGGAATTTGGTATCACGCTCCTGCTTGAAGGACAGCGGCTGCATCGGGTCGATGACGACGCGCACCAGCCGTGCCGGATCGAGATAACCTTCTTCGAGGTCGAAATCCCAGGAGCGGTTCTGCTGCGCCATCAGGCGGCGCTGCAACCGGTTGGCCAGCCGCCCGACGACGCCGGACAGGTTGGCGAGCTGCTTGTCGAGGAAGGCGCGCAGCCGGTCGAGCTCCTCCTCCTCGCACAGTTCCTCCGCGCCTACGGTCTCGTCGAAGGCCGTGGTGAAGACCTTGTAGTCGATCTCTTTCGGCAGATTGGTGAAGGGATTGTCGTTGCGGCGCGCCTCGCCGGGCGTCTCCGCGTCGGCGTCGTCATCGTCGGAAAGGTCGTCGGCAGTGGCGTCGGAGGCCTCGGTCTCGGCCGATTGCTCGTCGTCGGACGATGCCTCGGTATCTTCGGACTGCGACTGCTCGGAGCCGGAATCGTCTTCGCCGCCCTCCTCGCTCTGCTCCTCGCCTTGCGGCTGGTTTTCGTCGTTGTCCTCCGAGTCTTCCGTCTCCTGGTCGTCGCCGAGTTCCTCGGCCATTTCCATGGAGGCGAGCATTTCGCGCACGACGCGGGCAAAGGCCTGCTGGTCGTCGAGCTTTGCCGACAGCCCGTCGAGGTCGGCGCTGGCCTTTTCCTCGACCCAGGGGCGCCAGAGATCGACCAGCCGTTCGCCGCTCTTCGGCACAGTGCGGCCGGTCAGCTTTTCGCGCACCATCAGCGCCAGCGCTTCCTCGATCGGCGCGTCGGCCTTGTCCTTGACGTCGACGAGGTTGGCCCTGGCGTATTTGTCCTCGAGCATCGAGCCTATATTGTCAGCGACGCCCTGCATGGCGCGAGAACCGATCGCCTCCACCCGGGCCTGCTCGACCGCGTCATAGATGGCGCGGGCCTGCTTGCCTTCCGGCGCCAGCCTGGTGTGGATGCGCGCATCATGGCAGGCGCGCTTCAGCGCCATGGAATCGCCGAGCCCCCGGGTGATGGCGATATCGGCTTTCGATGCCTTCTTCGGCAGTTCGGGCAGCCGGGCGCGGCTGCCGGCCAGCGCCGGCCGGTCCTTGGCGAAGCCGACTTCGAGGTCCTTGTCGCCGGCGATGGCGCGCATGCAGACGGTAACCGCGCGCTTGAAGCTGTCGTTCTCAGCGCCGGTCTTGGATTTGTTTCGCGTGTTGTCGCCCGGACCCGCCATCGAGACTCTGCTTAGCCCAGCACCACATTGGCAGCCGATTCCGGCAGATCTTCGCCGAAGGCGCGCTGGTAGAACTCGGCGACCAGCGAGCGTTCCAGCTCGTCGCATTTGTTGAGGAAGGTCAGCCGGAACGCCATGCCGATATTGCCGAAGATCTCGGCATTCTCGGCCCAGGTGATGACCGTGCGCGGGCTCATCACCGTCGACAAATCGCCGTTGATGAAGGCCGAGCGCGTCATGTCGGCGACGCGCACCATCTTGTTGACGATCTCCTTGCCCTTGCCGTCGCGATAGTGCTTGGCCTTGGCCAGCACGATGTTCACCTCATTGTCGTGCGGCAAATAGTTCAGCGTGGTGACGATCGACCAGCGGTCCATCTGCGCCTGGTTGATCTGCTGGGTGCCGTGATAGAGTCCGGTGGTGTCGCCCAGCCCAACCGTGTTGGCGGTCGAAAACAGCCGGAAGGCCGGATGCGGGCGGATGACCCGGCTCTGGTCGAGCAGCGTCAGCCGGCCCGACGATTCCAGCACGCGCTGGATGACGAACATCACGTCCGGACGCCCGGCATCGTATTCGTCGAAGCACAGCGCAACATTGTGCTGATAGGCCCAGGGCAGGATGCCGTCGCGGAATTCGGTGATCTGCAGCCCGTCCTTGACGACGATGGCGTCCTTGCCGACGAGGTCGATACGGCTGACATGGCTGTCGAGATTAACGCGCACGCAGGGCCAGTTGAGGCGGGCGGCGACCTGCTCGATATGCGTCGATTTGCCGGTGCCGTGATAGCCCGACACCATGACCCGGCGGTTGTAGGCAAAGCCGGCGAGGATCGCCATGGTCGTGTTCTTGTCGAACAGATAGTCCGGGTCGATGTCGGGCACATGCTCGCTCGTCACCGAATAGGCCGGCACCACCATCTTGGAGTCGAAGCCGAATGTCTCCTTCACCGACACCGTGGTGTCGGGCAGGTTGGCGATATCGCGATCGACCTTGTTCATCTCTATCAACGTCTCCACAAGCGAAACGCCGCGTTTCGCTGGCAATCGATTTTGTTCGGGGGCGGTCTTAGAGCCTTTTCCAACCTTATGAAAGTTGGAAAGCGACACGAACCGTAAGGTCGCTCAGCACAAACCTGCCTGCTTGAGCACGCGATAGGCCTGGAGCACATCGCGGAACCGGTCTTCCGAACCTCTGTCGCCGCCATTCGCATCCGGATGGTGGCGTTTCACAAGTTCCTTATAGCGCGCCTTGATATCCTTGCCAGTCGCCTTTGTATCAAGGCCAAGCGTTTCCAGTGCCTTGGCCTCAAGCGGCTTGGCCTTGCGCTCGCGTGCTTCGCGCGGGTCCTTCGGGCCTTTGAACAGATCGAACGGATCGCGCATGCGGTTGTAGTAGCCGGCGCGACCGGAGCGCGCCTGGGCGAAGTCGGGCGAGGAGCGTGTCGAAGCACCGTTGACGCCCATTTTCCAGGTCGGCCGGTGGCCGGTCATGGCCTCCTTCTGGAAGCGGGCAATCTCGGTGTCGGGAACGCCCGAGAAATAATTGAAGCCCTTATTGTACTCGCGCACATGATCGAAGCAGAACTGGAAGTACTCGCCTTCCTTCATGCGTCCCACCGGGGCGCGGTGGGTGCCGGCCTCCTTGCAGCCATCCCACTGGCAGATCGGTGAGCGCGACTTCAGCTCCGCGTCCTTCTCCGGGCGGATGCGAATCTTTTCGAAATATTTTGGGTACGGCTTCATCTCACCCATTTATGGGCTGTTCGCTGATGCGAAACAAGAATTGACATTTTCGCGATGATCGCCCTAACCGCTGAATCGCGGCATAAAACCGGCGAACGGCGAATTTTGTGCGATGACATAGATGTGGTGAAGGGAAGCGGCGATGTCCATACAGGCAACGATGGAAGACAAGCTGAAAAAGGCGTTTTCGCCGGAACGGCTGGCCGTCATCAACGAAAGCCATCTCCATGCCGGCCATCATCATCTGGATTCCGGCCATCACGCCACCTTCGACGGCACCGGCGAGACGCATTTCCGCGTCCGCATCGTCGCGCCCGCCTTTGCCGGCATGAGCCGCGTCGAACGCCACCGCGCCGTCAACGCATTGCTGGCCGAGGAATTGAAATCCGGCGTCCATGCCCTGGCGATCGAGCCGGCGGCGCCCGGCGAAAAGACCCGCTGGTAACTCAGCCGAGGCTCGCCCTCAGGAAAGCCATCACCGCGGCGGTCAACGCATCGCCTTCGGTGCCGAAGTCGCGATTGATCGACATGTGCGAATAGGCGCTGCCATCGAACAGCGTGACCCTGGTTCCGGTGGCGCCCAGACGCCCGGCAAAGGCCTGCGCGTCCGCCGCGCGGGTTTTCGCCCGCGAATAGGCGATGAACGTCGGCGGATGCTTGCGGCCGTCGACATAGGTGACCGGCGACAGCGCCCGCCACTGCGCCGGATCGGGAAAGGCGCGGGCATAGACCCCTGCCATGCCGCCGCTCCTGGCCAACGCCTCCAGATCATAGGCCCTGGTATCGTCGAGGACCAGCGCCGCGACGCCGGGCAGGCCGCCGCGCAGGCCGGTCAGCGCGACGAGATGGCAGCCGGCCGAATGGCCCATCGCGACGATCCGGTCCGGATCGCCGCCATGGCTGGCGATGTTGGCGCGGACGTAGCGATACGCCAGTTCGACATCGGCGGCCTGGGTGGCGACGTCGGCTTCAGGCAGCATCCGGTAGTCGATCGAGACGAAGCAGAAGCCATTGTCGAGCAGGAATTGCGGCTTGGAGTTGACGTTGTTGCGGTTGCCGACCCGCCAGGCGCCGCCATGGACGAAAAAGACGACCGGCAGGCCGCTTGCGCCATCGCGGGAATAAATGTCGAGCTTGGCCGGCCCATAGTCGAAGGTTTCGGGTGATGGCGGACGCAGCTGCAATGCCGCTGCAGCCTGACCCGGCAGCAGCGCCGCCATCGACACCAGAAGCAGGGTTCGCCGATCGATTGTCATAGACTCCTGACTGCCCACGGCTGCCATAAGGCGTGCACTGTCATTCGCCAAGCATCGCCGGCTTGATCCTCAGCCGCGCGATCCGATTCTTGTCGCGTTTCATGACGACGAAGCGCTTGCCGTGAAACGTAAAGGCCTGCTTTTCGTCCGGAATCGACTGCGCCTCGTGGATGACAAGGCCGGCAATGGTGGTGGCTTCCTCGTCCGGCAGGTTCCAGTCGAGCGCCCGGTTGAGGTCGCGGATCGACACCGTGCCGTCGACGACGACGGAGCCGTCGGCTTCCTGCTTGACGCCCTGGATGTCGATGTCGTGCTCGTCGGCGATCTCGCCGACGATCTCCTCGATGATGTCCTCCAGCGTCACCAGTCCCTCGACCTCGCCATATTCGTCGACGACGATGGCGAAATGCGCCTTGCGGCGCAGGAAGGCGTTGAGCTGCTCCTGCAGCGTCGTGGTGTCGGGCACGAACCACGGCCGCGACGCGATCTTCATCACGTCGATCCTGGAGAAATCATTGCCGACCTCGTTCAGCGCGCGCAGCAGGTCCTTCGCGTGCAGCACGCCGACGATGTTGTCGAGCGAGCCCTTCCACAGCGGCATGCGGGTATGCGGGCTCTGCAGGATCTCGCGCACCACCGCTTCCGGCGGGTCGTCGGCGTTGACCGAGCGCATATTGGTGCGGTGGACCATCACGTCCGACACTTCGAGCTCCTCAAGGTCGAACAGGCCGCCAATGCGGGCACGATCCTCGCGCACCACCTGGCCGTCGCGGCGGAAATCGTCGACGGCGCCACGCAATTCCTCATGCGTCGAGCGCTGCGGCTCGATACGCTGCAACTCGTAGCCGAAGGCGGCGAACAGGTGCCGACGCAAGACGAAGCCCAGCAGGCCGAGGCCGGCAAGCGCAGCAGCCGCGATCCAGCCGGCCTGGCTCATCCCGGATGGTTCTCCCCGAGGAACGCCAGCACTTCCGAGGCCGGCACATCCCTGGCGATGAAGGCCTGACCGATGCCGCGCGTCAGGATGAAGGTCAGCGCGCCGCGCGACACCTTTTTGTCCTGGGTGATGAAGGAGAACAGCTTTTCGGCGTCAGGCAATTCGCCTGGAATGTCGGCCATGCACCACGGCAGGCCGACGACGCGAAGGTGCGCCTCGACGCGCGCCGCATCGTCGGGGCTCGCCAAATTGAGCCTTGAAGAAAAACGGTGCGCCAGCGCCATGCCGATGGCAACGCCCTCGCCATGCACCAGCCGCGTGCCGTCATAGCCGGTCGCCGCCTCGAGCGCGTGACCGAAGGTGTGGCCGAGATTGAGCAGCGCACGGTCGCCGGTCTCGAATTCGTCGCGTGCAACGACGTCGGCCTTGGCGCGACAGGCCTCGGCAATCGCTTTTGCCCGCTCCGGCCCGCCGGCAAACACGCGAGACCAGTTTTCCTCCAGCCAGGCGAAGAACTCCGGCCGGTCGATCAGCCCGTATTTGGCCAGTTCGGCATAGCCGGCGCGAAACTCGCGGATCGGCAGCGTGTCGAGCACTTCGGTGTCGGCCAGTACCAGCCTCGGCTGGTGAAACACCCCGACCAGGTTCTTGCCGCGCTTGCTGTTGATGCCGGTCTTGCCGCCGACGGAGGAATCGACCTGCGCCAGCAGCGAGGTCGGGATTTGCACGAAGTTCATGCCGCGCCGCGCGATGCCGGCGGCAAAGCCGGCGAGGTCGCCGATGACGCCGCCGCCGAGCGCGACGACGACATCGCCACGCTCCAGCTTGGCGGCCAGCACGCCGTCGACCACCTCTTCCAGGTGCGCAAAGCTCTTGGTCTTTTCGCCGGGCGGCAGCGTGATGACTGCATGTTGGATGCCACCGCTTGCCAGGCCGGCCGCAAGCGTTGCGAGATGCGCGCTAGCGACGTTTTCGTCGGTGACGACCGCCGCCCTTGTGCCCGGCAGACGGCGCGCAATTTCGGCGCCGGCGCGTGACAGCAGGCCGGGGCCGATCAAAATGTCGTAGGTACGCTCGCCAAGCCCGACTTCGACAGAGACCGTTGCATCAGCGCTCACGACCGCACCTCGTCGATGTCGGCAACGCCGAGATGGCCGCGCAGCGCGTCCACCACTTCGGCGGCAATGATCTCCTTGCGGTCGTCGCGGGTCGGCACGATGACATCGGCCGCGGCGTAAACCGGGTAGCGTTCCGCCATCAGCCGCTCCAGCACCCCCCGGGGATCGGCGCTTTTCAGCAGCGGCCGGTTCTGCTTCTTGGAAACGCGCTCCATCAACAGGTCGATCTCGGCCTTCAGCCAGACCGAAACGCCATGGCTGGCGATCGCCTCGCGCGTCTGCGCATTCATGAAGGCGCCGCCGCCGGTCGACAGCACCTGGGGCCCGTGCTCCAGCACGCGCAGGATGACGCGCTGCTCCAGTGCCCGGAACTCCGCCTCGCCATAGCGCTCGAACAGGTCCGGGACGCTCATGCGCGAAACACTTTCGATCTCCTGGTCGCTGTCGATAAAGGGTAGCGCCAGCATCGCCGCCACCTTGCGGCCGATCGCCGTCTTGCCGGCGCCCATCAGCCCGACAAAGACGATGGAACGGTCGCCCAGCCGGCCGAGCAGCGCGGCATGGCTCTCGCCCGGAGGGTTTGCTGGTAACGCGTTCATGTTTCTAGGGCCTCTTTGCCGGCGTATCGACATCAAAAGCCTGTTTGCGTCAAGCGCGGCGCGCCCGGGACCTGTTATCGGCTTCACCCTTGAATTGGTGGGATTGGCGTCTCATAAGGGCACAGGGTTGGAAATGCAGAACAAGACGACGGGCGAAAATTAATGCCGACACTGTTTCGCTTTGTCGTGACGCTCGTGATTCTGGCCGGCATTGTCTACGGCGCGATGTTCGCCCTGGTCATGTTCGTCGAGCCGAGAAAGGCGGAAATGAGCGTGCGTATCCCTCCGGAAAAGCTCAATCCCAAAAAATGAACAGCGCCGCCCGCATCGAAGCCTTTCTCGAGATGATGAGCGCCGAGCGCGGCGCTGCCGAAAACACGCTTTCCTCCTATCGCCGCGACCTCGAGGACGCTTCCGCCGGGATCGGCGGCGGGCTCGCCGCTGCCACCAGCACCGACATCCGTGCCTATCTCGACGACATCGCCGCGCGCGGCTTTGCCGCCACCTCGCAGGCGCGCAAATTGTCGGCAATCCGTCAGTTCTTCAAGTTCCTCTACGCCGAAGGCCTGCGCGGCGACGATCCGACCGGCACGCTGGACAGCCCGAAGAAAGGCCGGCCGCTGCCGAAGACGATGAGCGAGGCCGATACCGGCCGGCTGCTCGACCGCGCCACGCAGGAGGCGATCGACCCCTCGCTCAACGACGACGACAGCCTGGCGGCGCTGCGCCTGCACGCACTGGTCGAGGTCCTCTACGCCACCGGCCTGCGGGTTTCGGAGTTGGTCAGCCTGCCGGTGACGGTGGCGCAGCGCGACGACCGCTTCTTCATGGTGCGCGGCAAGGGCAACAAGGAACGCATGGTGCCGCTGTCGGCCAAGGCGCGCACGGCGATGCGGACCTGGCTTGCCGCACGGGCGGCGGTGCCGGCTCTTGCCGACAGCCCGTTCCTGTTTCCGGCCGCCTCCGAAAACGGCTATCTCTCGAGACAGGTCTTTGCCCGCGAGCTGAAAGGGCTTGCCGCGCGAGCCGGCATTGCCGCGGCGAAGATATCGCCGCATGTGCTGCGCCATGCTTTCGCCAGCCATCTGCTGCAGAACGGCGCCGATCTCAGGGCCGTGCAGCAGCTGCTCGGCCATGCCGATATTTCAACGACGCAGATCTACACCCATGTACTGGAGGAGCGGCTGGTGCGTCTGGTCAACGATCATCATCCGCTTGCCGACTAGGCGTCATGTCGCTATGTGAGAACGACGTTCCACCGCGCCCAGCCTGCATTTTCGGGCTTGCGTCAGTCATTGCCTTCCGACCTGCCGGTTCGCCCAAGAATGTACAATTACCTCGATTTCGAAAAGCCTGTGCAGGATCTCGAAGGCAAGATCCTCGAGCTGAAGAAGCTTGCCGAGAACGGTGAGGCGGTCGACGTCGGCGATGAGATCGCCCGTCTCGAGAAGCGCTCACGCGATGCGCTGCGCGACGCCTATAAGGCGCTAACGCCATGGCAGAAGGTGCAGGTGGCGCGCCATCCGGACAGGCCGCATTGCATCGA
This sequence comes from Mesorhizobium sp. M0923, assembly GCF_040319365.1. Classification (NCBI taxonomy): domain Bacteria; kingdom Pseudomonadati; phylum Pseudomonadota; class Alphaproteobacteria; order Hyphomicrobiales; family Phyllobacteriaceae; genus Mesorhizobium; species Mesorhizobium sp. M0923. The sequence goes on along the minus strand of NZ_JAMYNW010000013.1, from coordinate 53,600 downwards.
CTACATCAAGGGCCTGCTTACCGATTTCACGCCGCTCGCCGGCGACCGCAATTTCGGCGAGGACCAGGCGATCGTCGGCGGCTTCGCCCGCTTCCGTGGCGAGCCGGTGGCGATCATCGGCCAGGAAAAAGGTTCCGACACGGCAAGCCGGCTGAAGCATAATTTCGGCTCGGTGCGGCCGGAGGGCTACCGCAAGGCGGTACGGCTGATGGAACTCGCCGACCGCTTCCAAATCCCGCTGCTGACGCTGGTCGACACTGCCGGCGCCTATCCCGGCGTCAACGCCGAAGAGCGCGGCCAGGCGGAAGCCATCGCCCGCTCGACCTCAGCCTGCCTTGGCCTGAAGGTGCCGTCGATCTCGGTGGTGATCGGCGAAGGCGGCTCCGGCGGCGCCATAGCGATCGCCACCGCCAACCGCGTCTACATGCTCGAACACGCCATCTATTCGGTGATCTCGCCGGAGGGCGCCGCCTCGATCCTGTGGCGCGACACCACCCGGTCCAGGGATGCTGCGACCAACATGAAGATCACGGCGCAGGATCTGCTGGAGCTGAAGATCATCGACGCCATCGTCGCCGAACCGCTCGGCGGTGCCCATCGCGCCCCCGAAACGGTGATTGCCGCCACCGGCGACCTCATCGCCAGGACGATGAAGGAATTTTCCGGCGCCAACACCGACTTCCGCGAGCATCGCCGCGAGAAATACCTGGCGATGGGCCGCAATCTGTAGCCAACGCAGGTGCGCGGCCTGAAATGTGACGGCGTGGAGCAATTTCGCCACAAAAATGCCGCCGCGTTCGTCACAGTGAGCTTGCCGTAGGGGACGCGCCAATTTCGTTTGGGGCAAGAGGGCTGCTTGGCGCAAGGTCGCTTGCGGTAAGGAATTTTCAAGGTTAACGGGCTTAAGGTCCGTCAGTGGTCAGTTTAGCAGCCGCGGCATCCGCGGCGCAGAGATGAAGACGATAGCCATATCCATGTTTGCCAAGCTTGCCCGCACCGGAGTTCTGATCGCTGCGATCGGCGTCGCCGGCTGCAATGATGCTTCGATGAAGGATTTTGCACCGCAGGCCAACAAGCCGCTGCCGGACAAGATCCTGGCCGAGATGAGGGCCAAGGGCATGGTCCGCACCTCTTCGGTGATGGCCCGCATCTTCAAGGAAGAAGGCAAGCTCGAAATCTGGAAGGCCAAGACCAACGGCCGCTACGACCTGGTCGCCAGCTACGACATCTGCAAATGGTCGGGCAAGCTCGGGCCGAAGTTCACCGAAGGCGACCGCCAAGCGCCGGAAGGCTTTTACACGGTCCGCCCGGCGCAGATGAACCCGCGGTCGAATTATCACCTGTCCTTCAACATCGGCTACCCGAACGCCTATGACCGCGCCAATGGCCGCACTGGTTCCAACCTGATGGTCCATGGCGCCTGCTCGTCGTCGGGCTGCTATTCGATGACCGACGCGCAGATCGAGCAGATCTACGCTTTCGGTCGTGACGCCTTCCAGGGCGGCCAGACCGAGTTCCAGATCCAGGCTTTTCCGTTCCGCATGACTGCAGCCAACATGGCGCGCTACCGCAACGACCCGAACTACGAATTCTGGAAGATGCTGAAGGTCGGCTACGACAATTTCGAAGTCACCAAGGTGCCGCCGAAAGTCGACGTCTGCGAGAAGCGCTACGTCTTCAACCAGGTTGCGGCCGACGGCTCGACCTTTAATCCGACCGGCGCTTGCCCTGCGACCACCCAGCCCGATTCACTGAGGAGCGCCATCAACGCCTATCAAAGCACCTATGAGGCGGCCTTCAACGGCGCCGTCAAGGCCAGCGTGCCGGCACCCAAGCCGACCATCGCCGGGATCAAGGAAGCCAGCATCGTTTCCGACTGGTCGAAACGGCGTGCCCGCGGCGAACGCGTGCCGATCGAGCCGCCGTCGCTCAACCCAGACGGCACGGTGACCGAGACGGCGCGCATGGGCCGCGTCGATTCGCCGGCCGGCCGCAAGATGGCGGCACTCGACGCCGAAAAGGCCGCCAAGCAGAAGGCCGAGGAACAAAGGCTAGCCGCCATTGAAGCGGCCAAGGCCGCCAAAGAGGCAGCCAAGGCGCAGGCGCTGGCCGAGAAGGAAGCGGCCAAGGCGCAGGCACTGGCTGAAAAGGAAGCTGCCAAGACCGCCGCCGAGATGCCTGTCGCCACCGCCACTGTAGCGCCATCGGAGGCCGCCCCGGCAGTCGAAACGCAGGCTGCGGACGCCGAAAGCACGGCGACAAGGTTGAAGAAAAAGCTGCTCGGCATGTTTGGCGGCTGAGCTTCATGCTTGAACAAGAAGATGGGGGCCAAGGAGACAGGCCCTCAACCAGCCCCGCCGCCGTCTACGACCTCAAAGGTCTGAACTGCCCGTTGCCCGCGCTCAAGGCCAAAAAGCGCTTGGCCGCAATGCCGCCGGGTAGCCGCCTCTGGCTCGAAACCACCGACCCCCTCGCCGTCATCGACATCCCCGCCTTCTGCGCCGAGAGCGGCCATCGGCTGATCGAAACGGCGGCAATATCGGGCGGCCACCGCTTCCTGGTCGAGCGCGGCGGCGGCCGAGCCTGGACTTAGCTCGTTCTGCTGACGGTGCGCTGCCCCTCATCTGCCTGCCGGCATCTTCTCCCCGTATAGTGACGGGGAGAAGGGGCTGGCCGCAACTTTGGCGCTCTTTCTGCGGCGCTGGAGATTGGCGAAATCGTCGACGAGAGCGTCCTTCTTGAGAAGATGCCGGCAGGCAGATGAGGGGCAGCGCGGCGTTCGACTTAAAACTGATGAAAGCCTCTACCGCCCGGCAATAGCCAGCGGGTTGCTTTCCAGTGCCGCGCGGTCCGGCGTGTCGATCGACGGCCGGTTGGTGAAGGCGGCGAACAGCCGGCGGATATAGTCTTCCGGCATGTCGAGCGTGATCAGCACCAGCCTGGTGCCGCGCTGGCTGTCCGGCCAGGCCGGCAGTTGCACCGGCGGATGCAGGATCTTCTGCACGCCATGGATAACCAGCGGCCGCGACGGGTCTTCTGCAAGCTCGATGACGCCCTTCATCCGCAACAGGCGCTCGCCATGCGCCGAGCGCAGCAGATCGAGGAACATCTCGATTGCCGAAAACGGCACCGGCCCGTCATGAACCAGCGAATACGCGCGGATGCGGGAATCGTGCCTGTGGCCATGGTCATGGTGACCGTGGTCGGCATGACCATGACCGCTGTGGTCATGGCTGCCAACATCATGGTCGTGGCCGGCTTCTTCGCCGAGCCAACGCTGCACATCGACGGATTTGGTGGCCGGATTGTAGAGGCCGCAATCGAACAGGGTCGCGGCGCTTGCCTGGCTCGCGTCGAGCACCACGGCACCCGGGTTGAGCTGCCTGAGCCGCGCCCGCAACGCCTCCGCGTCGCCTGCATCCGTGGCCAGGTCGGCCTTGCTGAGCACGATGCGATCGGCGACGGCCACCTGCTTCACCGCCTCGACATGGGCATCGAGCGTCGCATTGCCGTTGACGGCGTCGACCAGGGTGATGACGCCGTCGAGCCGGAAGGCCTGGACCAGGGCCGGGTGCGCCATGATCGACTGCAGCACAGGGGCGGGATCGGCGAGCCCGGTGGTCTCGACGACAACGCGGGCAAGCCGGTCGATGCGGCCGGTCTGCAGCCGGTCGACGAGGTCGGCCAACGTGTCGACCAGCTCGCCGCGCACCGTGCAACAGAGGCAGCCGTCGGAAAGCTGGATGATGCCATCGGACGCCTGCTCGACCAGAAGATGGTCGATCGCCACTTCGCCGAACTCGTTGATGATGACGGCGGTGTCGGCGAGCGCGGGATTCCGGAGCAGCCGGTTGAGCAGCGTCGTCTTGCCGGCGCCGAGAAAGCCGGTGAGCACCGAAACGGGGATCGGGAAGCCGGCCATACGGCTAGTTCAGCGCCTTGGCCGGCCGTTGGACCTGCGCGGCGGTGGTGGACCCGGCCACGGCCGGCTCGGCGCCGGCCGGCGGCGCCCGATCCGGCCGCCATGTCGGCAGCGGCACGTCGGCATATTCCTGCCCGGAGGCGTCGAGCATCGCCTTCGGCTTCGGCCCCGTCGCGCCGCCGAGGCCGACGGCGATCAGCGTCGGTACATGGTCGAGCTTTTCCTGATAGGGCGATTTCGGCACATCCTTGCCCTTGTCGCCGACGGCGGGTGCGGCTTCCGACTGCTCCTCGACCGGCTTCTTCTTGCAGATCTCGTCGTTCATGTCGTTGGCCGACATGGTGTCGCCATAGGCAGGCAGCGCCGCCACCGTCAGCCAACTCGGCGCCGGGGTTGCAAAGCCCTGGTCGAGCAGTTTTGCCGCCGCCTCGGCGCGGGTGACGGCCGATTGCTCGCCGAGCACCACGGCGACCAGGGTGCGGCCGTTGCGGGTCGCCGAGCCGATCATATTGAAACCGGACGAGCAGACGAAACCGGTCTTCATGCCGTCGGCACCCGGATAGCGGCCGATCAGGAGGTTGTAGTTGGAGATCGCCTTCTTGCCGACGGCAAGGCCTTCGATCGAGAACCAGGGGGCATATTGCGGAAATTCCTTGCGGATCGCCATCACCAGCAAAGCGAGATCGCGCGCTGTCGTATACTGGTCCGGCGAATAGAGCCCGTTCGGATTGACGAAATGGGACCCGCTCATGCCGAGCCTCCGCGCCTCCGCATTCATGCGTTCGGCAAAGGCCGCTTGCGAACCGCCGATATTCTCGCCGACCGCCATGGCGATATCGTTGGCCGATTTGACCAGCATCATCTTCAGCGCATTGTCCAGCCGCATCACCGAACCCGGCTTGAAGCCCATCTTGCTCGGCGGCTCGCCGGCGGAATGTTTCGTCACCTTGATCGGCGAATCGAGCTGGACCTCGCCCGCGGCAATCGCACGAAACGCCACATAGGCGGTCATCAGCTTGGTCAGCGATGCCGGGTACCAGCGCCTGAACGCCTCCTGATGCTGCAGGATCTTGCCGCTGTTCAGGTCGAACAGGATGGTCGGATTGGCCAAGGCAGGCCCGGCCAGCGCCGCAAGCACCACCGCGCCCGCCACCAACAGTTTGAGGAAATGCCTATAGCGCATCATGAAAACCGAAATAGCCTCTTGCCGCAGTCGCCCCTGGCTCCGTAAGATTTCGTTACACGATCGCCAGGATAATGGTCCGGCTCTCTGTTCCCGGACCACAGTCGCGGTGCTATTTACTCTATGTGACGTCAACATGGCAAAGTGCTGCCGATCACAATGTGGAAGCAGCAGCACAATGCAAAGCAGCGTGCATGGTTGCAGGGCAGCAGGCACAATTGCACAGCAGCAGGTCAAGACCGCCTGCTCCAACAGCGAAATGGAACCATCATGCCGATCCTGAACCGAGCCGCCGAAATGCAGGATGAGGTGGCCGGCTGGCGCCGCCATTTGCATCAGACGCCGGAGCTGAATTTCGACGTCTTCAAGACCGCCGCCTTCGTCACCGAGAAGCTGAAGGCTTTCGGCTGCGACGACATCGTGACGGGTTTGGGCAAGACCGGCGTCGTCGGCATCATCCGCGGCCGCCACGGCGAAGGCTCGACGATCGGCCTGCGCGCCGACATGGACGCCCTGCCGCTCAACGAGATCAGCGGCAAATCCTATGCCTCGACCGTCCCGGGCAAGATGCACGCTTGCGGTCATGACGGCCACACCGCGATGCTTTTGGGTGCCGCCAAATACCTCGCCGAAACACGCAATTTCGCCGGCTCCGTCGCGGTTATCTTCCAGCCGGCCGAAGAGGGCGGCGGCGGCGGCAACGAGATGGTCAAGGACGGCATGATGGAGCGCTTCGGCATCTCCAAGGTGTTCGGCATGCACAACATGCCGGGCCTGCCGGTCGGCCAGTTCGCCATCAGGCCGGGTCCGATCATGGCGGCGACCGCCGAATTCACCATCACCGTCAAGGGCCGGGGCGGCCACGCGGCGATGCCGCACGGCACCATCGATCCGATCGTCATCACCAGCCAGCTTGTCGGCGCATTGCAGACGATCGTCTCGCGCAGCACCGATCCGGTCGAGGCGGTGGTCGTCTCGGTGACGAAATTCCATGCCGGCGACGCCTATAACATCATTCCCGAGAGCGCCGAGATCGCCGGCACCGTACGCACGCTGAAGAAGGAGGTCGCCAAGAAGGCTGAAGAGCGCATCCGCGCGCTTTGCCAAGGCGTGGGCGCTGCCTTCGGCGCGACAATCGAGGTTGATTACAATGCCAACTACCCCGTCACCTTCAACCATCCGGAAGAGACGGTCTTTGCCAGCGACATCGCGGCCGACGTCGCCGGCGACAGCCATGTGCACCGCGCCATCCAGCCGGTGATGGGCGGCGAGGATTTCTCCTACATGCTGGAAGCGCGGCCGGGCGCCTTCATCTTCATCGGCAATGGCGATACCGCCGGCCTGCACAACCCGGCCTACGACTTCAACGACGAGGTCATCCCGCACGGCATGAGCTATTGGGTGAAGCTGGCGGAGACGGCGCTGGCGGCGTAGCCGTTCGGCATCGGCGGTGCGGCGACCGCCGCACCTCTGGGCGGTAAAATCGGGCAGGACATGTTCTGCTGGTCACTTCCGGCCGGACGACTTCCGGGCAAGGCCGAAGGCAATGCCCAGAGCAATACCTATACCAATGCCCGCAACAATGTTGTCCAACACGACGCCGATGGCCACGCCGATCACGACGCCGAGTGTGAGGTGTTTGGCATCCATTATGCCCGGTCATGTAGCGTGGAAGGGAAGAGCCGCAACCGCTACGGTCCGCTCTTCGGATCCTCGACCTCCAGCGCCTCCATAACCGGCGCCAGCTCATTGTCGTCGGCAGCCTGCGGCTCTTCGCCTGTCCTTGCCTTCTTCAGGGCTGCCTCGATCGCCTCCTGGATGTTGCCGAGCTCGTCTTCGCGAACCTCGTGGCCGTAGCCGGCAGCATCGGCATCCTGCTCGAATTGCTGCGCCAGGACGGCGACGCTCACCTCGCTCTCGGCCGGCAGATTGCCGACATTCTCCTGCAGCCAGGTTTCAAAGAACTCTTTTGTGGCGCTCATGCGGTGTCTCCTTCGGGACACTAAAGCGCGCCGGCATCCCGAAAGTTCCGCTATCTTAACCGTCTTTGCACCGCTCGCCATGTCGGCTACGCAGGAACCCGCCGCTTCAACCAATCGACCATTAGCGTGGTGACTTCGCCCGGCTTCTCCTGCTGTGACCAATGCCCACAGCCGGCGACCACATGTTTTTCGAGATCGGCGATGTGGGCGTCCATTCCATCCATCATCGCTGGAGATAACACGACGTCGTCCTCAGCGCCGATCATGAGCGAAGGCACTTTTATCGTCTGGTCGACATTCAAGCCGGCTCTCCAATTGCGGGACAAGTTGCGGTACCAGTTGATGCCCGGCGTGAAACCGGTGCGCCCGAAGCTCTCGGCATAGAAAGCAAGCTCGTCTGGCGTCAGGATCAGCTCGCCGGGCAGCGTCTTCGGCTCCGGCTGCGAGAGCGCCTGTAGGAATGTCATGTGTCGGGCCTGCGGCGGCAGCTTGGCGTATTGCGCGGCGGTGATAATACCCTTGCGCATATTGCTCCTGAACACCCGCGCCACGTCGTGCGCCATCAAACGGTCCGCGAGATCACCATCTTCGAACATCAGCACATACATGTCGGGATTGTAGACTTCGCGCATCTGCGCGATCGGGTCTTTTGCCGGGTTGGCAACGAACGGCTTGTCCGGGGCGGTCAGCCCCTTGGTGAGGCTCGGATGCAGCCACAGCATTTCATGGGGAATGAATGGCGTGTTGACACCGATGACGCCAGTGACCCGGCTCTGATGCAAAAGCGGCATCTGCCATGCGACCAGGCCGCCCCAGTCATGGCCCGCGAACACGGCCTTTTCGACGCCGAGAGCATCGAGGAGACCGACGAGATCGCCGGTCAGGTGGACCATGTCATAATCCTCGACCTTGGACGGCCGGTCGGTCAGACCATATCCGCGCTGGTCGGGAACAATGACGTGGTAGCCGGCGGCCGCGAGCGGCGCGATCTGGTGACGCCAGGAAAAGGCGAGTTCGGGAAAGCCGTGCAGCAAAACAACCGCCGGTCCCTTGCCGGCTTCATAAACAGCCATATCGATGCCGTTGGAGCGAACGTATCGGACCGGCGGCATGGCCGGCGACGCGCCAAAGACCGGCAGGCAAGGCGCAAGAAGACTGCCGGCGGTGCCGAGAAGCACCGCCCTGCGGGAAAGGGTGATCATGGCAGAAGTTTCCTTAGCTGCTCGAATTCTGATCGAATGACGGCCGGGCAGGCCGAGACGTCTCGGCCGGCGCGGATCAGCACGAGAATGCCTTGGTAGAGAAGCAGAAGCCTGACGACGTGGAGATCGACCTGCCCTCCACCGATCTGGCGCTCCACGACCTGCCGGATGGCGGCTTCCAGCACGGCGAAGCCTTCCGCGAGACCTTCCGAGGCGACCGACGGTTGCGCACCGAACTCGACAGCAGCGTTCGTTAACAAACAGCCGAGGTCGCCGGATTCCGGGGCGGGCAGCAACAACGACAGGAACAACTGTTCCAAACCATCCAGATCGCTTGCTTCGCCGATGTAGGTCTCGATACGGTGTCGGATGACGGCATCGATATAGTGGCCGAAGGCCGCCCGATAGAGACCTTCCTTGTCGCCAAAGGCATTGTAGATCGAGCCAGACGTCAGGCCGGTGGCATCGCTCAGATCCTTGATCGAAATTCCCGCGAAACCGGCCCGTCGAAACGCGTTCATCGCGTCCCCCAGCACAGTGGCTTCGTCAAATAGTCGCGGTCTGGTCATGGAGCAACCCAATGTAAAATGATCATTCTAGAATGAGCATTTTACATCGCCAGTCAAGCGACTCTTTTTGCAAAGACAGCTCGATGGGCACACAGGCACGCCAACGATGCCAGGTTGCATCGCGATCTCCCGGAGCTTGGCCCCTCTGTGAGATTAAAAACCAGGCGGCGTTGGCGCCGCCTGGCCCGGCTGCTTACTGGCTGGCAGCAGTCGTCGGTTCGCACGACACGTTCGGGTTCATGTCGGCGAACGCGCCGGTCGGGTTGCCCTTCCAGGCCCAGACATGCAGCTCGTAAAACGGGCCGAGGCCATAGCGGTTGGGCGCGCTGTTGAAGTTGAACAGATGCCCATCGAGCGAGGCCGGGCCTTTCGAGGTGATGTATTCGACCGCGATCAGTTTTAGCGTGCCGTCGGCCATCGGCTCGTACATCACCGCTTCGGGCTTGGCGACATCGACAGCGTCGTCCTTGAGGTAGCCGGGATTGACGTAGTGGATGCCCATGGCGCCGCCGGTGATGCCGCTGGCGCAGGGGATCGGCGCATAGCCCTCGGCGGTCGCCGCCGCCACATTCTCGAAGCGGCTGTTGGCGGCGCGTACCTTGTCGGCCAGCGGATTGGGACCGGACGCGGGCGCTGCCTGATGCGCCTGCGCCAATGCAGTGCAGGCCGACAGCAGCGCCGCGGCAGCGAGGAATTTGTTGCGAAAGTTGATTGTCATAGTCATTCCATTCTTCTTGAAAAGCACAGCCCGGGCGGCCGCCGGAAGTAAGGAGGTCCGGCAGGTGGGCGCTGTGGCTGTTGTTGCTGGGAGATCCCTGTCCCGATGCGACAAATGCAGGGGAAGATCATCCCTTCGGCAGATACGGGATGGTTCCGGCCAGATCGGAGTTGTCGATCAGCTGGAAACGGCTGTCGCTGCCGCCCTGACGGGCCGAAACAAAGGGTGCGTAGGCGGGATCGTCGGTGAAGGCGCGCGCCGCGGCCTCGGTCGGGAACGCCATCAAGGCAATCAGCGTCGTGTCGAGCGGCTTGCCTTCGAGCGTCTTCACATTGCCGCTGCGCGACAGATATCTGCCGCCGTGCTTGTGAACGAGGTCGTGGACCGACGCGGCATAGGCCGGCATCCACTTCGGGTCCCTCACCTTGATGTCTGCGATAACGTAAGCGGTCATGGGTCATGTCTCCTGGTCGTGCACAGGGGTATCCCGTGCAGCGGCAGAGGGGTCGCATGGCAAGGCCGGCGCCAGCCAGTCCGCGATCTGTACTGGTGCGGCGAATTCGAAATTCGCATTCACTTTGGAGCAACGCAGCGAGCGAATTTCGGATTCAAAAGCCACACCAGCAAGTGCTTGGATTTCCAGTGTGGTTTTGGATTTGAAGTTCCTAACGCTGATGCCACCCAGAAAGCAGGAACTTCAAATCCACCACACTTGGCCGGTACAGTTTCTGTACTCGCCGCACCGCTGGGAAAGGCCTATGCTCCCGGCTGAGTTTGAGGGGAAGGCAACATCATGACCCAGGCCGGATACAAGCAGTTCTGCCCGTTATCGATGGCCGCGGAGGTGCTGTGCACCCGCTGGACCATGGTTCTGCTTCGCGAATTGGTGGCGGGCTCGACCCGTTTCAACGATCTGCGCCGCGGCGTCCCCAAAATGTCGCCGACCCTTCTGTCGCAACGGCTCAAGGAGCTCGAGCTGGCCGGGATCGTCGAGCGCAAGGAGGTGCGCGGCGAGAAAGGCATCTTCGAATACCGGATGACCGAGGCAGGCAGGGATCTGCGGTCCGTCGTCGAGGCGATGGGCTTTTGGGGGCAGAAATGGGTCGAGTCGCGGCTGTCGCTGAAGAACCTCGATCCGTCGCTGCTGATGTGGGACATGCGGCGCAATCTAAACGCGTCGCCGCTGCCCGACGGGCGCACGGTGATACAATTTCTGTACCAGGAGCTCCCCGCCTCCAAACGGTCGTGGTGGCTGATCGTCGAGAAGCACGGCGAGGTCGACCTCTGCTGGTACGATCCGGGGTTCGATGTCGATCTCTACGTCTCGACCGACCTGCACACCATGACCGAAATCTGGATGGGGCTGATCACCGTCGAGAAGGCCGGGCCGAAAGTCATTCTGACGGGCGATCAGGATATCGCCCGCAAAATGCAGACTTGGCTGGGCCTGAGCCCGTTCGCTGTCGAACCCAAGCGAGCAGCCTAGCTGCCTCTTGGCGAAACGATCCGAAGCGGTTATGTGTCGGGCGCGATGGTCCCGTAGCTCAGTAGGATAGAGCGGCAGATTCCTAATCTGTAGGTCACAGGTTCGATTCCTGTCGGGATCACCAAGTTTTTCAAGCGCTTAGCCAACAAGCCGCCGTACTTTTTGGTAAATTAGTACGGCAATTAGTACGGCGAATTTCGCATGAACTTCGGCTTCAGCGGCTCAATCCAACCGAGTTGTGGATTTCCATGATTCTGGAATTGAGTAGATTGTTGGGACGGGCGGCCACCGATGTCGCTTCAGGTGGCGATTTGAGGTGGGGTCTGTCGAGACGCAATGCCGCGCCTCGGCAGGCATTGATTTTACGATGTTTTTTCTAGTCTAGGAGCCCACAGCGATTTGTATCACAGTTTGTATCTCAGTCCGTATCGCACGAGGCTGACCTAGCCACCTGGTAAAATGGCACGTCTTACGAGGCCTGAGCCGTAATCAATGTTGTCGTGCCAGCGCTACATACGGTCCCTTGCACGACAGCCATGGAGCCGAGAGCGGACTGGCAGCTCATAGGTGTGGATCACGGAAAAGTTCGCATTCGACGATTAAGAGCTGGATGACTGCTACCGCCCCCCATTTCCGACATTGATGGATGGGACGCGCGTCCCATAAGCAGCCAACGTCAGTGCCGAGGCTGCAAGGTCAAAGGGTGGCTTTCAGTAGGCCGGCTGTGGCTGCCCTCGAAAAATGCGGTACTGCAAGAACGAAATTTGTTGCCGAGGACCTGATCTGCAGCGCCATACTCTCACAGGGTCCTCAGCTCCTCGTCGGCAATCGCGGCTTGGATCGATCGACAGATCTTTCAGCGAACCTACAAATTTGAAGGGGCGCTTACCGGCGCAACCTGATCGCCACGCTTCAGGAACGCGAGGTTGACCGTGCCGGTGGGGAACTGGCGGCGAAAAAGGCACTGCCGTTCCGAGCTGCCGCCGAGGGCGAAACCGTGACCGGCACCTTCACCGGGGCCGCGCAGCTATCCAGTGGCAAGTTCGCCATCGTCGAGAAGTCCCACGAGTTCACGCTTGTCCCGTGGCGGCCAGTCATCGACCGCCAGCTCGGCCGCGAGGTCAGTGGCATCGTGCAGGGCGGATCGGTGTCCTGGCAGTTGGGGCGGCAGCGGGGATTGGGGCTTTCGCCCTCAAACCCCTTGACCGACTTCACTGAGCACCCGTCGCAGCCATTGATGCCCTGGGTCGGCGTCGTGGCGCGCATGCCAAGTCTGCACCACTCGAAATGAAGGAATATCCAATGGCGGCGGAAAAAGTCGGAGCGGTAGCCGCCCTGCCAACGGTGCGAAGAGACGACGGGGTTCCGTTGCCACGAGCTCGGAGGCATCGACCAGCATCGGTGCCATCAAGAAGTGGCCGACCGTCACGACGACATTCCTCTTCAATCCTTTCTCGGTGAGCACAGCATCGACATAGCCGCTCGGATTGCCCTTCATCGAAACCTGAAGATGGCGCAGCGAGAGATAGCGGTCGAGGTCGAGACTATCGGCCAGATCGGTGTGATCGCCGCGGCCAGCGCAGATGAAGTCCTCTTCGTATAGCAGTTCTTCTCGCATATGGGTCGGCGGCTGGGGGAAGTTGCCGGCGATGAGTTCGACTGCGCCGTCGTCCAGCATCGGCAAACCGACGCTGCGGCTCGTGTTGCGGACCACCAGAGAAACGCCTGGTGCTTCGCGGCCGAGCCGTGCAGTCAGACGCGGTAGCAGCACGAAAGCGGCATAATCGGAGAGACCGACCACGAATTGCCGAGTGCTTTCGGTCGGATCGAACGAGCGCCCGCCGAGCAGGACGCCTTCAACCTGTTCGAGGATCGACCGAACACTCGGCGCAATGTCCTGCGCCAGTGGCGTCGGCGTCATGCCGCGCGGGGATCGGACAAACAGCGGGTCTCCGAACAGAGCCCGAAGGCGATTGAGCGAATGGCTGACCGCCGGCTGGGTCAGCCCAATCCGCTCGGCCGCGCGCGTGGCGTGCCCTTCGGCAACGAGGGCGTCGAAGACGACCAGCAGATTGAGATCGACGTTAGCGATATGAATCTTCTTCATCACGGCGATGCTAATAATGAATTGAATTTATCGCAATCGCCGATGCAAGGTCTGACCTGAAATAAAGCGGGGGCGGGCAGAGTTAGAGAACATGAGTGTCAGGTCCCACCACCGCAGCAACGGGAAGAGTAAGTTCTCGCCGACGCTTTATTGAGGCTGCCTTCATCGCAGCAAGTTCTTTCGCCATCAGTCGGAGCGGGCAAGCCATGGCCTCGGAAACTCATGAGGATCGATTTTCACGCGGCCTGGAGACGCTCCGCCGGATCGGCGGGGAGAATTTCGATGGACCGATCAATGCTCTGGCGGAGACCTCCGCCGATTTGTCGCGCTTCACCGTCGAATATCCCTATGGCGATGTGTTGTCCCGCCCGGGGCTGGATCTCCCGCTAAGGCAGCTCTGCACCGTCTCGATGCTGCTGGCCGACGGAAGCGCCCAGCCGCAATTGAAGTTTCATATCGCCGGCTTTCTCAATGCCGGCGGCACCCCCGAAGCGATCGTCGAACTGCTCTTCGTCTCGGTCGCGGTCCTGGGCTTCCCTGCAACCGTCAATGCCGTCGGCATCGTCCGGTCGGTATTCGCCGAACGCGAGCTGGCATTTCAGCCCATCAAGCCCGCGACGGGTTACGGAGCGGGACGCGGATGGGCCGGACGCGAGATGCTGGAGCGGCTCGTAGCGGGCGACGCGCAGGGCTATTTTGACCGCTTCGCCGGCATCGCGCCCGACCTCGCGCAGCTTTCGATCGATTTCGGGTTCGGGGAGGCGCTGGCTCGGGACGGCCTCGATCACAAGGCCAAGCTGCTCGCGATCACGATTTGGCTTTCCCGGTCCCGATCGACATAGGTCCGCGACCTTCGACCCACCATGAAGCATCGAATTTTCGACAGCGAATGTATAGCGCTTATCCGGCGCGCATGTCGCTCTGTTCGAGCCTTTGAACACCGGCGCTGACCACCGGTTCGGATGGAAAAGATGCAGGAGGGGGCGTCGGCGTGCTCCTGCGGAAAGCCGCACCCCCTCATGCAAACGCAGCCTCCCCGCGTGGGGAGCGCTTGCCTGCGCTACGGCGGCGGCTTTCCATGCGAGCCGCTTCAAAAATGATGCTGCGAAACGGCTCCGGCTTTATCCGACGAACGCCTCACGCATCCGAGCGAACATGCCTGGCTGTCTCCCGGCAATCGCCGCACGGATGTGACGGGCGGCCGTTACGGCGCTCACCGTCGCGCCGAAATGACAATAGCAGATGATCTCATGCAATTGCCTGTCGGTCAGTTCGAAGAACCGCTTCGCTTCGCCGTAGTTGTCGTTTTCCAACCCGGCGGCGCGGAGGACAGGATCCTCGAAAGCGACTGAGATCGGCGAGCCGTCGCCGCGCATGGCCCCGCGTGATCTAACCGGCTGATACTCGGTCTGGTGTAGCGTCGAGAGTCGCCGGTCAGGGTTCCGTTCAAGGAGCTCCGCCCAGCGTTCAAGACGCTCGCTGCGCGACATGGCCTGGCGCGGGTAGGCCTGATCGATCTCGGCGACGATCTGCAGTTGCTCGATCGTCTGGTATTTCATTTTGGCCTCCTATTCGGACGATAGTTGGTCCACCCATATCCTTCTTATGCCTGCAGCCAGCGTGACTCCAACCGATCGTGAAGTCCAATCACGATGATGCTGGGAGGGCTTCCCCCCACGAAAATGCGGAGGCTTCGCAAAGATCGGCCATTAATTTGGCGAACGCGGTCAAATGCGCGGCTGTTCGACGATGTCGGTCTGGAGTCCGTGCCGATCGAGGTGATCGACGGGCAGAGTCTGTGCTGGAGTAGCCCGGCTCCATCGCTGGCCGGGCAGCGGGATCAAGCGAGTGGCAGTTTAGCTTCGAAACCGCCGAAGGCCGGGCTGATGCGAGTTCTCCGCCCGGTCGTTGGGCCCTTGTGGCTCCAGTGTACGACTTCCGGCATGACCTGGCGCCTGGCTACTCCGTAGGATCGCAGTTTGTCCGTGTCGAAACCATTATCGAAGTTACCCGGCCCGATGGCGGAGTGTTGCGGATTGCGCGATCCAAGGACCGGTCCGTCCAACAACCAACAAGTTGCGCGGAAGCCATCTCAAAAAGGTCCAGGCTGTGCGTCGTCAGGATGGTAGCCGAACCAGCGAAACAGCCAATCAGGTGTCCCTTCCTTCGACCTTTAGAGACTGAGCAGTCAGCTGCCGCCAAGCGAGAATGACGATCGCTCTCACTGCTGCGGCGCTGGTATCGGTGTGCCGCCAAACCAACCCGCCGCATACGCAATCACGACCAATACCACGATCACGGCTACCACGCCGTACCAGAGGCGCCTGTCCTTGAGATCCATCGTTACCTCCTGCCCGCTACGTGTTGGCCACTGGGCGAATTCCTTGAGCCTTTAGCCGTCATTTCCCAGATGAGCGACCCATTTGCCGTCTGGCAGGCACACAGTAGGCTGGATAAGGGGTCTTTGAGAAGCGCGCAATACGACCGCGCCGGCATGATCGCCAGCGGCTGCGACCGGCGGCGGCAGGCGTGCTCGACGAGTGGCGTTGCGGCATGGATGTCAAAAGATCGGCGATGCCATCCAGCGCCTGTGTGATCGATGCGGCGCGCGTTATCCTGATCTTCCAGCACGGCTCCGCGCAGCCGCACCCCTCATTAGACCGTTTCGAGACGGCTGAACCGAACCGGGATGAGTTTGCGAGTCTTCAGTTGCCCTGCCGCATCCTTGTCGATGACCGTCAGAAACTGTGCATTTTCAGATCCCAAAGGCAGAACCAAGCGTCCTCCCGGCTTGAGTTGCTTCAGTAAAGCCGGCGGTGTCCGCTCAGCCGCCACCGTGACCAGGACCTTGTCGAATGGGGCGTGCTCAGGCCAGCCGCGAGACCCGTCTCCGACACGAATGCCGACATTGGAGAAGCCGAGACCCTGCAGGAGAGCCTCGGCATGGCTTGCGAATTCCTCGATGATTTCGACGCTCCAAACTTGCCCGGCAAGGTCCGCGAGGATTGCGGTTTGGTAGCCTAGGCCGGTGCCGATCTCGAGCACTACCTCGTGCGGTTGCGGCGCAAGGAGATCGGTCATGAGAGCAACGATGAAGGGCTGCGAGACGGTTTTATCAAAGCCGATCGGCAGCGGCATGTCTTGGTAGGCATAAGGCGCAACTGATGCTGGCACGAAGAGATGCCGCGGTATCCGCCTCATCGCCGCCAATACCCGCTCATCGAGCGCCGCCTTGCCAAGTTCTTCGCTTGCAAGATCGGTGTGAATTGCAATCATCTCGACCATGTGCCTGCGTAGAACCGCGAGATGCTCTTCGTTCATCGGCTTCATGACGGTGGGGCGCTCCTCAACCAGTCTGCTGCCTCATAACCTTATACCCTGTTCGTCTTGTCACAGTAACCATGTCGTCGAGAACGCGGCTTCGGTTGGGGCGGGTTGTACCGCCCTGCTATTTCGTCGCCGTCCTTGGTGCTCTCCCGTTCCTCGCACCGGGGTGGAACGGCGTGCGCATCAGAAGCTCGCCAGCCAGGCGACAACATCGATATAGCGGATCGCCAGCCAATTGAGCACCAATAGGCCGAAGGCCAAAACGACGCCGAACCCTGCGCTGTCGTTCACCGGCTCCATCCCGTGCTGATCGTGCGTGATCTGGCGATTGACGATGGCCGAACCTGGGCGAGCCAGCAGCGCGATTCGCGCTGCAGGCCGGCCATACGATAATCAGCGTTAGCCCGCGTGGCGCTGCTGAGAAGAACCGGAATTTCGTGATGGCTTGCCGCCGCCATTGGCGCGGCACTGGGGGACTGGCTGTCCTTCTGGATCGGCAAACGGCTTGGAAAGCGGGTTTCGCACTATTGGCCCCTCCCCTGTTCTTCGAGCGGTGGGGGGTCGCCGGCGCTTCTTCGGTCCCTTGCGTGCATCCGTACCCATGGTGGCGGGCATCTGCGCGATGCCCGCTCTGACGTTTCAGTTTGCCAATATCGCTTCGGCTCGCCGGAGTTCGTAGCCGACGTTGCACGGTTTTTCGACGTCACGAGAGGACACGTCTTGCTCGCCGGTCCCAAGACGATCGCGAGCGTTCCGGATTTTGCTCGCGCGGATCGGGAACTTGTCGTCGTTCGCTCCAGTATGGATCCCGAGGACACGCTCAAGCGCTTTGCCGGCCGTGTCGTCTTCATCGGCGGCGGTCCACCGGTCTGGGACGCCTACGCGCGCTTCGTCAGCCACTGGGATGTCACGCGGCTGCCCTATGACGGGCCGGCGGACCGCTGGTTCGATGCAAGATGGCTTACGGGGTGGCGAAGTTGCCAGAAATCACCGCGACCAATGAAGGCTCGGCTCGTATCGATCTGGGATTATTTAGACCACCTCGCGACCCAAGTTCCAGACCGCATTTTATGCAACTTTACATCGAACACAGAACCGACAGCGGTGCAGCTTGCAATTATTTCGCCGAACGGCGTCACACGGTGATGGTCGTGCAGCACCAGCCCGCGCACAAAACGATCGCGGACTCCTTCCTGCAACTGGTGCAATCCCCGAAAGTCCTGCGGAACCGTTTGCGGAGGCCTTCACCTCGATACCGACGACCCGACCGCGTCGATCCTCGATCACGACGCCGACCTCGTCCTGATCCTTGGTCCGGTAGTGTGAGAAAGACACCCGTCGCTCTGACCACCATGCGAGCTTCAGGAATTCCGACACCACGAACCTCTCGAGCAAAGCACCGAACCGCGATCGGTCCTACGTTCTTCGTCTACGGCCGCTCACAAGATTGTCAACAATCTGATAAAGTTTTGTTGACAGGTGATTGATTTGAGCCTTCACTCACAAAAATCCGCGTATCGGTCGAGTTCTGTCGCGACAATGCGCGGCCTCCAAAGGGGAAAGAACAATGATCAACAGACGTTCAATAATCACATCCGCGGCGCGCGGCGCCGTCTCCGCGCTGGCAATCATGGCCGGCGGCACAATAGCGGTGCACGCCGCCAACAAGGAACTCAAGATCGGCTTTGTCGGCGTGACGAGTGGCGCGGCCGCTGCGTGGGGCACATCCAACGTCCGCTCGATGCAGACGCGCGCCGCCTGGATCAACGAAACCGGCGGTGTGAAGATTGGTGACGAGACCTATGACGTCAAAATCGTCACCTTCGACGACCAGAAGGACCCGAAGCGGGCGATCGCCGGCATGGAGAAGATGGCCCAGGAGGGCATCCACTATGTCGTCGGTCCGAATGTCGACGACGGCGCGGCGGCGGTGCGTCCCGTGGCAGAATCCAAGGGCATCATCTATTTTCCCTACGCATTCCCGAAGGAACTCTACACCCCGCCGGCATCCAACGCCGTGCTCGGCATGATCGCCAACTACCAGTCGGCTCCGGCGATCTACAAATATCTCATGGAAAACAGGGGCGTGAAAAAAGTTGCCTTTGTCGCTGCCAACGAATCCGATCCGCTGAGCCAGCGGGATGGCGGTGTTGCCGCGGCAAAGGCGCTCGGGCTCGAGGTTGTGGCTGCCACGGATGTCTACCAAAACGATACCCGCGATTTCACGCCGGTACTGACGCCGATCGTTTTGCAAAAACCGGACCTACTGGTGCTTTCGGGCGTCGCGCCGGGCAATGCGCCGCTGCTGATCCGCGCCGCGCGCGAGCTCGGCTACGAAGGCCTGATCTCCACCGAAACGGCGCAGGATGCCAAGGTGTTGGAAGAGGGCGCGGGCGAGTTGGCCAACGGCTTCATCTCGGTCGGCGGCGCATCGACGCCCGAAATCGCGTCCGACACGATGAAGGAGTTCGTCGAACGCTATACGAAAATGTTCGGCGAATACAATGACGAGTCCAACACCAAGGTCTACGCGCTCGAATACATCATCGAGACGCTGAAGGCGAACCCGGCCGCGATCGACAATGTCGAGGAGTTCAAGAAGACGATCGACACTTTCTCGGCGCCCAATCCCTATCTGAAGGACGATGCCAAGCTGACCTATGTCGGAATGACGTCATTTGGCCAGAAGCGCCAGCTTTCGGTCCCGATGGTGGTCACGGAATACCGCGACGGCAAGTTCGAGACGCTCTTCGTCGCTCAAGTCGATTGACGCAACTGCACTGAAGCGGATTGCCGCAGAGACTCGAGCATTCGTCTTCAGCCTCTGAACGGCCGGAACCATCCTGATGGAACAAGTCATCGCCAACGGGCTTTATCTTGGCGCGCAATACGCGTTGATCGCGCTCGGTCTGACCCTGATCTTCGCGCTAATGAACGTGCTTAACTTTGCCCATGGGCAGATGTACGTTCTCGGCGGCTTCGTCACCTACACCGTCTATGGCCAGCTCGGCATGCCTTTCGTCGTCGCGCTCGTCGCGTCCGGGGTCACGCTGCTGGTCATTGGAGCGCTTGTCGAGAAATTCCTTTTCAGGACGGTGATTAAGCGAAGCGTGCGGGAGGAAAGTACGATGCTTCTCGCGGCGGCGGTCGCATTCTTCCTCGACGCCGTGATCCTCCTCCTGTTCGGCGAAAAGCAGCGCGGCGTGCCGAAGATCGTCAAAGGCGTCTTCGTCTCCGACAGCCTCATAATGCCTTACGACCGGCTGCTGGTCGGCGCACTCGCCATACTGTTCATCGCCTCCTTCGTGCTTTTCATGCAGTACAGCAAGCCGGGACGCGCCATGCGGGCGCTGGCGCAGGACCGGGTCGCGGCGCAGCTGATGGGCGTCGAGGTCGACCGCTATTCGATGATCGGCTTTGCGCTCAGCGCCATGCTTGCCGGCATAGTCGGGGGGCTGCTGGTCGCCATCACCGGCGTCAATTCGGGCATCGGCGGGCCGATCTCGATCAAGGCGTTCTTGATGGTGATGATCGGCGGGGCCGGCGTGGTCAGCGGAGCGATCGCCGGCGGCTTCATCCTCGGCATGATGGAATCGGTCGGCCTGACGGTCCTACGCCAATATGGCGACGTCACTTATCTCGTCATCTTCGCCGCGCTGATGGTGTTCCTGAGCATCCGCCCGAACGGACTCATGGGCAAGCCGTGGGGATGATGGACATGAAGCGTACACGCAACATCCTCGTCGTCGCTGTCTTCCTGCTGGTCGTACTCGTCGGCGTGCCCTGGCTGATCGAGGCGACCGGTCGGCTCGACCTCTACTACACGCTGACCTCGGTCGCGCTGCTCAGCATCGCCAGCGCCGGGGTGTGGGTGACTTTCTACATCGGCCGCATCAATATCGGCCAGGGCGCCTTCGCGCTTATGGGCGGCTATGTTTCGGCCATTCTTGTCGTCCAGTACGGTGTGTCGTTCTGGCTGACACTGCCGCTGGCTGGGCTATTCTGCGCCGCTGCAAGCGTGCTGATCGGACTGCCCATCCTCAGGCTTCGCGGCGTCTATTTCGCCATGGTCACGCTGGTTTTGACCGAAGTGGCGCGGCTGCTCGCGCTGGCGCTGCCGATCACCAACGGAGCCAAGGGCATGGTCAGCATTCCGCTCCCCGGCGGCATCTCAATCTTCGGGCTGACCATCCTTCCAGATTTCGCGACGCTCGCCAATCCGCGTCCCGCCTTCTATCTGGTGTCGGTTGTGCTGATGGCGCTGTGCTTTGCGGCGCTCTATCGCCTAGTCCATTCGCGCATTGGCAAACTCTGCCAGTCGTTGCAGCAGAACGAGGAACTGGCCTCCTCGATCGGCGTCAACATCGCCTATCTGCGCGTTATCGCCTACGCCTTCTCCTCATTCCTCGGCGGTCTCGGCGGTGCGATGTTCGTCGCCATCTCGCAGTCGATCTATCCGTCGAGCTTCACCGTCACCGACTCGGTGAACTTCATGCTGAACTGCTTCCTCGGCGGGCTCGGCCACGTCTTCGGGCCGATGATCGGCACCTTCGTGCTCTATTTCGGCTGGGATTTCCTGTTCGAGACCGGCGAGTTCCAGTTGCTGATCTTCTCTTCGGTGCTGATCGCGCTGATGCTGTTCCTTCCCAACGGCCTGCTCAGCCTCAGGCTGTTCGGCAAGAAGCAGGGCTAGGACCATGACTGAGCTTCTCCAGATCAAGGCCGTGAACAAACGCTTCGGCGGGCTGGTCGCGGTCAACAATGTTTCCTTCGCGGTCCGCGAACGCGAAATCCTCTCCGTCATCGGCCCCAACGGCGCCGGCAAGTCGACGCTGTTCAAGTTGATTTCCTCTTTCCTCAATCCGACCTCGGGCGAAGTGCTATTCCGGGGAGAGCGGATTTCAGGCCTGGCGCCGCATATCGTCGCCCGGAAGGGCGTGGTGCGCACGTTCCAGGAGACGACGATCTTCAAGGGCATGACGGTGCGCGACAATGTCATCATCGCGCATCACCTGCGTTCCAATGCCAGCCTTGCCGGCTTCTATCTCGGCACGAACACCGCACGGCGCGACGAGGATGAATTCGGCCGCTCGGCCGACGAGATCATCGACTTCCTCGATCTCGGCACGCAACGGCATGAGATCGCCAGCACGCTGCCGCACGGCCATCTGCGCGCGCTCGGGATTGCCATCGGGCTCGCTACCAACCCGACCGTGCTTCTGCTCGACGAGCCCTTCGCCGGCATGAACCATGACGAAACCGTGCGCGCGGTGGAGATGGTGCGCGGCGTGCGGAAGCGCGGCGTGACTGTCCTGCTGGTCGAGCACGATATGCCCGCCGTCATGAACATTTCCGACCGCATCGTCGTCCTGAACTTCGGTGTGAAAATCGCCGAGGGAACGCCGAAGGAAATCCAGGAGAACGAAAAGGTCATCGAGGCCTATCTCGGCGTCGAAGATGAGACGATCGGATTTTAGCCATGAGCGAACTGCTGAAAGTCTCCGACATCGAACTCTACTACGACCATGTCTATGCACTGAAGGGCGTGTCGCTCAACGTCAACGAGGGCGAGACCGTCGCGCTGATCGGCGCGAACGGCGCGGGCAAATCCTCGATCCTGCGCGCCATCACCGGCCTGAAGAAAGTCCGCAGCGGCGAGATTCATTTCCGGGGCCACCGCATCGACGGAACGCGCCCGGACGAGCTGGTCAGGATGGGCATCGCCATGGTGCCGGAGGGTCGGCGCGTCTTTTCCTACATGACGGTGCGCGACAATCTGATGATGGGCGCCTTCACCCGCACCGACAAGGCCGAAATCGCCAGGACGCTGGACATGGTGCTCGCGCGCTTTCCGCGCCTGAAGGAACGCTATTCCCAGACGGCGGGCACGATGAGCGGCGGCGAACAGCAGATGCTGGTGATCGGGCGGGCGCTGATGGCCAAACCGAAGCTTCTGCTGCTCGATGAACCCTCGCTCGGCGTCGCGCCGAAGCTCGTCCAGGACATCGCCCGCTCCATCGTGGCGATCAATCGCGACGAAAAGGTCAGCGTTCTCTTGGTCGAGCAGAATTCGCGCATGGCGCTGCGCATCTCGCAGCGCGCCTACGCACTGACGACCGGAAAGATCGCGCTGGCCGGACATTCGGCTGAGCTGCTTGGCGACGACCGGGTCAAGAAACTCTATCTCGGCGGCGAAATATGAAAGCGCAAATGGACATACTCGTCGTCAATCCCAACACCACTGCGTCCATGACCGAGAAGATCAGCGAGGCGGCGCGCGGCGCGGCTTCGGCCGGCACCAGGATCATCGCCGTCAATCCGAAGGACGGGCCGCCGAGCGTCGAAGGCTATTTCGACGAGGTCTTCGCCATCCCGGGAATGATCGGCGAGATCCAGAGATATCCGGCGGCGAGCGCCTGCGTCATCGCCTGCTTCGACGACACTGGCCTCGACGCAGTACGCTGCGTCGGCGAGATGCCGGTGGTCGGCATCGGCGAAGCGGCGTTTCACATGGCAAGCCTAATTGCCGGCAAGTTCAGCGTGGTGACGACGCTGTCGCGTTCGGTGCCGGCGATCGAGCACAATCTGGTGCGCTACGGCCTCGCCAGCCGCTGCGCTAGGGTGCGGGCAAGCGACGTTCCCGTTCTGGAGCTCGAAGTGCCCGGCTCCAACGCCCGCCATCGAATTTCGGAGGAGATCGAGCGCGCCATCCGCGACGACCGGGCCGAAGCGATTGTGCTGGGATGCGCCGGCATGGCCGACCTCGCCGCCGCGCTCAGCCGCGAACATGGCCTTCCTGTGCTCGACGGCGTCGCCTGCGCGGTACAACTCTGCGAGAGCCTCGTCAGCCTTGGCCTGTCGACCTCGAAGCGCGGCGGCTACCAGGTTCCACTCGAAAAGTCCTTCGCCGGAATCTTTGCGTCCTTTTCGCCCTCCGGCCGTGTATCCTGATGCGTGCAAAATTGTTGACATTCCCACACAGGATGTTCGATGTCCGGCCGGAAACGCGGTGTTCGCGCCGCTATGCGATCCGGCCGCCGGGACAATGAGACGATGGACCTGCTTGGACCAAAGACACGGGATGGCGACAAGCCGACGATGCGCTGGTTTCCGGTCTATGCCGGCCTGCGCGACGCCATCGTCAGCCACCGCCTCGCACCGGGCACAAAGCTGCCCGAGGACGAGCTCGCCTCGATCTATTCGGTGAGCCGCGCGGTGATACGCGCGGCGCTGCAGGCGCTGTCGCATGACCGCTTGGCTCGGCTCGAGCCGAACCGCGGCGCGTTCGTCGCCCAGCCGACCAAGCAGGAAGCGCGCGAGGTGTTCGAAGCGCGAGCGCTGATCGAGCCCAAGGTCGCGGCGCTTGCCGCCGAAGTGGCAAAGCCGGCCGAGATCGCGCAACTGCGGCTTCATCTCGAAAAAGAGCACGAGGCCCTGCATGCCGGCCGCGACAGCGACGCCATAATGCTGTCGGCAAAATTCCATGTCGGCATCGCTGAAATCGCCGGCCATTCGATCCTGACCGGCTTCGTCAAGGACCTGTTGTCGCGGTCGTCGCTGATCATCGCGCTCTACTGGCGCCGCCGCGACACCACCTGCGAAAGCCACGCCCATCACGCCCTCGTTGATTCCATCGAAAAGCACGACGCAAAAAACGCGTCCGACCTGATGCAAAGTCATCTCATCGACCTTCTGTCGGGCCTTGATCTGTCGCTTGGCGAGAAGAAGCCCGAGAGCCTGTCGGACATCTTGCGCTGATCTCCGCTGTCAAACTCTTCGCCGGAGTTCGCCTATGTCCGCACGTGCTGGGCGTGATCGAAGCAATGCATAGCATGCATCGGTCCATGAGGACTGCTTCTTCGTTCCTGCCGTCATAACAGTAGCGCTCGTTGAGTCCGCGGCGCTGCCCTCCAGCTTCGGCTACTCCTGCTGCCGCACAACGGACGGGCAATGCGCCGATCAGAGCTTGAGGCACGCAGTCGCAGCAAGGATTGGCAAACTGCCGGTTTTTCTTACGGCCTTTAGATACGACCTGATGCGATCGGTCCATGGCCCTCGCGAGAGGCCAGTTCCAGACTGTCTGTTTATGCGACTTTGGAAGCACAAAAGGGGAACATCTAGCGGCTTATGTGTTTTCGACGTCAACAGCCTCTGGCGGTCAGATCGGCGATCGACCGGCATTGTGAATGCCTGGAAGGGGCCGGAACCGGACTGTCAGCTTTCAAGATGACTGGACAAGATAGCCGGCCCTTGCGTCCAGCCCCGTCTGACCGCTGTGCGCCAGAAGCGACCTTTCGGACCACTGGGGCTAATGGACGACCTCCTGGCTTTGGCCGGGCGGGCTCGTCAGGGCGCCGCGATAGGTGTACAATTTTAGCCATGTTGGGTCCGGGGCCGGATGATGATCGTCCCTCCATTGAACCGGAAACTGCTGGCGATCCTTGCAGCGGATATGGTCGGCTATTCAACGGCGATCGAAATTGACGAAGCTGGCACCATCGGACGCCTGAGAGCTATCCGGGCCGACGTAACCGATACGGCGATCGCTCTGCACCAGGGTCGAATTGTCAAACTATTAGGAGATGGCGCACTTGTCGTCTTCGACAGCGTGGTCGATGCGGTAATCTGCGCAGCCGAAATTCAAAAAGCTGTGGCCGTTCGCAATGGTGGACTGCCGGAGCATGAGCGGATTGTGTTCCGCATCGGGATAAATCTTGGCGATGTGGCGCTCGTGGATGGCGATGTGTATGGCGACGGCGTCAATATCGCCGCTCGGTTGCAGCAACTCGCTGACCCGGGCGGCGTGATCGTATCGGGCACGGCCTTTGACCATCTGCAGGGCAAGCTTGATTGGCCCCTCGATTTCGCTGGCGAGCAGCAAGTCAAGAATATCAATCGCCCCGTGCGGATGTACCGGCTGAGGCTCGATGGCAAGCCGGCGCGCCGCCCGCTTCTCGGAATGATGCCGCGCTGGGCCAGGACGGCTGCGGCGGCCATCGTGGTGCTGGCTCTGGCGGGTGGAGGGACATGGTGGGTCTTTCAGCCTGCGCCACTGGGGGCCAAGCCGTCGATCGCGGTGCTGCCCTTCAATAATTATGGCGGCGACGAGGCCACCGGGCGTTTGGCCGATGGCCTCACCGAAGACATCATCACCGATCTCGCGCAGTTTCCCGAACTCGACGTCGTGGCACGCAATTCGACGCAAGCGTACAAAGGCAAGTCGCTGGATGTCCGCCAGGTCGCGAGTGCGCTCGACGTCGGCTATGTGCTGGAAGGCTCGATCCAGCGCCTGGGCGGTCGGCTGCGGATCACCGCGCAGCTGATCGATGCAAAAACCGGCAACCATCTGTGGTCGGAGCGATGGGACCGGCCTGCTGAAGACGTATTCGCCGTTCAAACCGAGATCGCCGAGCAGGTCACCAACCGCCTCGGCAACGGCGTGGGGCTGATTCAAGGCGCGGGGCGGGCTGCAGCGAAGCGTAAACGGCCGGACAACTTGACTGTCTATGATTACTACCTGCTCGGAACCGAAAGGATTGAAAAGATTACCGTAGCGGATGAGGAGGAGGCCATCAGGCTGCTCAACCTCGCTGTCGAGCTGGACCCGGGGTTCGCCCGCGCCTGGGTGGAACTTTATCATGCTCATAACATATTGGCTGGCTTCGGTATCAATCCCGAGAGCGAGATCAAGGCGGCTGCCGATGTAGCCGAACGCGCGGTGCGGCTCGATCCGAGCGACGCCGAGGCGCACGCCGTTTTTGGCATGAGCCTCAAAGACAAGGGCGACAACGCCCGCGCCAAGGTCGAGCTGGACACGGCCCTCCGCCTCGCTCCGGGTTCGGCCGAAATCCTGACATTCTATTCCGGCTTTGCGGCAGGCTTCGACGAACCCGAACGCGGCGCTCAGTTGGTCGACCAAGTTATACGGCTCGACCCGAATTACCCGATGTGGGCAACTGCTTTCTACTCCACTGCCTATTTTATGGCTGGTCGCTATGAGGACGCCTTGAAGATGCTGGAGCGCAAGACGCCCGATAACTACGGCAAAGGGGGTTGGGTGGTGCGTAGCAGCTCCTTTGCGGCTCTGGGTCGAATCGATGAGGCGAATGCTTCGGTCCGGGAAACCCTCAAACGGTATCCGGACCTGACCGTCGAGGGCATGGTCAATGAATTCAGCTTGAGCAAGACGGAGCGCGGTCGTTTCATCGAGACAATGCCGCTAGCCGGCTTCCCGGCGTGCGCCAAGACCGGGTCGCTGGCAAAACTCGCCAAACCTGTGCGGCTGCCGGAATGCGAGGCGGGGGAGGCGCAGCCTCTCGGGCAGCCATAGAACAAGCTCGGCGCAAAAGGGAGACGTGAGCCGCGAATCACCCCGGCACTGGCGGGCGCTGTCGCCGAAGGTTGGAGGCGATGACACATATGGTTGTGACGCCGCGCGAGGCTCCCGCTAGCGAACGAAGAACTCAGGGTCAAACGCTCAAGTGAGTATCCCTACGGTGGAAGCCGGCTGAGCAAGTGATTTTCTGAGCAGTGGCGATTATGTCAGGAATGGGCCGACAACGGATCGGCAGCTTCGAGCCCGTGGATATCGAAAGCGGACATTCACGTCGATGTGGGCATGATCATCATCTGACCCTGAACAGACTGGGAGCGAGGTGCCAAAAGCTTCAACGCCGAAGAGCGATTTAGGTCAAATCAGACGATCCTCATTACGACATCGATGTTGCCCCGTGTCGCTTTGGAGTAAGGACAAATCTCGTGCGCTTCATCCACCAGAATTTGTACCACATCGCGCTCCAGACTCGGCACGGCAATATCCAGTTGGACGTTAAGAAAGTGGCCGTTTTCTCCGTAGTTCAGATTCACCTCGGCCTCGATGCTCATCCCTGCAGGCAGCGCGATTTTTCGTTCGTGGGCCGCAGATGCGATTGCGCTTGCGAAGCTGGCCGACCAGCCGGCCGCGAGCAACTGCTCCGGATTGGTGCCGATGCGCGCCGATCCAGGCGTCGATAGCCAGATGTCCAGAAGGCCGTCGGAACTGCGCGAGGCGCCATTTTCGCGACTGCCCGTGGTTGCGGTCCTGGCCGTATAGACAACCCTTGTGATGTGGCTCATGGGCATTCTTTGCTGGTAGCGGTAACCGCCGCTTCGGCGGTTGCCGCGAACTCGATCAGGCGTCGACTTCGACAACGGCATCGGCAAAGGCCTGCGGCGCTTCCTGGGGCAGGTTGTGCCCGATGCCGCCGGTGACGACCCGATGCGCGTATCTGCCCGGGAACATCGTGGCGTATACGCTGGCGTCCGGATGCGGCGCGCCATTGGCGTCGCCTTCGAGGGTGATCGTCGGCACGCCGATGACCGGTGCCTGCGCGAGTCGCTCCTCGAACGCGTCGTATTGCTGCTCGCCGGCGGCGAGTCCGAGCCGCCAGCGATAATTGTGGACCACAATGGCCACGTGATCGGGATTGTCGAAGGCTGCGGCGCTGCGCTCGAATGTGGCATCGTCGAAATTCCACCGCGGCGACGCGAGTTGCCAGATCAGCCTGGTGAAATCTCGTGTGTATTTCTCGTAGCCGGCGCGGCCGCGATCGGTGGCGAAGTAATATTGATACCACCATTGCAGCTCGGCCTTGGGTGGCAGCGGCAGCTTGCCGGCTTGCTGGTTGCCGATGAGGTAGCCGCTCACCGAGACCATCGCCTTGCAGCGTTCAGGCCATAGTGCGGCAATGATGTTCGCGGTGCGCGCGCCCCAGTCGCAGCCGCCAATCGTCGCCTTTTCGATGCCCAGTGCGTCCATCAGGGCGACAATGTCCGCGGCAATCGCTGACTGCTGACCGTTGCGCATCGTGTCGTCCAACAGGAATCGGGTCGTGCCGTATCCGCGCAGGTAGGGAACAATCACGCGGTGGCCTTTCGCTGCCAGCAGAGGAGCGACATCGGCATAGGTGTGGATGTCATACGGCCAGCCATGTAGCAGGATGACGGGCGGGCCGTCGGTCCGTCCAAGTTCCGCATAGCCGACGCTCAGCACGCCGGCCTCGATCCGCTTCAAGGGCCCAAAGGACGCCGCAGGCTCTCCAGTCGTCTGTTGCGCTTGTGCCGGGCCGATCAGGCCGAACTGAGTGGCGGCGACAGCCATCGCGGCGGCGCCAAAGAACCGACGGCGATCTTGGTCGATTTCATCGGGGATATTGAGCGAATGCATTTGGGAACCTCTATCCTTGCGCGGGCGATCAGCCGAACGTGAATGCAAAGACCTCCACGCCTGAGTCGAGAAACTCGATCTCGAACTGGCGATCGACGATGGGTTTCGATTGTCGGATCAGTTGGTACAGGCGCTGCTCTGTCACTGCGCCTTCGCCCATTTCATTGACGTCGATGCCGTGAGCCGTGCCTGGCGGCTGCCCGTCGATCAGCACGCGAAATCTCACAGACGTTCCCGGCGCTGCCGGACCCATGACCAGATGAAGGTCGCGCGCGTGAAAACGGTACGCGATGCGGGCATCGGACTTGTTCAGTACGGCGGTTTCTTTCCTTACCGTCCAACTGCCAGACAGCCCCCACTCATTCAGGCGTAGTCGCGCCGGCACGTCGTAGATGTGCGGCGCGTCCAAGACCGCTTCACCGCCGGAGGCAGAATTCTGGGTGCGTTCGTAGCCGAGATAATTTTCCGGAGACTTGAGGGTCTCCCAATCGGCCGCGGCCTCGATGCCGCGGGCATCCACCGACACAGGCTCACGGTCGAATCCGCCGGCGCCAGCCTCAGTCAGCAATTCCTGGATGACCATTTCCGACTGTTGGTATGAGCCCTCGCCAAAGTGGTGATACCGGACGCGTCCCCGCGAATCGACGAAATAGAGTGCCGGCCAGTACTGGTTGCTGAAAGCCCGCCATATGAGATGGTCGTTGTCGACGGCGATCGGGTAATCGATCCCCAGGTCTTTCACCGCCCGGTGCACGTTGTTCAGGTCTTTTTCGAACGAGAACTCCGGCGCGTGGATTCCGATCACCACCAAACCATGCTTCCGGTATTTCTCGTCCCAGGCCTGAACGTAGGGAAGCGTGCGCAGCCAGTTGATGCAGGTGTAGGTCCAGAAATCGATGAGGACGACCTTGCCATGCAAAGCCGACGCCGTCAGCGGCGGCGAATTTATCCACTCGTGCGCCACGCCAAGCGAAGCAAGCTCGGATTGACTCTCGAACTGGTCGGAGGAAAGTCCGTGAAGGAACGGAACCCTCATCGGTGCGGAGGGTATCGGCTGAGCCACATTCGTGTCTCCCAGAAAACTGGCAATCGGAGCCCCGATTGCCATTGCGAGCGCCACGGCGACGAGCAGCTTAATTGCTTTCATCGACGACGCCTTTTCAGTTTCGATCGATATCGCCGCGCAGACGGTTCAGCGGCGCGCTGCGCGCTGAATCCTTCAGAGCGGAAGCTCTTTGCCGGCCTGCTCAGCCACCATGTATTCCGCGTACCAGTCCGGCCAGTTCTCATCGCGCTGGCCGCCGTTGCGCTTCTCGTGCTCGCCGTGGGCCTCCGACGCGCGTCGCAGCGCGGCAACAAGATCCGCTCCGGAAGCGTAGGTCGTGGTGTCGATCCGGCCGGGAAAGCGGGTGGTGATTTCCTGCAGCAGCCATTCGTTGCCGTCCGGGTCCTTGAACGTCGCGAACGAGGAGTAGCTGCGCCGCTCGGGATCGCGCCCCTTGACCGCCGGCTTGCCGGGACCTGTGCGGTGAAACGCCTCGCTGACCTCGGCGCCGTGGCCAATGAGCTCGGCGCGCGCCGCCTCGATGTCCGACACGACAAGATAAAGCCCGCTTGCCGAGCCGGGCTCCGCCGTCGTGACCCCCGTGCCGAAGTGGATCGAGGCAGGCGAGCCCGGAGGTGTGAACTGCACACCCCGGAACGTATCGCCGACGACGAAATC
Organism: Mesorhizobium sp. M0923; assembly: GCF_040319365.1. Classification (NCBI taxonomy): domain Bacteria; kingdom Pseudomonadati; phylum Pseudomonadota; class Alphaproteobacteria; order Hyphomicrobiales; family Phyllobacteriaceae; genus Mesorhizobium; species Mesorhizobium sp. M0923. The sequence goes on along the minus strand of NZ_JAMYNW010000013.1, from coordinate 23,176 downwards.
GCCGTCGAGCCGCCAGCCCAGGCCGATATAAAAGCTCTTGGCGCGATCGACGTCCGAGACGGGGATGACCACGACCTCGAGCTTCATGTCGAGCGCCTGCTTTTTGAGGGTCCCGGTCGCAGTTTCGTGCTTTTCGTCACGGGGCGTTTTCATGGTTTGAGACATTTGTCGTTCCTTTCGAGTGAGGTGGTTATTTGGTTTGCCGCAGCGGCCTGAACGCGGCGCGCAACTCGGCAGAAAAGAGCTCCGGCCGCTCCCACGCGGCGAAGTGGCCGCCTTTGTCGACCTCATGGAAGTAGATCAGGTTGGGGTAGGCGCGCCGGGCCCACGTCTCGGGGGCCTGATAGCCTTCCCCCGGAAAGACCGTGATGGCCACCGGCAGCGAGACTTCGCTGGTCTTTTCAGGGCCGGCAAAAACGGGACTGCGCCCGCCGCCGTACTCCCAGTAAATTCGCCCGGACGAGGTGGCGGTGTCCGTCAGCCAGTACAGCGTGATATCGTCCAGCACCTCGTCAGGCGACTTTTCGGGGTCGCTTTTGTCGTAGGTCCAGCCCGAAAAGCCCGGATGCCCGAGCATCCAAGCGGCGAGCCCTGCGGGGGAGTCATTGATGGCGTAACCGATCGTCTGGGGCCGGGTGCCCATCATCGTGGCGTAGGATCTGTTCCCCATCTTGGCGGCCATGCTGAGCGCATCGAACGCCGCGCGCTCCTTGTCCATGAGCCCCGCCGGCGCCGGTCCGCCGGCGGCGAGCACCGCGGCAATCTCTGGCGGTACGACAGCCGGCAGGTTGACATGAATGCCGAGCAGGCCTGCCGGGGCCAGACGTCCCATTGCATTCGAAACGGGAGAGCCCCAGTCGCCGCCCTGGGCGACGTAATCTGTGTAGCCAAGGCGCTTCATCAGCTCTGCCCAGGCTCGTGCAATGCGGTCTGTACCCCAGCCGGTATCTGTGGGTTTGCCGGAGAAGCCGAAACCCGGCAACGACGGCAGTACGAGGTCGAACGCGTCTTCCGGGCTACCGCCATGCGCCGTGGGATCGGTGAGAGGGCCGACGGTCTTGAGCAGTTCCAGCACCGAGCCGGGCCAGCCATGCGTCATGATCAGCGGCAAGGCATTGGGATGTTTCGAGCGAACGTGAATGAAGTGGATGTCCACTCCGTCGATCGTCGTCATGAACTGGGGCAGGGAATTCAGCTTCGCTTCCGCTGTCCGCCAGTCGTAGGCCGTGCCCCAATACTCGACGAGCGGCCTGATCTTCGCGAGCTGTATGCCCTGCGACTGGTCATCGACCGTCTCCCGGTCGGGCCACCTTGTCTGCGCAATGCGACTGCGAAGATCATCGAGCGGCGCTTGCGGCACATAGACTTTGAAGGGCCGGATCGAGCGATCCTCGACCGGGTTGGCGGAGGCGGGCGCGGAAAGGGTGCAAAGCCCGAATGCCAGCACGGCCGCCAGTTGGTCGAGCCTCATGGCTGCACCTTCTTGTCCGGAGTGTGGAACGTCACCGTTTGTTTGGTGAAGACTTTGCCTTCGGGATCCACCACCTCGATCAGCACCTTGTGCTGGCCGCTTGGCATGCCAACCAAGATGATGGTGTTGCTCTGACCGTAGTCCGCCCACGCCCAAGGCAGGTCGTCGACGGTGACGTGCAGATGCCCGACCCGTGGAGACACGTTGCGCGCGGCCGCCCCGCCCACAGGCAGGATGCGCAAGTTCTCTACCCGGTACGGGATGAACACGACGCCGTTGGCCAACGGACCCGGAAGCGGCGGCTCCACGATCAGCTTGGATGCGGGCTCGTTGTCGATGGGAACGACCGTGCTCTGGGCAAACGCGCCCGTGGCGAGCACGGTGCAAACCGCGAGTGCGGTGAGCGTCTTGATGAGGGGGTTCATTGCAGTCGCTCCCTTCGGAGGTTCGCTACGCAGCTATCGCTGGGCGGAAGATGACGAGCGTCCGGCGCGCCATCCCCCGCCAACACGTCATGTCTGCAACGTCTTGAATGTTGCGCGCACCTCATCGGTGAAACTCTTCGGCTGCTCCCAGGCGGCGAAATGGCAGCCCTTGTCCGTGCGGCCATAGTGCAGAAGCTTCGGGAACGCGCGTTCGGTCCAACTCTTCGGTGCGGTGTAGATTTCACTGGGGTTCGCAGTCGCACCGACGGGAATGGTGATGCCCTTGGCGTCGAAGAAGCCGGCCTTCGCCGTTTGCGTATGTTCCCAATAGAGACGTGCCGACGAGATCGCCGTGTTCGTCAGCCAGTAGAACGTGATGTTGTCGAGGATGTCGTCGCGGGTAAGGCCCTCCGGCTCTCCATCGAAGGAGCGGGCGATCAGCGCATAACTGTCCGCATCGTGATCGAGGATCCACGCCGCCAGGCCGGCCGGTGAATCGACGATCCCGTAGAGCGTTTGCGGACGAAGAGCCATCTCGTTGGCGTAGCCCAGGCCGTTTTGGTAGAAGAACGCTACCTGCTCGTAGGCACGCTTCTCGTCGGGGCCAAGATCAGCGGGGGGCGGACCGCCGGAGGCCAGCGCCTTCACGATCTCCGGCGGAATGGTCCCCGGCATATTCGTGTGGATGGCGACCAGCTCGGGAGGTGCGATCAGGGCCATCTGTTCCGTGATGAGTGCTCCCCAATCGCCGCCCTGCGCGACGTAGCGGTCGTAGCCAAGGCGTTTCATCAGCACGATCCACGCCCGCGCGATGCGCCCGGGATCCCAACCGGTTTCGGTGGGCTTGCCGGAAAAGCCGTAGCCCGGCATCGACGGGATCACCACGTCGAACGCCTCCGCCTCCGTGCCTCCCTGCGCAGTGGGATTGGTGAACGGGTCGATGATCTTCAAAAGTTCGATGACCGAACCGGGCCAGCCGTGCGTGATGATGACAGGCAGGGCGCCCTGATGCTTAGACTTCACATGGATGAAGTGGATGTCGAGCCCATCGATCTCAGTGACGAAATTCGGCAGCGCCTTCAACTGCGCCTCGCACTTGCTCCAATCGTATTCCGTTCGCCAGTACTGCATGAGCTTCTGCATTGTGGCGAGTTGCACGCCCTGCGTTGGCCCTACAGTTGCTGGGGTCGACCAGATCCGCCGGGACGCCTCGTCGGAGACGAGTTCGCGCTCGGGCCAGCGCGTGGTGGCGATGCGCCGGCGCAGCTCATTGATCTCCTCCTGCGGGAAACTGACGGAGAAAGGGCGGATGGCATCGCTCGTGGATGCGGCGGCCAATTGCGACGGGAGCAGGCTTGCCGCGCCGGCGGCGGCGATGCCGGCCGCCGCAGTGCCCAAAAGTCGCCGGCGATCCTGGTCGATTGCTTCGGAGGTTCTGGTCGTGTCCATGGGTCTCTCCTGGGTTGATGGGTTTGCGATCTATCTACGTAGCTTGAACTACGCCCAGGAGGCGGGATTAGCCCGTTATGCGTCGTGAGCTTGTGTTAGCCGCTGCCAGCCTGCCGCTTTTTTGAGCAGATAGGAGGCGCCTAGACTGTGAGACTCCCTATGGTGCAGGAGCGCTCCTTGACTTAAACTGCGGCGCTGGGTGCAGGCGGCTCCAAAAGAAGACGCCATGACGAAAACGGGAATACAAGCCAAAGACAGATTGTCGTTTGGCCCTTTCCATTTTGCTGCGGGTGAAAGGCTCCTGACAAGAGAAGGCGCTCCCGTAGAGTTGGGTTCGCGCGCCATCGACATTCTCATAGTCCTGACCTCTGCACCGAATGAAGTCGTCAGCAAGAAAGATCTAATGTCGCGGGTTTGGCCGGATGTCGTCGTCGAGGAAGGCAGCCTGCGGTTCCACATGACCGGACTGCGCAGGGCGCTGGGCGATGGAAAGGATGGCGCGCGGTACATCGCGACGCTTCCGGGGCGGGGCTATTGCTTCGTTGCGCCGGTTTTGCGATTAAACAGCCCACGCGACGAAGCCCTATTCATTGCCGCTGAGTTTCCGCACGCGAATCTTCCAAACCGCTTGAGCCGGATGGTCGGACGGGACGAGGATGTTCTTAAGCTGTCGGTGCAGCTGAATGCTTCGCGGTTCGTCACCATCGTTGGCGCCGGTGGCGTCGGCAAAACCACCGTCGCGATCGCAGTCGGGCATCACCTGATCGAAGCATTTTCAGGGGCGGTCTTGTTCGTCGATCTGGGAATGATCGGCGATCCCGGTCTGGTGACGACAGCCGTCGCCTCGATGCTTGGACTAACGGTTCAAACAGAGGATGCGACGCCCAACCTGATCGCTTACTTGCGCAACAAGCGGATTCTCTTGATCCTCGATACCTGTGAGCATCTCGTGGATGCGGTGGCGCCTCTGGCCTCGAGCATCGTCGATGCGGCGTCACAGGTCTACATCCTGGCGACGAGCCGCGAGGCGCTTCGGGTCGAGGGCGAACATATCTGCCGGTTGGATGCGCTTGCGTTTCCGCCCGACGAACCGGGGCTAACGGCGGCCATCGTCCAGACATTCCCGGCCACCCAGCTGTTCGTCGAGCGAGCGGTGGCAGGTGGCGCTCGTTTGGACGTCGGCGACGCCGAGGCCTTGATCATCGCAAGCATCTGCCGAAAGCTTGACGGGGTGGCGCTCTCGATCGAACTGGCGGCCAGACGTGTCGAATCCTATGGGCTGCAGCAGACAGCCGCGCTTCTCGATCAACGCCTGACACTGCTGTGGCTCGGTTCACGGACAGCGCCGCCGCGTCAGCAGACCTTGCAGGCGACACTAGACTGGAGCTTTGGGCTCCTGACCGACGTTGAGCGCGTGGTGCTTCGCAGGCTCGCTGTATTCGTCGGTCATTTCACGCTCGATGCCGCCCTGGAGGTCGTGACGAGCGCGACCCTCGACCGATCGACCGTCCTTGGCGCCATGGACAGTCTTGTCGCCAAATCGATCGTGGCGACGCGTCCGGTTGGAGCAATGATGCGCTACAGGCTCCTCGATACGACGCGCGCCTACGTTCTCGACATCCGGATCGATGACGCCGAGGCTGCCGATCTGGCAGTGCGCCACGCCGCCTACTATCGGAGATGGCTGGAGCAGACCGGGATCGAGTGGCCAAGCCTGGCGACCGGTGAGGAGCGGGCGCCCCACTTCGCCGCCATCAACAATGTCCGGGCTGCCCTGGAATGGTGCTTCGGCGACAGCGGAAACGCCGACATCGGCGTCGGACTCGCCAGCGCTGTCGCGCCGGTTTTCCTGGCAATGTCCTTGTTGCCGGAGTGTCATCGCTGGTCTGAAAGAGCAATATTCGCTTTCGACGATGCCGCCCTTGGCGGACTTGACGAGATGCATCTTCAGGCAGCCCTCGGCGTGTCCTTCATGTTCATGCGGGGAGGACGCGACAGGGCGCGCGTAGCTCTGGAGAGGAGCCTGGCGATCGCCGAGCAGCGCGGCGATCCGCTGGACCGGGTGCGTCTGTTGGGTTCGCTCAACATGTTCCATCTGCGGACGGGCAATTTCGCAACCGCCCTTGAGTTTGCAAGGCGTTGTTCAGCCACAGCCGCGACCTTGGACGACTCGGTCGTCAACGCGCTGGCACACTCGATCCTGGGCATCTCGCTCCACCTGCGAGGCGACCTCGCGGAGGCCCGCGCAGAGCTGGAGGCGGCGCTCGACCGTGGGCCGCGCTCCCAGCGGACCACGACGATCTATCTGGGCTTCGAAGGCAAAATCCTGGCCAGGGCCATCCTGGCGAGGAACCTTTGGCTACAAGGCCATCCGGACCAAGCCATGGCACACGCCCGACAGGCCGTCGAAGAGGCTGCCGCCATGGATCATTCTCTAACGTTGGCGATCGCGTTGATCTGGGCGATATCGGTCTTCCTGTGGACCGGTGACCTGAAGAGCGCCGAGGCGTACATAGATATGCTCATCGCCCGCGCGGAATCCCATTCCATGACTCCTTACCTGCTGGTCGGTCGGGGCTTCAAAAGCGAAGTCGCGATCCGTCAGGGCGATGCAAAAAGCGGCGTCGAGGGCCTGCAGACATCTCTTCGGAAGCTCCACGCGGCGCCTTATGAATTGCTCACGACGCCGCTCAACCTCTCGCTAGTTAGGGGACTGTCCGCGATCGGTCAGGTTGATGAAGCCATTGCGTTGATCGACGAGTCGCTTGGTCAAGTCGAAAAGAACGGCGACCAGTTGTACCTCCCGGAGTTGCTACGGATGAAGGGAAGCCTCCTTCTCCAGTCGGAGCGCAACCGTGATGAAGCTGCCGCCTACCTCATGCAGGCACTGGAGTTGAGCCGAAGTCAGCGCGCACGGGCATGGGAGTTGCGAACCGCAATCGACATGGCGACGCTGATGGCCGGGCGCGGGGAGATCAACAGCGCTCGCGAGCTCTTGCAGTCGGTTGCGGCGTATTTTGTGGAGAGCCTGAATACGGCGGATGTCGGGGCTGCCGAACACCTGCTGGCGACACTGAGGTAGAGCCTCAATGCCACTTCTCCTAATGGTGTCGTCCCCTCTCGGCGCAATTTCGACGGTGGTGTGGGCACTATTAATGTCGGCTTCGGGAGGACAGGAGTGGCTGGCTGAATGACCGACATGCTGAAGGGTTTCGGGTGCCGTCAGGCGTACGAAAGTCTCTCATGCAGGAACCCGCGGGCCGCAGACGACGGCCTATGGAGATTTGTGTTTCGGAGCGTGCCAGCGCCTGGGGCGAACTTCCGCATAGGATGCGGTGGGCATGTCGTGGAAGCGGCTTCCGGGCCCGGTCGCAGAGCCTGGAGCGTTGATTCCGACGGGATTGGTGTGCGTGACGACCGGCTCGACGGCAATGTGCACATAACATCCCGTTGACCGTCGCCGGCGTGGCGCGGTCGTACGAGCAACTTGGTCATGCCGGGTCATGAGGTGTTCTCCCGGTTCGGCGCTCGTGAGGTTGGCGGCGCACGAGGCTGGCACCACCGTTCGAACCTCTCGATGACCACCATGCGCCCGCCGCAGCAAGGGCAAGGCGGGCGGACGTCAGCCGGTTCTTCTGGAGTGTCGTTTTCGGGCGGCGGAGCGACGCCCAGCAGTTTGCGCGCGAGTGCGAGGCTGGCCTTGCGGGCGGAGCCGGCGAGCAGTCCATAGTGACGGATGCGGTGGAACCCACGCGGCAGGACATGGAGCAGGAAGCGGCGGATGAACTCGTCGGCGGCAAGCGTCATGGCGCGCTGGCGCTCGACACCATCGCGGCGATAGTCCTTGTAGCGGAAGGTGACTCCAGCCTCATCGAAGGTGATCAGGCGGCGGTTCGAGATGGCGACCCGGTGAGTGTAGCGCGACAGGTAGGCGAGCACCGCTTCCGGCCCAGCGAAGGGCGGCTTGGCATAGACCACCCAGCGCTTGCTGCGAACAGGCTTCAGATGACGCAGGAAAGCCCGACGGTCGGCCAGGTGAGCCGCCGATCCGAAGAGGGCGAGCCGACCGGCGTCGTGCAGCGCGACCAGCCGAGTCAGGAACAGACGGCGGAACAGCTTGCCCAGTACTTTGACTGGGAGAAGGAAGGCTGGCCGCGACGATATCCAGCGTGACCCGTCCGGCGCGATGCCGCCGCCCGGCACGATCATGTGGACATGAGGATGGTGTGTCATTGCCGAGCCCCATGTGTGGATCACGGCAGTGATGCCGATGCGCGCGCCGAGGTGCTTGGGATCCGCCGCGATCGTCAGCATCGTCTCCGATGCCGCCTTGAACAGCAGGTCATAGACCAGCGCCTTGTTGTGGAAGGCGATGACGGCGACCTCGGCGGGCAGCGTGAACACGACGTGGAAGTAACCGACTGGCAGCAGGTCGGCTTCGCGCTCGGCGAGCCATGTACGCGCGGCGGCGCCCTGGCACCTGGGACAGTGCCGGTTGCGGCAGCTGTTATAAGCGATCCGCCATTGACCGCAGTCCGCGCAGGCTTCGACATGACCACCCAATGCAGCGGTGCGGCAGTGTTCGATCGCCGACATGACCTTGAGCTGCTGCAGGCTCAGATGCCCGGCGTGGGCGACCCGGTATCCGGGGCCGGCAGCACGGAAGATATCGGCGACCTCCAGGTCTGCGCGCACCGGTTCAGCCGGGAGGCGTCTTGCCTTCCATCAGCGCCATCAGCCGGTCGAGCGGCCCTGCGATCGCGTGGATCGTCCGGGTCGAGACCTTGGTGTAGAGCGCGGTGGTATCGAGCTTGCTGTGCCCGAGCAGGACCTGGATGACGCGGATGTCGACATCCTGCTCGAGCAGGTGGGTGGCGAAGCTGTGACGCAGCGTGTGCGGGCTGACGCGCTTGCGGATGCCGGCGACTTCAGCTGCTTCCTGGACCGCGCGATGCAGTTGACGCGACGAGATCGGCGCCGTGCAACCGCGCCCTGGGAACAGCCAGCCGTGCGGGAGCATCACCCCGCGCCGCTTGCCTTCGCGCCACCACAGACGCACCAGTTCCAGCAGTTGCGGCGAGAGCATGGCGTTGCGGTCCCTGCGTCGCCCTTGTCTTCTTCCCGTCCGAGTCGAGCTCAGCGGAAATCGATCTAGCGCGGATCACTCCTAGCCTTGAAGCGTGCCGCCTCTTCCGACCCGCGGGTGGCGTCTCCCGCGCTGTAGGAATGCGCGCCAGCGCCGGCGAGCTTGCCGCCATCGACGATCAGATATTCCTCACGGATCGGCCGGCCTTCGAACCAGCATTCGAGAATTTCGCGGGTACCCGCGGCGTAGCGCGCCTGGGCGGAGAGCGACGATCCTGAAATGTGCGGCGTCATGCCGTGATGTGGCATCGATCGCCACGGATGATCCTTGGGAGCCGGCTGCGGGAACCAGACGTCGCCGGCATAGCCAGCGAGTTGGCCACTCTCCAGCGCGCGGGCGATGGCGTCACGATTGCAGATCTTGCCGCGCGCCGTGTTCACCAGATAGGCGCCGCGTTTCATCCTAGCGATCATCGTCTCGTCGAAGAGGTTCTCCGTCTCCGGATGCAGAGGTGCATTGATCGTGACCACGTCGCAGACGCCGACCATGGATGCGGAATCCTGGTGGAAGGTGACGCCGAGTTCTTTCTCGACCGCCTCAGGCAGTCGGTGGCGATCGGTGTAGTGCAACTTGACGTCGAACGGCTTCAGCCGGCGCAATACTGCGCTGCCAATCCGGCCGGCGCCAATGGTTCCGATCTGCATTCCCTCGATATCGTAGGAGCGTGCGACGCAGTCGGCGATATTCCAGCCGCCTTTCACGACCCACTGGTAGGACGGGATGTAGTTGCGCACGAGCCCCAGGATCATCATGACCACATGCTCGGACACGCTGATCGAATTGCAGTAGGTCACCTCGGCGACCGTGATGCCACGGTCCATGGCGGCTTGAAGATCGACATGATCGGATCCGATGCCGGCGGTGATCGCAAGCTTCAGTCTGCTTGCCTTGGCTATTCGTTCTTCGGTCAGATATGCCGGCCAGAACGGCTGCGAGATCACGATTTCGGCGTCAACGAGTTCGCGTTCAAAAATGCTGTGGGGACCGTCTTTGTCCGAGGTTACTACCAGGCTATGGTCCGCGCCTTCGAGAAATTTCCTCAGGCCGAGTTCGCCCGACACGCTACCGAGCAAGACCCCTGGTTCAAAGTTGATGGTCTTCGGCGTGGGAAGTGTCTGGCCGCCGGGATAGCGGTCGAGCTTCGGCAAGCCGTCCCGCGCATATTTTGTCGGATAGCCGTCGACCGGATCGTCATAGAGGACGCAAACGACCTTTGCCATTGTGTATCTCCCTTCGTCTGACAACGAAGAGGAAAACGCTCTGTTGTTAACGCTGCCGGCCAACGATGGTCGGCACGGCGATGCTCTATTGAATTGCTGGTGGGGAGCAGACTCATCTGCCGGCGCTTCCTCATTCGGAAAGTTGTGCGCTATTGCGTATTACATGGAAGACCCGGGCATGGTTTCAAGTGCTGCGGGCGGCACTGGTGCAGCGTTCGAGTTCCTTTATTTCAGACCGCGCGCACGGTTTGCTGACAACAAATGCTTGATGCGGACACTTCAGAATTGCCGAGGTTCGGCACCGTGCATCATGATCACTGACAGGCTCCGACTTCGCAGACTTCTGTATCCCCCCAAAGATTGCAAACAACCTGTTAGCCAGCGCTTATCAAGCAGAGGAATCTCGCATCGTTTGCCGCTCAGACGGTATTGCCAAGCCAGTTCGCAACGCTCACCAGCCAGCGCTACAAGGCTAGCCTTTCCACAATGCGGGCCGTTTGTTGCCTTTCTACAGAAAATACGAAAACGCCGCTCGACCGGAAGGGAGCGGCGTTTACCAAGTGTGGTGTCCTACCCTAGACGAAACCCCGATTTGGCCGGGGCCGTCGGACTTGAACCGACGTTTCCAGCTTGTTCGCTATCAGTTTATAGGTGGTGTTTTCCTGTCGTCCTTGCAAGCGCCATCGGCGCAGCTTTGCAGGGTGTGCAAGGATAGTCGGAGTCGATATAATTCCATCCGAATTCCGTAATTGAACGACGCTGCTTTCCGGCTTCCGTGACGCGCACACTCGCTGGTTCTGCCGTCAGCAACGTCATCAATCGACCGGTCGCGTTCGACGCGGCTCGGAACGGCGATGATGCAACGACATCCTGACTCGCCGTAGCGGCAGACGCTGGCCCTGTCGCCTAACTGCTCCGCCACTGTTTTCAGTGGAGCCGTAAGCCCGCGCCGAAAAATACTAGAAGCCCGCTCCTGCGGGGTTTTTCGTTGGGGGAAGCGTTGCGGCGACATCGACGGGTGATCCGCAGGAGAGGGAGCAGCGCCAGAGATCAGCGATGCGGCTTGGTCGGCACAAGGCGACGGCAGGCCAACCTCACCAAGCCACTCGTCGTAGTGATGGTTTAGGGCCAACAACAACTCGTTTGGCTCGGCCGTCGTGCGCCGAACGCTCACTCGACCGCGCCTGGAGGAAAATAACGAATGACGAATGATGATCGCACCAGATAATCCCAGGAGAACGCCGGAATCAGCGGCCTTGTCAGCAAACGTCAACACAGCGGCGGGGCAACCAGCAAGGGAGTCCGCTATGAAAGTCAAAGACGCAATGCACAAGGGTGTCGACTGGGTCAGCCCCGAAACCCCTGTCGCCGAACTAGCGAAGATGATGCGAGCCCAGGATATTGGCTCGATTCCTATCGGAGAGACGACCGGTTGATCGGAATGGTGACCGACCGCGACATCGTCTGCAAAGCACTGGCGGAGGATGGTTTAGACAGCCGTAGCGCGACGGCGCGCGATGTCATGACCGCCGGCATTCACCGCTGCCGCGAAGACGAAGATCTGGCCAAGGCCATGCAGCACATAGAGGAAACTAAAAATCCGCAGGTTACCGGTGATCAACGAGAATATGCGGATGGTCGGCATCCTCGGCGTGGGCGACCTCGGTCAGTCGGCGCCGATGGAACTGGTGTCCGAATACATCAAGAGCGTTTCCGCCCATCACCACTGAAAGGGTGGCTCGCCCGGCGGATAGTCGATACCCGTCGGGCTTCGGCTCCGACGATTGCGGAACCAACCGCAACTGTCGGCTGCATCCTTGAAATGCCGCGTGTGCAGGACGAACTTATACTGCACCCGTACGCAGCTCTGGCGGAGAAGGAGCAGCGGCAAATATCGGAGCGCACTCGGTCCGCCCTCGCATCTGTCGTTGTGGCGCTCCCATGCAGAACCTGGCCCATAGTGCATCCTTTGATTCGGACGACAATGATGAACCATCAAAGCCTGGGATCAAACATCTAGCCGAAGAGGCTCTTTAATCAGTGATCCCACAATATCTCCTGGAGCATTTCCTCGACCGAGTGCGGCGAAATGCCAAGTCCTTCAAATCCGGGCATCTGCGGCGATGACACATTGTCAACCTGCATCAGTTCCACCTGATTACGAGTGACGGGCGGACTCGCAAGCATTTCCGCGGCCCATGCGAACGCGTGCCAAGCGGCAAATGGCACTGGGACCAGTATGGGTCTAAGGCCGGCTTGGTGTGCAACGGCTTTGAGAAATTCCTCGTAAGAGTAGATGCGAGGACCGCCGCACTCATACGTGATCGCATGCGTTTCCGTTCCCTGCAGCGCTCTTGCGGTCGCCTCTGCCACATCGCCCACATAGGCCGGCTGCAATCTCGTCAGGCCGCGACCGAACATCGGATAGATTGGAAGCCGGCGGAGAAGTTTGAGGATAATGGTGAGAAGCGCGTCATCCGGTCCGAACATCACCGCCGGGCGGATGATAGTGGCGTCAGCAAACGCGGCACGCACCACCAGTTCGCCTTCGCCACGCTTGCGGATGTAGGGCGACGGCGAGGCAGCATCGGAGCCGATTCCTGAAACGTGAGCGAGCCGTTCGACGCCAGCTCGGTGTGCTTGAGCTGCAACCTGCCGGGCCGACTCGACATGCACGGAGTGAAAGGTCTCCTGTCCCCGTTCGACATAGAGACTGACCGCATTTACAACACCGAAAGCACCGGCAAGTGCATCGGCGATCGCCCGCTCATCGTGGATATCGGCTTTGACCGATTGAAATTGCGGATCATCAGAACCAAACAACTTCTTGGCCCGTTCCGGATGTCTTGATGCAATCCGAACAAAAAACTCGCCATCGCGGAGATGCCGAACAACGCGGCGGCCGAGAAACCCGGTTCCACCGAACACGATGACGACGCGATGGTTCATAGCAGCCATGGCTTAGACTTTGTCAGCTTGTGTCGGCGGTCTCGACCCGGCGGTTCAGGTCATGTGGGCGGCACGCCTACCGACCACTATCTGAGCTGCCTCGTACAGATTGGGGTCGATCTCGTCCGTCAACTGATCGAAAATGACCCCACTCCTTGCGGAATTCCGGCGATTGATGAGCCGATCGCAGCAGATCGCGATTCTGCCATTGTGCGTCGTTGACGGTGCGCCGCCCGTTGAGGCTGCTAGGCTGATTGAAGTCAGGCTGGCGCGCCATAAAAGCAGCAGGAGGATCTGGCCACCAATTGAAAGTGGATGTTGGTCGCCTGCGCGATGAACAGGGCAGCCAACGTCATGTAGATGCGGCCCAGCCTTTCGCCGTCAACGGACAGTCGTCGTTTGCAAACGATTCAGCACCTGCTAAAATTGCCAAAGCCTCAGCGACGATCTGTGACGTCGGCTGAGCATCAAAAGTCAACTCGAGAGGTGAAAAATGTCCAAGAGACAGCTTTGCCTTGCGCTGATCACAGCGCTGGCTCTGGCGGCAGCTCCGCAGGCTGCTGCCGCACAAGACAAGATCAAGATCGGCTTTCTGCCTGGCGTCGTCGATCTTTCTATCAGGTGATGCAGACTGGCGTTGAGGCTGCGGCGAAGGACCTCGGCGTCGAGGTCGTGACGCAGATCCCGCAGACGTGGGGCGTCGAGGCCCAGACGCCGATTTTGGACGCCATGGTGGCGCGCGGCGACCTCGACTACATCGTGACCGCGCCGACCGATAAGGACCAGATGATCGGTCCACTCAAGGCGGCGGTCGACGCCGGTATCAAGGTCATCACCGTTGATACGTTCCTCGGCGACGGCGACTACGTGAACGGCCCCGTGACCTTCCCGATCAGCTATATCGGCTCTGACAACGTCGAAGGCGGACGCATTTCAGCCCGGGGCCTCGCCAAGGCAATCGGCGGAAAGGGTATTGTCTACATCAACTCCACGAACCCGAACGTCAGCTCGGTCGAGGGTCGCGAGCAGGGCTTCAAGGAGGTGATGGAGAAGGAATTTCCGGACATCAAGGTCCTCGGGCCGGACTACAATCTCGATGACCAGAACAAGGCGACGCAACAGACCGCGGCGGTCCTCGAACGCGAACCCGACCTCGCCGGGGTGTTCGGCACCAACGTGTTCAGCGCTCAAGGCGCCGGAACGGCCGTCGTCAACGCCGGATTGGGCGGCCACGTTCAAGTTGTCGCCTATGACGCGACGCAATTGGCAATCGAGCTGATGAACAACGGCGTCGTCTCGCTGGTGTTGGCACAGAAACCGTTCGACATGGTTACATGGCTGTGCAGTTCGCCGCGGCCGATGCTGCCGGCGTCACGAGCCTGCCGCGTCGTGTCGAGACCGGGTTCGCCATCGTCGACAAGGATAACGTCAAAGACCCGGCGATTGCCCGCTTCATCTATCAGGTTCCGGCCAAATAGCGGGCGACTGGCCTGCCGGGAGCGGCGCTCCCGGGATTAGCTCGCGTCCGCTCATGAGGACAAGGTTTCGTGGCCCGCGTGGAAATGAAGGTGGTGGCGGAGATGGCCCCCGCAGCGCAAACCCTAACGCCGCCGAAGCGATTCGTGCTGGCGCTGAGCCGGTCCTGGGCCTGGGCTTTCCTCGCCCTGATGATCGTCTTCTTCGTCGTGACAGTACCGATCGTCAGCTTTGGCGCCGTCAATTTCCTCACCGTGCGCAACTCGCAGAACATCCTCGTCGCCATCACACCGATACTGTTGCTCGGCCTCGGCCAGACCTTCGTCATCATCGCCGCCGGCATCGACCTCTCCGTCGGCTGGGTCATGAGTCTCGCCTCGGTGCTGTCGGCGCTGGCGATCCGCGCTGTCTTCAATGCCGGACTGCCGCTTTTTCCCTCGGTCGTCGTCGGATTCCTCGCTGCGGTGGCTGGCGCCGGTGTCGTCGGTTTCGTCAATGGCGTCATCATCGCCAAGCTGAAAGTACCGGCCTTCATCGTGACGCTGGGGAGCTCGTTCATCGTGCGTGGCGTCGCGTTGTTGATGTCCGAGAACACGACGGTGATCGGCCTGCCTCCAGGAATTCGCGCCTATGGCAATGACGCTCTCGTCTATTTCATACGCGGCGAGGCCGGCGGCCTCCATTTCCTCGCAGCGCCGGAGGTAAGCGGCGAGCTGCTCCGTCGCATGGACCGCATCCTTCCTTATCCCGTGGTGCTCACCGCCATCATTGTCGCGATCGCGATCTTCGTTTTGCGAAAGACGCAGTTCGGCCGGCACACCTACGCCATCGGCGGCAATGTCGAGGCAGCCATCCGCACCGGCATCCCGGTCGACCGCCATATCATCTCGCTCTACATCCTCTCCTCCGCAACGGCCGGTATCGCCGGTTTCCTGTCGACACTCCGCTTCACTGCCGGCTCGGCGGTGATCGGCGATGCGTTGCTTCTCTCCTCGATCGCCGCCGTCATCATTGGCGGCGTCAGCCTATTCGGCGGCGCCGGAAGCGTGATGGGCACCGTCATCGGCGCTTTGATCATCGCAGTGCTAACTACCGGTCTTGTCATGCTGAACGTCGAGGCGTTCTGGCAATTCATCGTCGTTGGCGTTGTCGTGATCGTCGCCGTGCTGATCGACCAGTCGCGAGACCTGATTATCGGCCGGGCGACACGAGGGCCGCCGACGTGACGGAGCCTGTCCTTTCGATCAGGAAGCTGACTAAGCGCTTCGGCGGCCTTGTGGCCGTCAACGACGTAAGCTGGGATGTCTACCCTGGCGAGGTCGTTGGTCTGCTCGGCGACAACGGCGCCGGCAAGTCGACCCTTATCAAGTGCGTCTCAGGCGTTTATCAGCCCGACGAAGGCGAGATCTACTTCGAGGGCCGGCTCAGCCGTTTTGCCCGCCCGATGGATGCGCGCCGGCAGGGCATCGAGACGATCTATCAGGACTTGGCGCTCACCAACAATCTCGATGTCAGCGCCAATATCTTCCTTGGGCGCGAAGCGAAGAAGCGCTACCTCGCCGGCCTCATCCGGACGCTCGACGAGCAGATGATGCTTCGGGAGTCCCGGGCGGCGCTGGAGTCGCTCGCGATCCAATTCCCGAGCCTCACGCAGCCGATCGAGAGCCTATCCGGCGGACAACGTCAGGCCGTCGCAATCGCTCGCGCCGTCTATTGGGACGCCCGGTTGATGATCATGGACGAGCCGACCAACAATCTGGGCGTTCCCGAGCAGCACAAAGTCCTGGAGCTCATCAGGAAGCTGCGGGACCAGGGGGTCCCCGTCATCCTGATCACGCACACACTGCCCGATGTTTTCGCGGTCTCAGACCGCCTCATGGTGATGCGCAGGGGGCACAAAGTGACGGAGAAGCGGACGGCGGAGACGCATACTCAGGAGCTTGTGCAATACATGGTGGGCGCCCTGGACGATACGCGCGTACAATAGATGGCGGCGCTCGGTGTACTGGAAGAGATGACACCGAAGAGTGACACGAACACAACGCGCCCCAGCGGGAGGAGCGCTCAAGCACGGCCATCAGTGCGAACGATACGTCTTCGGCGCGGACAGGAAGCGGTTCGTTGCGAACAACGGTGCACTCCTGGCCACTGCCGCCACCGCGGGGACCGACAATCTCGTACTGACCCGACCGGGGCGCATTTGTCACACCGTGGAGCCCGCATCCACTTCAACTGAAGCAGCCAAGATGTTAAAATGGCAGTTAGCGCACCTCGGTGCACCTACGGGAGATGTGGGTTGTGATGACCCACGAGTTGCCCCGCAGTATTGATGCTTTGGCGGTCCAAGTGGCCCCCTGCGCCGTTCGCACCCCTTTCAAACGTTGCCGTCTGCGACGGAGCGCTCGCGCGCTTCGTAAGCGGTCAAAACGCGTGCGAGCGGTTCTGGCACCGGCCGCCCGACAGGCCGGAGCGGAAACGGGAGGAATAAGATGGTCAGAAGATTTCTTTTCTCCGTGGTCTTGGCGCTGTCGTCGCTGATGGCGACGCACGCGTGGGCCGACATAACAGTGCTCGTTCCCTCGGGAAGCGAGGGCGACGGCCTGAGAGCCGCTGCCGCCGACTATGCGAAGCTGAAGGGCACCAAAGTCGAGATCGTCCAGGCTCCCTACAGCAACGTCTTCGAACAGGCGGCCAATGCCGGCCAGACAAAATCGGGCGCCTTCGATATCGTTCTGATGGACGATCCGTGGATTCCGTTCTTCGCGGAAAACGGGCATCTTGAAGATCTGACGCCCTATTTCAAGAAGGCCGGGCTCGAAGGACCGGACAGCGACTTCCTGTCGAAATCCCTGGCAGTCTGCCGCAATCCTTACAACAAGGGGCCCTACGTGTGCCTGCCCTATGTGGGAAACGCGCAGATGTTCTTCTATGACGCCACCAAGTTCAAGGAAGCAGGCGTTGAGGCACCGAAGACGTGGGACGACGTGCTGAAGGCAGCCAAGGCGCTCTCCGAAAAAGGCGGCGGCCGCTATTTCGGCTATGTTTTCCGGGGCGGCCAGGGCAACCCCGTCGTCGCCGACTTCATGCCGATCTTCTGGTCCTATGGCGCGGACATGTTCAACGCTGACCGGACAAAAGTGACGATCGACACGCCCGAAGGTGCGGCCGCGATGAAGACCTTCATGGCCCTGCGCGACGTCTCGCCGAAGGGCGTCGAGAGTTACAACGCCAACGAGGTCGGGCAGGCCCTGGCAGCGGGCACCGCAGCCTCGTCGATCAACTGGCCGAACTGGGTCGCGACCTTCGAAGATCCCAGCCAGTCGAAGATGGTCGGCAAGATCTCTTACTCGCCGATCCCGGCGGGCACCAAACCGGGCAGCTCGGAAATCGGCCACTGGACGATGGGCATCATGGCCGCTGCGAAGAACAAGCAGGAGGGCTTCGACTTCATGCTGTGGGCGACCTCACCGGAACAGATGAAAATCTCGGCCCAGCGCGGCAACCCGCCGGTGCGCAAGTCGATCTTCGCTGATCCCAGCCTGACCGGCCAGGAAAAATTCCGGCATTATCCAGTGCTCATGCAAGCGATCGAAGCCTCGACGCCGCGTCCGCGTCATCCGAAATGGCCCGAGATCGAGAACGCGTTCGGGATCGAGCTTTCCAAAGCCGTAGCTGGCACCGAAACGTCGGAGGAGGCGCTGAAGAGATCCCAGGCTGCGGTCGAAGAGATAACCGGCATCAAGTAGTTGGCCGCATATGGTGGTATCCGGTGATGCTGCTCCATTTTGCCGGATCAGCTCTCGGGGCAAGCACGAGCGAGTACGCGCCGGTTTGGATCTCGGGTTCGCCATGCTATGATTGACTGATATGACGGATAGAACTTCCGATGACCGTCTCTATCGGTGCGAAGTTCGGAAATTCGTTCGAGCGGTGGTTTGAGCGCCACCTGCGGGTATTGATGCTTGCGCCAGCTATGCTCGTGCTCCTGGCGCTCACGATATTTCCGTCGATCTACATGATCATTGCGGCGGCAACGCGGATCAGCCCGAATCCGGACCTGCCCTGGCAATTTGCCGGCGCTGACAATTTTCTGCGGCTTCTCACCGACGAGCAGTTTCACGTCGGCTTGTGGAACACGCTGGTGTTCACCGTCTTCGCTGTCGGCACCGAGTTCCTGTTTGGCCTCGGCCTCGCCTTGCTGCTCGACCGATACATCCGGCGCTTGAATTTCCTGAAAACGATCCTGATGCTGCCGATGATGCTGCCGCCGGTTGCGGTCGCGATCACCTGGAAGCTCATCTACGAGCCGCAATTCGGCGTGCTCAACGAGATCATGTTCCGGCTCGGCCTGCCCCTCCAAGCTTGGGCCGGCGACGTCCGACTGGCTATGTTGTCCGTGATCGTCGCCGACGTTTGGCAATGGACGCCGTTCATGTTCCTGCTGATGCTTGCCGGGCTCGCCAGCCTGCCGGACGAGCCCTACGAGGCGGCGGCGATTGACGGCGCCTCCGCCTGGCGGCAGTTCTGGGATCTGACGCTGCCGTTCCTGAAGCCGGTCATCGCCATCGCGCTGCTGTTACGCATCATGGACGCGCTGCGGCTCTTTGACCTCGTCTTCATCTTGACCGGCGGCGGCCCTGCCGACCGGACAAAGACGCTCAGTCTCTATATTTACCAAGTGGCGTACCGCTTCGCCGACCCCAGCTATGCGGCCGCCATCTCGCTTTTCGTGCTGTTCACGACCGTCGCGTTCAGCACCTGGTTCATCAAGCGCATGCGGCTTGCCGACTAGAGGACCTATGGCGCACCGCCGAAAGCGTATCGGAATCCAGCGCATCGCCGCCTATGTGGTGATCGCCGTAGCGCTCGTGGTCACCCTCTTCCCAGTCTACTGGATCGCGGCCAACTCGTTCAAATACGACATCGACATCTTCTCGATACCGCCGCAATGGGTCCCCGCCAATCCGACGTCGAAGCATTACCACGCCGCCTTCGTCGAGCGGCCTTTCCTAATCTATGCATTGAACAGCCTGATCATCGCGGTCTCGACGACGCTTGTCTCGGTCGTCTTTGGCTCCCTGGCCGGCTATGCGCTCGCCCGTTTCCAGTATCCGGGCAGATGGCGCTACCAGATCTCGTTCTGGATCCTGTCGACGCGCATGATGCCACCCATCGTGACGATCATCCCGCTCTACATCGCCTTCAACCATCTCGGCATGCTGAACACGAAGCCTGCGGTGATCATCGCCTATACGGCGTTCAACCTGCCTTTCTCTACCTGGATGATGAAGAGCTACTTCCAGGACCTGCCGGTCGAGCTCGAGGAGGCGGCGATGGTCGACGGCGACACGCGATGGGGCGCATTCCTGCATGTCGCTTTGCCGCTCGCCCGTCCTGGGCTGGCGGCCACAGCCATCTTTTGCCTGATCATTTCGTGGAACGAATTTCTGCTCGCCCTTATCCTGACCCTGACCGAACGATCGCAGACACTACCGATCGGCATTGCCGGGCGCGTCACGCAGTACAACACCTATTGGGGCGAAATCAGCGCCGCCGGCTTCACCGCCTGCATCCCGATCATGATCTTCGCCTTCGTCGTCCAGAAACACCTGGTTCGCGGCATCTCGTTCGGCGCGGTCAAGGGGTGAGCCATGGCCTCGGTCGTGTTCCAGAACGTGGTCAAGAAGTTCGGCACCTTCACCGCGGTCAGCGACCTCAATCTTGAGGTGCGCGACAAGGAGTTTCTCGTCCTACTCGGGCCTTCGGGCTGCGGCAAGACCACGACCATGCGCATGGTAGCCGGCCTCGAGGAGGTTACGGCTGGAGAGATCTTCATCGGCAGCGACCGGGTCAACGACGTGCTGCCGAAATATCGCGACGTCGCGATGGTCTTCCAGTCCTACGCGCTCTACCCCCACCTCAGCGTCGCCGATAACATCGGCTACCCCTTGAAGATCCGCAAGGTGGCGCAGGACAAGATGCGCCAGATGGTCATGGAGGTGGCACGCCGCGTCGAGCTCGACGGCCTGCTCGACCGGCTGCCGAAGCAACTCTCCGGCGGGCAGCGCCAGCGCGTCGCGCTGGCCCGCGCCATCATCCGCACACCAAAGGTCTTCTTGATGGACGAACCGCTGTCCAATCTCGACGCCAAGCTGCGGGTCCAGATGCGGGCCGAACTCAAGCACCTCCAGCACGAGCTACAGGTGACGACGATCTACGTCACCCACGACCAGATCGAGGCGATGACCCTCGCTCACCGGGTGGCGGTGATGAACAAGGGCGTGATCGAGCAGCTCGGCACGCCGAAGAAAATCTACAACGACCCGCGCACCCTTTTCGTCGCGGGCTTCATCGGTTCGCCGCCGATGAACCTGATCGACGGTGAGGTCAAGGACGGGGTCTTCACGAGCCTCGGCGGCGTCAGGCTCGACGGCCTCGGGGGCGCGAACGTTGCGAGCGCTGTACTGGGCGTCCGCCCGGAGGACATCCACGTCCTTCCTGCCGGAAGCGAAAAGACCAATATCGTGGCCCCGATCTATTCGGTCGAACTGACCGGCGAAAGCACGCTGGTCACCCTGCGCGCCGGAGCGGCCTTGCTCACTGTTCGCGCCGACAAGAATTTTGTGGGCGACTTTGATCAGATGGTGGAGGTCGGCTTTGCGCCCGGACGGGTGTTCCTGTTTGACCGCCAGAGCCAGGACCGTGTTGACTTCTAGGATGCTCCTCGCCGTCGCGGCACTTCTGTGGAGCGGAGGCGCCGCGGCAGGCGAGGATGTCATTGCGGACAATCCGCTTGTCGAAATTCCGGGGGGGCCGTTCGTCTTCGGCAACGACACGGGCGATGAAAACGAGCGGCCGCGACATGTCGTCGAAGGCCAGGCCTTCGCCATGAACCAGACCGAGATCACCAACGCGCAATACCGCCGCTTCGTCGCGGCGACGGGACATCGCGCCGCTTTCTACGACCGGCATCCGGCCCTCGGTCTGCCTGACCACCCGGTCGTCGGCGTCAGCTTTACCGATGCAGAGGCGTTCTGCGCCCATTATGGCCTGAAGTTGCCGTCCGAGCAGGAATACGAACGCGCCGCGCGCGGGCCGCAGGGAGCACACTTTCCCTGGGGTGATGCGCCGGTCGACGCGACACGCGCCAATTTTGGACGCGGCGCCTGCTGCGACGAGGACGCCAGCGACGGTCATGACATGACGGCACCCGCCCGGTCGTTTCCACTAGGGGCGGGCAGGGAGGGCCTGCTCAACCTCGTCGGCAACGTGTGGGAATGGACCCGCGACTTCTATGCACCCTACGGCGGCGAAGCGCTGCCCGAAATCGCCGGAAAATATCGGGTGCTTCGTGGTGGCGCGTGGAACAGCGACCCCACCCGCCTGAGCACGACCCGCCGGCTTGCCTATGACCCTGATTTTCGCTTCGCCGCCAACGGAGGCTTTCGATGCGTACGCTCACCGGATTGATTGCCCTTTTGCTTATGGCGATCGCAACGCAAGGGTCGGCGGAGCCGAAGGCAGCGTCGGGATACGAAGTCGAAATCGTGCGAAGACCGGGAGCGATCTTTGCCGGACTTGCTCGCGACGGCGATGCGCTTCTGGTGACCGACCTAGCCGACGGCCGCCTCTACAGGCGCACCCCGAACGGCCGTTTCACCGCTTTCGGTCCGGTCCTGCCGCATGGCACCGACGTCATGGGCGAACCGACCGGGCCCTATCGGGTCGAGCGCCATGGCAGCGGCTATCTCGTCGCCCAGGGCTGGACGCCGGCGGACCATGACGAGGACTCCAACGACCACGCGATGCTCGAGGTCGACCAGGGCGCCGTCACGCGGGTCGTCAGCAACGACTTCTGGAACCCGTACGACTTCGCGTTGTCAGGCGACACGCTCTATGTCGTCGACGCCGCGCGGAACTCCGTCGAACGCCTTCTGGCCGACGGGAGCGGCCGCACGCAGCTCTTTGCCTTTGCTCGGCTGAGCACCAGCGGCCAGGCCCTAACCGCCCTCTCGCCGACCGAGTTCGGCGACGGTCAGAAATACGAGTTCGACGCGGTTCCGACCGGCCTTGCCGTGCACGGCAGCCGGCTTTACGTCTCCCTGTTCGGCGGATTTCCCTTCGTCGCCGGCAGCGGCCGTATCGTCTCGCTGAAGCAGGCCGGCCAAACAGGCAGCGTCCGCATCGAGGCCATCGGCATGAATGCTCCGGTCGATGTCGCCTTCGATGCAGAGGGCGAGATGCTGGTCCTCGAACATGGCACTTTCGATCAGTCGGATGGCTGGGCTTCTGGCAGCGGCAGGCTTCTCGGGTTAGACCTTGTCTCAGGAAAGAGGCAGGTGCTTCTCGATGGACTGACCCGGCCGGTCGACGTGCTCCCCTTCGACAAAGGCGCTATCGTCGTCTCGCAACTGGACGGGAAGCTCGTCTTTCTCAAACAGGCAGGGCCTGCCCAGCCGCACCCCTAAATATCTGTTATCGATGGCGTCGCCGGCGCTAGGGGAATGCGCACCGGCGCCGGCGCGCTTGCCGCCATCGACTATCAGATATTCCTCGCGGATCGGCCGGCCTTCCTTTGCCGTTCGCCATAGGCCTGAGCAACACCAAGACAGGTCGCTTCACGCGCAACAACGGAGGAGATATCGGAGATTTTCTTGGTGTGGGGAAAGGCGGTAGCGCTCTCCCGACTCGAACCGCGACCGTTTCTTAGGTCGCGCCTACCGTTTTGCACGCCCTCCCCTGCCCGGCCGTGGCGGAAGGTTGAACCAGTTGGGCGACTGCTAGGTTCCAGACTGGAGGTAAGGTCGGCTCGCTGAAAGCACGGCAGGTGGCATGCGGCACATGCGCGACAACGGCGGCGGAGGGTTTGAGAGGGCCGGAGCCCCGACAGCTTTCGGCAGTTCGAACGATATAGTCGAACGGCCGAAATCGGGGCGCAAAGCTGATGGGGTGGACGCCCCCCGACGGCATCGCTGTGCCAGAATGGAGTGTTGCAACCATTCGAAGGGAGGCGTCCGTGCCTGAGGTTACCACGATCGGT
>NZ_JAMYNW010000012.1:0-192222 GCF_040319365.1 Mesorhizobium sp. M0923 | reverse complement strand
GCACCCCGGGCGCGGGGGGTTTTTGGGTTACTTGGCCGGGGCTGCTACCCCGTGGCCTTTTAAGACCGGCCGCCCCCGGCGTTTTTGGGGCGGCCGGTGGCGGGGCTGGCCCCCGGGGCCGGCCGGCCCGGGGGGCAGACTGTCCAGCAGATCGCACTGGTCCTTGCCAGTGCTGGGCAATGGGTCTGAATCAGGCAAAGGAGCGGCCTTGGGGGCTTCGGCCATAATGTCACACCTCGTAAAATAATTCGAACCATCCGGTTCGATTGCTCTTGATATGGTCCTCTTTAAGCGCTAAGTCAATGTCGAGATCGAACCGAACGGTTCAGTCTGACAAAATTCAGCGCCAGTTAATTTAGAGAGATATCATGTCCTCGAACGCGCCCACCAGTGCCGAAGTCCGCCCTTTCCCCAGTGCCAAGGTCCAGCCTGCGATCGAAGCGCCGGAAGCCCCTGTCAAACCCGCCGACGTCACCCCGCTGGCTCCCGCCAAAAAGAAGCGCTCGATGCGCTCGATGTTGTTGCCCATCATCGGCCTGGCCCTGCTGGGCGCCGGCGCCTGGTATGGCTATGATTACTGGACCGACGGGCGCTTTATGATCACGACCGACGACGCCTATGTCCAGGCCGACACGGCGTTCATCTCGCCAAAAATCTCGGGCTATGTCGATCAGGTCAAAGTGACCGAGAACCAGCAAGTGAAGGCCGGCGACCCGCTGCTGATCGTCGATGACGGCGACTACAAGATAGCCGTTGCCCAGGCCGAGGCGCAGATCGCCACGTTGAGCAAGACGCTCGACCGCATCGATGCCCAGACTGAGGCGGCGCGCGCCTCGCTCAAGCAGGCGCAGGCGCAGAAGACCGCCGACCAGGCCGCGGCCGATAATGCCAAGCGCGTCCAAGCGCGGGCCGCCCAGCTGCTCAAGACCCGCGTCGGCACCCAGGCCCAGTTGGACGATGCCCAGACGGCGGTCGAGCAAGCCAATGCCGCACTTGCCGGCGCCGACGCGCAGATCGCGGCGGCTCAGGCCAATATCGGCGTGCTCCAGGCGCAGCGTAGGGAATCGGCCAGCACGCTGGCCTCGCTGCAGCTTGCCCACGACAAGGCGGTGCGGGACCTGTCCTTCACCGTGCTGCGCGCACCCTATGACGGCGTGGTCGGCAACCGCTCGGTCGAGCAGGGTGACCTGATCAGCCCTGGACAGAAGCTCGCCGTCATCGTGCCAATGGACAAGCTCTACATCGTCGCCAATTTCAAGGAGACGCAGCTTGCCCGGCTGGTGCCTGGTGAAAAGGTCAGAGTGTCGGTCGACGCGATCGACGGCCAGGACATCGAGGGTACCGTGTCGTCGCTGGCGCCGGCTTCAGGAGCAGTGTTCTCGCTGCTGCCGCCGGAGAACGCCACAGGCAATTTCACCAAGGTGGTGCAGCGCGTTCCGGTTCGCATCGACGTGCCAGCGGATGTGCTGAAGACGGGCAAGCTGCGAGCTGGCCTGAGCGTCGTCGTCGCCGTCGACAGCCGCACGGCGCCTTCGGCATCGAAGTAAAGCGGAACCGGGAGCAAAGGTCATGGCGACCGCAACCCTAACTGCAGGATCGGCGCCGGCGCCAGCCATGCCGGTGCCGGTCGACCACATCTCGACACGCCGCGTCATCGCCTTCCTGGCAATGGTGTTCGGCATGTTCATGGCGATCCTGGACATCCAGATCGTCTCGGCCTCGCTGGCTGAGATCCAGGCGGGCCTGAGCGCCAGTTCGGACGAGATTCCGTGGGTGCAGACGGCCTATCTGATTGCCGAGGTGGTGATGATCCCGCTGTCGGGCTTCCTCAGCCGGATGCTGTCGACGCGCGTGCTGTTCACGATCTCGGCGGCAGGGTTCACCGCGGCCAGCGCGCTGGCGGCGACCGCAACCAATATCGACCAGATGATCGTCTACCGCGCCGTGCAGGGCTTCATCGGCGGCGGCATGATCCCGAGCGTCTTTGCAGCCGCCTTCACCATCTTCCCACCGTCGCGTCGCGCCATCGTCTCGCCGATGATCGGCCTGGTGGCGACGCTGGCGCCAACCATCGGCCCGACAGTCGGCGGCTATATCAGCCATGCCATGTCCTGGCACTGGCTGTTCCTGGTCAACGTCGTGCCCGGCATTCTGGTGACGACGGCCGCCTGGTCGCTGATCGACTTCGACAAACCCAATCTCAAGCTGTTCAGCAAGTTCGACTGGTGGGGGCTTGCCGGTATGGCCGCCTTCCTGGGCTGCATGGAATATGTGCTGGAGGAAGGTCCCAATAACGACTGGCTGCAGGATCAGGCGGTGTTCGTCTGCGCCGTCATCATGACCTTCGGCGCGGTGCTGTTCTTCTGGCGCGTGTTCACCGCCGAGGAGCCGATTGTCGATCTGAGGGCTTTCAGCAATATCAATTTCGCCTTCGGCTCGCTGTTCTCCTTCGTCGTCGGCATCGGCCTCTACGGTCTGACCTATCTTTATCCGGTGTTCCTGGGGCGCATCCGCGGCTACGATTCGATGATGATCGGCGAGGCGCTGTTCGTCAGCGGCCTGGCCATGTTCTTCACCGCGCCGATCTCCGGCATCCTGTCGAACAAGATGGACCCGCGCATCATGATGATGATCGGCTTCTTCGGCTTCGCCACGGGGACCTGGTGGATGACGCATCTCACCGCCGACTGGGATTTCTATGAACTGCTGATCCCGCAGATCCTGCGCGGTTGCTCGATGATGCTGTGCATGGTGCCGATCAACAACATTGCGCTCGGAACCCTGCCGCCGGAGCGGCTGAAGAATGCGTCTGGCCTGTTCAACCTGACCCGCAATCTCGGCGGCGCCGTCGGCCTGGCAGTCATCAACACCGTGCTGATCGACCGCAATGCCTTCCATTACGCCAGGCTCTCCGAGCACGTGCAATGGGGAAGTGCCGCTGCGCAGCAGAAGCTGCAGAACATGACGCTCAACTTCGAGCAGACCGCCGGGCTCGACGCCTCCAAGGCGGCCATCTCCAAACTGTCAGGCATGGTCCAGCAGCAGGCGTCGCTGCTGTCGTTCATGGACGTATTCTTCATGCTGACGGTTTTGTTCGCGACGCTTGGGCTCTTCACCCTGGTGATCCGCAAGCCAGCCGCTCAGGGCGGCGGTGGCGGAGGCCATTGAGGCGCGCTGGATCCCCCGCCTGGCGCCCTCGCGCATGACCCCGAAAAGCGATTTCGGGGTCATGCGCAAAATCAACCATTACGAAGTCTTGGAGCGGCGGACACTCCACCGCTCCAACTTTTTGTTTGAGCATCGGATTTTCCCAAAACCGCTTCGCACTTTTGGGTCCGATGCTCTAGCGCTCTCCGACAAAGTCAGGGGCGCAGCCATCCTCACGCCGTCGCCGGCTTGAAGGTCAAGGCGACACCGTTGATGCAATGCCGCAACCCGGTCGGCGGCGGACCGTCGTCGAAGACGTGGCCGAGATGGCCACCGCAGCGGCGACAATGGACCTCGGTGCGGGTCATGCCCAACGACCTGTCCACGGTCTTGCCGATCGCGTTGGGGATTTCCTGCCAGAAGCTCGGCCAGCCGGTGCCGGAATCGAACTTGGTCTCTGACGAATAGACCGGCAGGTCGCAGCCGGCGCAAGCGAAGATGCCTTTGCGGTGCTCGTTGAGCAGCGGACTGGTGCCCGGGTATTCCGTGCCCTCCTTGCGCAGCACATTGAAGGCCGCGTCGGACAGGATGGCGCGCCACTCGGCCTCGGTCTTGGTAACCTCGAAAGTCTCGGCCGCGCGTGCATCCTGGGCTCCGCCCATGCGCAGCGCGGTGGCGCCTGCGACAACGCCAATGGCTGCCGCACCACTCAAAAGAAGCTCGCGACGGTTCATGCCCATTCCTCCTGTTACTGCTTGTGCCAAATTCGACCGCCAGACGGAAATCAAAAGCCGGTGACGATCGCTGTCCTCAAAGCGGGACTCCGCGCCTATCCACTTGCGTGAACGGCGCGGAGTGTGCGCAGGGAGGCCCTTAGCGATATCTTCGCCGGCAGCGTGCGTTTGTTACATCTTCGGCAGGAGAACCTTGTCGACGACGTGGATGACGCCGTTGGACTGCTCGACATCGGCGATCGTCACATTAGCGACATTGCCGTTCTCGTCGGTCACGGTGACCTTGCCGCCGTCGGTCTTGAGCGACAGTTCGCAACCACCGACCGTCTTGACCTTGTGGGTGCCACCGTCATCCTTGACCATCTTGGCGACGTCGGCGGCCATCGCCTTGGCGCCGATGACATGGCAAGTCAGGATCTTGACGAGCTTGTCCTTGTTTTCAGGCTTGAGCAGCGTCTCCACCGTGCCGGCTGGAAGTGCCGCAAAGGCCTCGTTGGTCGGCGCGAACACGGTGAAGGGGCCAGCGCTTTGCAGCGTATCGACCAGGCCGCCTGCCTTGACGGCAGCGACCAGCGTCGTGTGGTCCTTCGAGTTGACAGCATTTTCGACGATGTTTTTCTGGGCA
This sequence comes from Mesorhizobium sp. M0923, assembly GCF_040319365.1. Taxonomy (NCBI): domain Bacteria; kingdom Pseudomonadati; phylum Pseudomonadota; class Alphaproteobacteria; order Hyphomicrobiales; family Phyllobacteriaceae; genus Mesorhizobium; species Mesorhizobium sp. M0923. The sequence continues at coordinate 187,716 of NZ_JAMYNW010000012.1, read as the reverse complement.
TACATGGCGGCGCCGCCGACCATCGGATTTTGGGCATAGGCAATGGTGGCGATCGCAGAAATCGCAACCTTGCCGGCAAGCAAAAGGGTGGCGAATTTAGGCATGATTTCAATCTCCTTGGGTTATCGTTCCCCTCGTTCGGGAACGCAAGAAGATACGCAACAGAAATGCCGGAGTTTCGTCCTCACGTAAGAAATATTGTGTCGCTTCAATTTTCCATGTGCTAATCGGTCACCACCGCCGACAAGCTTTGCATGATTTTGGTTCGTGAGAGATAGATTTCAGGTCTTCTTCCGAAGCAAGAATCGGTCAGATGCTCTTCAGATCGCCCGCTGCGACCACCGGTCCAGTCGGCTGGCCGGTCGGCGAACCGCCGGCAGGCTCGACGCTGACCGCAAGCACGGCGCCTTGCGCCAATTTCTCCCGGACGGCGGGCGGGATGGCCAGATGCGCGGTCGCACCGGCCGGGATGACGCCCATCGACACCGGCGCGTTCTTGCCTTCGATCATCCACAGCTCGAAGTCCTTGCCGGCGGCCCGCTCGCCGGAGACGTGGGAAAGGCCGACATCGTGACGGACGGCGTCGTAGACGACGAGATATTTGACATCGCTGCCTTCGGCTGCCAACGAGGCGACAAGCCGGGTTTGCGGCTCGACGACCGGTGGATTGACGTAAGGCAAGGCAATATAGATTGCCAGCGCCGCAATGGCGGCGGCGGCAAGACCGCGCCAGAAGCCAAGGCTCGACCAGAGGCCGGCGCGCGGCTCTGCAGCGAACAGCCGGCGGTCCAATGCTTCCTTGACCCTGATCGGAGGCTCTGTCTCCGGATAGGCGGCGGCCATCGGCGAAAGATGCGCCTCCCAGGCATCGACAAGGCGCGCGAAGGCGGCGTCCGCATCGATGCGGCGCGACGCGATCTCGCGTTCATCGGCGGCCAGAACGCCAAGAACGTATTCGGCGGCGAACAGGTCGTCGCCCCCACGTTCCGGTCCATTGTCGTCAGCCAGCGTCATCTTTCCAGGCATTCTCTCAGTTTCAACAGGCTGCGCCGCAGCCAGGTCCGCATCGTGTTCAGCGGCACGCCATAGCGCTCCGCCAGTTCGGCATAGCTTTTGCCATCCAGATAGGCGCCCCGGACGGCCGCCGCCCGGTCCTTCTCCAATTCCTTGAGACAATGGTAGATGCGTCCGGACTCACCGCCCGCCACGGCCATGGCCTCCGGCCCCGGCGCCGGATCGGCCACGTCGAGCGCGGCATCGATATAGGCGGCAGGCTCTCGCCGCGCCCTGATCCTATCGATCGAATGATTGCGCGCAATGGCCACCAGCCAGGAGATCGGGCTCAGATCCGAAACGGCGAAACGGTCCGCCTTCGTCCATATTTTGACGAAGACCTCCTGAAGCGCCTCTTCTGCATCTCCCCGGTCCTTCAATACACGAAGGCAGACGCCGAAAAGTTTCGCGCTGGTCTGCCGGTACAGCAGATCGAACGCAGCCCGGTCCTTCATCGAGGTCCGGACAATCAGGTTGCTGATGTCCTGCGGCGTCATCGGCCGCCAAATTAGGCGATTGCAATGTATTTGCAACGACTGAAATGGTCTTGCGCACTGGCAGCGCCAGCGTCGATTGCCAAGGAAATCGCCGCCCGCTAGCTTGCCATGAGCGGGAGGGCGACCATGTCGATCGAGCGGGTTCTGTGGGAGCATGACGCAACCGGCCAGGCCGCACTCGTGCACAAGGGAGAGATCACACCGCAAGATCTCGTCGATGCGGCGATCGCTCGGGCCGAGGCCACCCGGCCGGAGATCAACGCCATCGCCGAACCGCTTTATGAGGCGGCGCGGGCGCGGGCGAAAACCGTCGACCACAAGCTGCCGCTTGCCGGAGTGCCCTTTGCGCTTAAGGACCTCGGTATTGCTATGAAGGGCGTGCCGACGCATGGCGGCAGCCGCATCCCAGCCTACACCCCCGATTTTAACTCGGTCATGACGGAACGCTATCTGGCCGCCGGCCTGGTCCCGATCGCCACCAGCACCGCACCCGAACACGGGCTGAGGCTGGTGACCGAGTCGGTGGCTTACGGCGTCACCCGCAATCCATGGGACACCGCTCACACGACCGGCGGTTCCTCGGGCGGCGCGGCTGCGCTGGTCGCGGCCGGCGTCGTGCCGGTGGCGCACGCCTCGGATGGCGGCGGCTCGATCAGGGTGCCTGCGGCCTGTACCGGGCTGGTCGGGTTGAAAACCTCGCGCGGCCGCGTGCCCTTGACGCCGCTCGTCACTGAAAGCTGGTACGGCTTTGTCGTCGACCATGCGTTGGCCCGCTCGGTGCGCGATACGGCCCTGCTGCTCGACCTGACCCACGGGCCCGAACCGCTGTCGCCCTACGCGGCACCCTCGCCGAACGGCAGTTTCACTGCGGCCGCCGGGCGCGATCCGGGCAAGCTCAAGCTCGCCTTCTACCGAAAATCGCCGCTCGGCCTGCCGATTTCGGAAGAAACCTTGAAAGCTCTGGATGCGGCGATTGGGCTGGCGCGCGAAGGCGGGCACAGCGTCGAGGAGATCGACCTGCCCTATATCGACCGCGATTTCATCGCCGATTTCGCCAGAACCGTCGCCGCGGCGGTGGCCGGCACGATGCGTGGCGAGGCCTTGCGCGTCGGCCGCTCCATCTCAGGCGATATCGAACGCGCCACGCGCGTGATGAGCCGGTTCGGTGAAATCCTCTCGGCCGGCGAAATCTATGCCGGCCTGCAGCGGCTGCACGCAACCTCGCGCCGCCTTATCACCGAAACCGCGCACTATGATGCAGTGCTGATGCCTGTCATCGCGCACCCGCCGCTCGCCTGCGGCACCATGGACCCGAAAGGCGCCGACGAATTCATCGAGAATGTCCTGGACAGACTGCGCCTCGCCGGCCTGCTGAAGTTCAAGCCGCTATTCGGCCAGCTGATGGACAAGAGCCTTTGGTTCACCCACTGGCCGGCGATCCAGAACGTCAGCGGGCAACCGTCGATCACGCTTCCGGTTTACGTGACCGATGCCGGCCTGCCGCTCGGCGTCCAGGCCGCCGGCCGCCCCGGTGACGAGGAGACGCTTTTGTCGTTCGCCGCGCAGATGGAAAAGATCTCGGGATGGCTGGGCCGGCGGGCGCCGCTGCAGGTGCCGGCATAGGCGGTGATTTGATCGATCGTGACAACAAAGCCGTTTGCCCCCTCGTCCAATTCCCGCTAAGACGCCGCCGTTCATGCCAAGCTGGGAACCACGCCGATGACGGATGTCGCCGCCACCGCCGAAATGCAGGCCGCGCTGCTTTCAAGGGCGCTGCCCTATATGCAGCGCTACGAGAACAAGACGGTCGTGGTGAAATATGGCGGCCACGCGATGGGCGACATCGCGCTCGGCAAGGCCTTCGCCCGCGACATCGCACTGCTCAAGCAATCCGGGGTCAACCCGATCGTCGTGCATGGCGGCGGGCCGCAGATCGGCGCCATGCTCAGCAAGATGGGCATCGAATCCAAATTCGAGGGCGGCTTGCGCGTCACCGACCAGAAGACCGTCGAGATTGTCGAGATGGTGCTGGCCGGGTCGATCAACAAGGAGATCGTCGCGCTGATCAATGCCGAGGGCGAGTGGGCGATCGGCCTGTGCGGCAAGGACGGCAACATGGTGTTTGCCGAAAAGGCGCGCAAGACCATGATCGATCCGGATTCCAACATCGAGCGGGTGCTCGACCTGGGCTTCGTCGGTGAGCCGGTCGAGGTCGACCGCACATTGCTCGACCTCCTGGCACGATCCGAAATGATCCCGGTGCTGGCGCCGGTGGCGCCCGGCCGCGACGGCCATACCTACAACATCAATGCCGACACTTTTGCCGGCGCCATCGCAGGCGCCTGCCAGGCGACGCGCCTGCTGTTCCTCACCGACGTGCCCGGCGTGCTCGACAAGGACAAGAAGCTGATCGACGAGTTGACCGTGGCCGAGGCCAAGGCCCTGATCAAGGACGGCACGGTCTCGGGCGGCATGATCCCCAAAGTCGAGACCTGCATCGAGGCAATCGAGCGCGGCGTCGCAGGCGTCGTCATCCTCAACGGCAAGACGCCGCATGCGGTGCTGCTCGAGCTGTTCACCGAACACGGCGCCGGCACGCTGATCGTGCCGTGAGTGGCCTCAGTCTGTCCAACGCCGCGACAGACCGGAAGACCATCCGATCACCATCGCGCCGCTTGTCGAGACAGGCGGGCGGGCGAACGATCGACTAGGTAGTCTCCGCCTTCGTCGCTCGCCGCCAATCGATCATCCGGGCTGAGGAAGGCGCGCGATGACCTTTATCTCAAAATCGAAGCCCGCCAGCCAATTCACCCCCACCGCGGTCCAGTTCGGGTAGGGCGGTTCACCGATCGCCCTAAGTCGAACGGCGTCAATCGCCTCCCACTGCTTGGCCGGGTCGGTGTGGAACGTGGTCACGTCAACGATGTCGTCGAACGTGCAACCGGCGGCCTTCAGCACCGCCGCGAGATTGTCGAAGGCAAGCTGGACCTGCTTTTCGAAGGCTGGCTCCGGCGACCCGTCCTCGCGGCTGCCGACTTGGCCCGAGACGAACAGAAAGCCGCCTGAGCGGATCGCCGCCGAATAGCGATTGATTTCGTAGAGGGCCTGCCGACCGGCAGGGAAGATCGCATCGCGTTTGGTCATTGTTTCACTCCATTCAAACAAGGCAGGCCGGTCCCGACCATCGCGATGTGGCTTCTCCGAGAAGGTGAGAGCCGCTCGCAAGACTTCGGGGTTTTGGATCGCTGCGTTCCATTTTCCGGGGCGGTCGCTGATATCCGTCCCGTATCCCGAAGTGGGTACATACATTCCGTATGTCAATATACATACGTTGCGTATGCTTGTTAAAAGATTGCCCGAGCCGGTCAGGCGCACGGCGAAATCGTGGTCGCAGGCGGTGTCAGCCTGCGCGCCGGGTGCGCGACCACCATCGATTCCTCTTCCTGGTCTTGCGGCGCGCCCCAGAATTCGGCGAGCGTCGGGCCATTCTTCAGGCGGCGGTCGCGGACCAGAAAGCCCCAGACTTCGCGGAACCAGACGCGGCGGCCCATTTTGGTGTACCAGCGCATCGAATGCCGTTGCTCCGGATCCTTGTGGAACAGGATGCGCGCCAAGGCCTTGGGCCGCGACTGCACGGCCAGTTCGATCAGCTTGACGGCGAAGAACAACATCCACGGCTTGAGGCGGGTCATCTGCAGCACCTGGTGCTTGTAGTCCCACAGGCGGGCGTCCAGCTGGATCACCTTGCGATCCCTGGCAATCCTGAAGAACGGCGTCCAGCGGTGCGGCGTCACATAGAGCGCCTGGATCTGGTCGGGGTCATAAGCGATCAGCTGGCGGAAGCCGCGCCAGAGGTCGCGGAAACTTTCGTCCTCGAAACCGGCCACCCAGGTCGCCATCGACAAGATGCCGTTGAGGCGCAGCAGCCGTATCGCCTCGCGGTCGGATGAGGTGCTGCCGCCCTTGCGGATCAACTGGAGCGTCTGCTCGTCGGTATTTTCCATGCCAAGCAGCCAGCGGATGACGCCGGCCTTGCGATAGAGATGCAGGCTGCCGGCGTCGCGGACGATGTCGTCGGCGCGGGTGGAGCCGACGATCAGCACCGGCACATTCTCGGCGATCATCGCATCGAGAAAGGCGCGCCAGGCTTTTTTGGACGAGGTCGGGTTCTCGTCGGCAAGGTTGATCAGCTCGACGCGGTGCTCGCGGTATAGCCAGGCAATCTCCCGCGCGAACTTCACGGGGTCGCGGTGCCGCCAGCGCGTCCAGAACCCCCGCTGGCCGCAATAGTTGCACAGATGCGGACAGCCTCGCGAGAACTGCATGACCACCGCACGCTTGCCTCCCCAATAGCTATAGCGAGTGATATCGATCAGTTCCCAGCCGATGCGGTAGTCGTCGAGATTGGCGATCGTCCTTGCCGGGTTGGTGGCAAAAGGCCGGCGCAAATCGTCGCGAAAGGCGATGCCCGCCACATCCGACAGCGGCTTGCGTTTTTCAAGCGCTTCGACCAGCGCGACGATGGTCGCCTCCCCCTCGCCACGAACGATGAAGTCGAAGGCCTCCGTTTCGGCCAGTATGTCGCGCCAGTGATAGGTCGGAAACACGCCGCCATAAATCAGGATTGTCGCCGGATCGATGTGTTTGACCATGCCGGCGATCAGTAGGGCTGTCGGATGCGCAGAGGTCGAGCCGGAATGGCCGATCAGAATACAGTCGGGATGATCGCTCAAGGCGTCCCGGACCAGCGTGGCAAGCGGCATCGGCCCGAATTCGGCGTCCACAAGTCGCACTTGATGTCCCGCGTCGATCAGCGGACCGCCCAGTGCCAGCAAACCGAGCGGCGGCAGATGGTCGTCCGGCACACGGCTGCCGATGGCCGTATGTGGCGGGTTGATCAGGACGATTTTCATGGCGGACCTTATGCAATGGCGGTCCGCATGTCGTAGTCGGCGATCTAGCGCTGGAGATTGGCTCGCTTCAGCAGTTTGTGTGCAGCTTTTCCGCAGAAATGCCTACCGTCTGAGATGTGCAAGCGGGACATGGCCCGGCCCCTTGATGTTCTGCAGCACAAGCTGGGTGTGGACGTCGCGCACGCCTTCGAGCCGCATCAGCCGGTGCATGACGAAGGCATTGAGCTCGTCGACCGACGGCACCATCACATGCAACAGGAAATCATGATCGCCGGTCATGGTCCAGCATGAGGACACCTCGTCCATCCGCTGGACGGCGGCGATGAAGCTTTCGGGCGAGCCGTCGCTGTGGCTGGTCAGGCGCACCTGGATGAACACCTCGACCATCAGCCCAACGGCACGACGGCTGAGCACCGCGGCGAAGCCCTTGATGATGCCCGCCTGCTGAAGCGCCTCGAAGCGCCGCGCGCAAGGTGTCGTCGACAGGCCGATCTCCTGCGCCAGTTCGGATACCGGCTTGCGCCCGTCGCGCTGCAGGCTGTCGAGCATCTTGATCTCGAATTCGTCAAACTGAGGCATTTTCACTCTCCCAAAGCTCGATCGTGGAGTCTTTTACCTCCAACCCCGCATTTGAGCCACCATCAAAGCTGATTTGCCTCACGCCATCCGGCTAGAATTTCCGACGATCCGCTGATCATGATTTCCAGGGAGAGCAAGCCATGACGATGAACGTTGCCGACTACGCCCGCGAATGCGCGGCGCGAGGCCTTCGCGGCGATTATTCGGTCTGCCGTGCCGATTTCACCGTGGCGCAGGGCTACAATTATAGCGACGAAGAACAGGCGGTGTGGCGCACGCTGTGCGACCGCCAGACGAAGCTGACCAGGAAGCTCGCCCACCATTCCTATCTCGATGGCGTTGCGGCGCTCGGCCTTCTCGACAAGATCCCGGATTTCGGTGAGGTCAGCGAGAAGCTGCGCAAGCTCACCGGCTGGGAGATCGTCGCGGTGCCGGGGCTCATTCCGGCCCAGCCGTTCTTCGACCACCTCGCCAACCGCCGCTTCCCGGTCACCAACTGGCTGCGAACCCAAAAGGAGCTCGACTACATCGTCGAGCCCGACATGTTCCACGATTTCTTCGGTCACGTGCCGATCCTGACGCAGCCGGTCTTTGCGGACTTCATGCAGATGTATGGCAAGAGGGCCGACAGCGTGATTGCGCTCGGCGGCGACGAGATGATCACCAGGCTTTACTGGTACACCGTCGAATACGGGCTGATACGCGAGCCGGGCCAGCCGCTGAAGGCGTTCGGCGCCGGGCTGATGTCATCCTTCACCGAGCTTCAGTTCGCGGTCGAAGGCGGCGACGCGCACGATGTCCCCTTCGACCTGGAAACCGTAATGCGCACCGGCTACGAGATCGACAAGTTCCAGCGTGCCTATTTTGTGCTGCCGTCTTTCGACGTGCTGCGTGATGCTTTCGAGACCGCCGATCTTGCGGCGATCGTGGCGCGCCGCAAAGGCGAGCCGGCGCTCGACCCGGCGAGCCTATAGGCTGTCGGCTGTTTCCAGGGCCTCGGCTTTCAGCCGGGCAAGCTGGTCGCGCTGAAGGTCGAGCGATGCGGTGACGAAGCGAAGGATCGTGGCCAGCTCGGTGTCGCTAAATGTGGCGATCACCCTTTCTCCCTCCTGCGCGATCGCACCATAATAGCGCGCCGATAGTTCTCGCGTGAGTTCCGTCGCCTCTATGACCACCTTGCGCCTGTCCTCGAGGCTGCGCGTTCGTGTCAGCAGGCCGCGCGCCTCCAGCCGGTCGATCAGCGCGGTGACTGCGGCCGGCGTCAACCCTGTTGCGGCCGCGACCTCGCCAGCCGATTGCGGGCCGCCATAGAGCAGCGCCAGGCAATGGCGTTCCGCCGTACTCAGCTCAAGCCTATCGCCTACTGCCTCGTCATAAGCCTGCGTCGCGTCCTGCCAGCCCATAATGGCGAGGCTGATGGCCGTCTTCATGTCGGCCCGATTCATGCTTGACGAATTTACTTCGATCATCTAACTATCAATTTGCCTAACATTACGGCTATTATAGTAATATGCTGCGTCGGGCGCAAGGCACGGCCTGTCGCAGCACGCAAGGAGTGGACAATGAACCAGAACCAGACGCGCGGCCCACTCACACCGGCCGAAGAATTCAAATACGCCAAGCTGGCGATGGAATGGTATGGCTGGGGTTCTCCCATTGGCCTTGGTATTGCACTGGTCGCGCTGGCGGCCGCTGCCCTGCTGTTCCGCATCGCCATCTTCGGATTTTGACAGCACTGGCCGCGGCGCGGTTGAATTCTGATAGGTAGAATTTTTCCAGCACAAGGCTTAGGGCTGAGCTCACGCCGCTTCGGAAATGTCACGATCGATGATCGACAGGTTGCGGCCGCGATGCTTGGCCTCGTAGAGCCGCTGGTCGGCGGCGCGCATCAGCTCCGACACTGCGGCGTCCTCGCCGCAGGTGGTCCCGCCGATACTGACCGTCAGCGGAACGGTTCGTTCGTCGACGGGCCGGAAACGGATACGCTCTACTTCACGGCGGATGCGCTCGGCGACGCGCCTGGCTTCGTGTTCGGTGGCGCCGATCAGAAAGGCGCAGAATTCCTCACCGCCGATGCGGCCAAGGACATCGCCGCTGCGCACGCCACGCTCTATCGCACTTGCGATCAGGAGCAGCGCCTCGTCGCCGATCAGATGGCCGTAGCTGTCGTTGATGGTCTTGAAATGGTCGGCATCGACGATCAGCAATGCCCCGCGATCGGATTTACGCCGAGAGCCGTCGAGGGCGGCAAAGAAACTTTCGCGGTTGAGCATGCCGGTCATGTCGTCGCGGCTCGCCTTTTCCGCCAAGCGCCTGTGGGCGGCCGCGAGCTGGGCATGGGCGCGGGCGAGTTCGCGATGCGCGGTCTTCAACCTTTCGCCCTGCCAGACCGTATAGGCGCCGGCGCCCCAGGCAAGAGCCAGCGGGCATACGGTAGACGTCAACCAGATGGTGCGATTGATCGGAAAACCCATTGCCGGCACGACGATCAGCGTCAGCAAAAGTGAGACGGCGACGGAGGCGAAAGCGATGGCGGCAGACTTTAGAAATATGCGATTCATCGCTTGCTCCCACTGGTCCGTCTTGGTGCCAGCAAGCGCTGAATGTCACCTTTCGGCGATGCTTAAGATTTTAATCACGGCACCATTTTCACCACCCAGGGCGCGCATAGGTTGTGGATAAACCTCCTGTTAGAAAGATCGTTTCGTGCCATAAGGACGGTATGACCACGCTTCCCGACCCCGCCCGCTTTGCCCATGTCACCGACTGGGTGTTCGATCTCGACAACACGCTCTATCCGCACCATTCCAATCTGTTCTCGCAGATCGATGTGAAGATGACCGCCTATGTCGGAGAATTGCTGACGCTGCCGCGCGAGGAAGCACGCAAGCTGCAGAAGGAGCTCTACCGGGAATACGGCACGACACTGAACGGGTTGATGACGCGCCACGGCATCGACCCCGACGACTTTCTCGAGAAGGTCCACGACATCGATTATTCCTGGCTGGTGCCAGATCCCGTCCTCGGCACCGCCATACGCCAGCTTCCCGGCCGCAAATTCATCTTCACCAATGGCGATCGCCGGCATGCCGAACGCACCGCGCGGCAGCTGGGCATTCTCGAGCATTTCGACGACATTTTCGATATCGTCGCAGCCGGGCTGAACCCCAAGCCGGCGCGACAATCCTACGAGAAATTTGCCGAACTCCACGCCGTCACCGGGCAAAATGCGGTGATGTTCGAAGACCTCGCCCGCAACCTGTCGGTGCCGAAATCGCTGGGCATGACCACGGTGCTGGTGGTGCCGCGCAATTTCGAGCCGACCTTCTCGGAAATCTGGGAACGCGACCCGGCCAACGAGGACGACGTGGACTTCGTCACCGACGATCTCGCCGGCTTTCTCACGGCGATCGTCGAAGTCCCCGCTTGAGGCAGCCGGCGCGCTTCAAGTCCTTGCTTGCATGTCAAAGTTTATAGAAGCGGCTGACGATCCCCCAGGCCTCATCGGCGGTGTCGACGAAATCGATGATATCCTGGTCGCCGGGCGTGATCGTGCCTTGCTCGGCGAGGAAGTCGAGGTCGATAGCCCTTGCCCAGAAAGCCTTGCCGAACAGGATGACCGGCACGCGTTCCATGCGGCCGGTCTGGATCAAGGTCAGCGTCTCGAAGAACTCGTCCATCGTGCCGAAGCCGCCGGGAAACACCGCAACGGCCTTGGCACGCATGACGAAATGCATCTTGCGGACCGCAAAATAGTGGAAGTTGAAGCAGAGTTCCGGCGTCACGTAGGCGTTTGGCGCCTGCTCGTGCGGCAGCACGATGTTGAGACCGATCGACGGCGCGCCTACATCGTCGGCGCCGCGATTGCCGGCCTCCATGACGCCAGGCCCGCCGCCGGTCACCACGACGAATTCGCGATAGTACGAAGTGGCCGACTGCTGCGAGCAGAGGCGGGCGAATTTGCGCGCCTCCTCATAGTATTTGCTGTTTTGCTCGAGATTCTTCTTCTGCGTCTCGTTCTTGGCCGCCCAGGCTTCACCGCCGGGCTCGGGGATGCGCGCGCCGCCGAACAGGATGACGGTCGATTGGATGCCGCGCTCGGCCAGGATCATCTCCGGTTTCAGCAGTTCGAGCTGCAGCCTGACCGCGCGCAACTCGCGCCGCGTCATGAAATCGGGGTCGTTCCAGGCCAGCCGATATGTCTCCGCGCGCGTTTGCGGCGTGTCCGGCACGCTTTTCGACCGCTCCAGATCCTCGTCCGAATGCGGTAGCGGCGTCCACCCCGCCTTTTCCATGGGAGTCATATTTGCTTTACCCGTCCAATCATTCACTTGCGCCGTCCCGTGACGCTGCCGCGATTGACCCTCCCCAAGCCTTCACATAGGGTCCGCGCGACTTTCAAACAGGTTAAGGCGCCGGCCCTTAACAGCTTGGTAATGGAGCGAATTCATGTCGAAGCCCGATCTCGCGAGTCTCGAGAAGATCATCGAGAACGCCTTCGAGGAACGCGACACCATTTCGACCGCAACCCGCGGCGAGACGCGCGAGGCCATCCAATCGGCGCTCGACCTGCTCGACCGGGGCGTCGCCCGCGTCGCCGAGCGGCAGGCCGACGGCAAATGGCACGTCAACCAGTGGCTGAAGAAAGCGGTGCTGCTGTCCTTCCGGCTCAACCCGATGGAGATCATCAAGGGTGGTCCCGGTCAGGCGGTATGGTGGGATAAGGTGCCTTCGAAGTTCGACGGCTGGAGCGCCGTCGATTTCGAGAAGGCCGGCTTCCGCGCCGTGCCGTCGTCGATCGTGCGCCGCTCTGCCTATGTCGCGCCGGGCGCCGTGCTGATGCCGTCCTTCGTCAATGTCGGCGCCTATGTCGATAGCGGCACCATGGTCGACACCTGGGCGTCGGTCGGCTCCTGTGCCCAGATCGGCAAGAATGTGCATCTGTCGGGCGGCGTCGGTATCGGCGGCGTGCTGGAGCCGATGCAGGCCGGCCCAACCATCATCGAGGACAATTGCTTCATCGGCGCCCGTTCCGAAGTGGTCGAGGGCTGCATTGTTCGCGAGGGCTCAGTGCTCGGCATGGGTGTCTTCATCGGCCAATCGACCAAGATCGTCGACCGCGCCACCGGCGAGATCTTCTACGGCGAAGTGCCGGCCAATTCCGTCGTCGTCGCCGGCTCACTGCCGGGCAAGCCTTTTCCAAACAACGAGCCCGGCCCCAGCCTCTACTGCGCCGTCATCGTCAAGCGGGTCGACGCAAGAACCCGTTCCAAGACCTCGATCAACGAATTGCTGCGCGATTGATCTCCCGAGAACGGATGCACCGGGTTGACTGACAAACCTCAATTCCTATGGCTTTTCTTCAGCCTTTCTGGGCGGGTGAATCCGAGCGCTTATGTTTTGGCTGGCCTCTTGCCGGTCATCGTTCAACTCTTTCTGCTCTACCAGTTCGCGCGAACGCCGTTAGGCACTGCCGCGAGCCAGTATTGGGCGCTCGCCTTATGGATCGCTGTGTTCGTCTCGACATGGTCGACCTTTGCGCTAACGGCGAAGCGGTTCCATGATTTCGGCAAGCCTGCCTATTACGCATTGATCTCTCTCATTATCGGCTTCGTCCTGCTTTTTATCCTGGCTTTTTTCAAAAGTGACCCAGGCCCCAACCGCTACGGCAAGCGCACCAACGCACCGGCCGAACCCTGAGCGCCAATCGGACATTTCGTCATGCGCTACCGCTCGCTTGATTCGAAACTGATCCTCGAAACCGCCGAACGGCTGGAAGAGCGCGTCGCCGAGCGCTTTCCCGATGCAGGCCTGCGCGGCGTCGCCGCCGAGCTCGTGTCGCTGTCGCGCGATCTGGCAAAGGCAGCCAAGGCGCTGGAGGCGCCGATCTGGTGGCTGCGCGGCCTCATCATCGCCGCTTTCGTCGTCGGAGCGCTGATGTTCCTGTTCGTCGGCACAATCCTGCCGCTCGGCCGCATCTCGGGAAACCACGATGCCTTCCAGTCGGTGCAAGGCATCGAAGCCTCCCTCAACATGATCATCCTCGCCGTGCTGGGCTTCCTGGCCCTGATCCGCTCCGAGGAGCGGATCAAGCGCAAGCGGGTGTTCCGCCAACTCCACGGGCTGCGGTCGCTCATCCACGTCATCGACATGCACCAGCTGACCAAGGATCCGGCAGCACTTTCAGCCAGTTTCAAGCCGACTGCACATTCGCCAGCCCGCATCACCAACGCCGCCGACCTTGCCCGCTATCTCGACTATTGCTCCGAAATGTTGTCGATCACCGGCAAGATCGCCGCGCTGTTTGCCCAGTCGGTCAATGACGCCGTGGTCATCGATGGCGTCAATGACATCGAGAACCTGGCGTCGAACCTGTCGCGAAAGATCTGGCAGAAGATCACGCTGATCGAAACCCCTCATGGGCAGCCGGCACATGCGAAGAAAACCGATCCCGAGCCGGGTCCGCCGCGTCGGCCTGCAGTCCGCAGACGACCGGGGCCGGCAAGCTAAGACCCGCGAGCCGGCGGCAGATCCGCTAGAGCGGCAGAGCGGGGAGTTCGCCCGGTTTTGCGCCCGACGCTCTAAGCGAATGTTAATCACCCTGGCCCAGCATGCCGGCGAAAACTGTGTCGACCGGCACGGAGCGCTCGACTGGCAAGCGACCTATCCCTGACCACCAAGGAGCCGCGCAAAACGTGGAGCGCCGCCGCTCGCCTGTTTGCCTGGTTCTCTTCGCCGATGAGATTGGAACCGGAAGCCGTCCGCGCCCGGCTTCTCGACACCACTTTCGACCGCAAATTCGCAGTCTTGTTCGGCACCATCAGCGTTCTGGTGGTTGCGGTCAGCGCCGCACTTGCCACGAAGGATTGGTGGCCCTACGCCTGGATCGCAGCCGACCTGATGCTTTTCGTCGTCCGCGTTCTGCTGATGCGGGAATGCGAGCAGGCCCGCAGGCGCGGCTCGAAAGGGCCGCTGGCGGGCCTGATGGCAGCCAGCGGTGTATGGTCGGTCGTTTTCGGCCTCGGCTGCTATGGCTGTGTTGCCAGCGGGAATATGGCGCTTTCCGTACTTGCCGCCTTGAATGTCGCAGGTGTCGTTGGCGTGGTGTCGTCACGCAATGCGGCCACCCCGCGCTTCGCCATATTCGTCATGTTGGCCGTAAGCCTGCCTTACGTGGTCGGTGCATTGTTTTCCGCAGCGCCCGGAATGCCGATCGTCGGAATTCAAACGCCGTTCTATGTGGCCGGCGTCATCATCGTGCTGCTTCAGAACCACGCAATCAACGCCCGCATGATCCGCGCCGAGCTGGACAATCGCGACCTGGCGATCAAGGACGCGCTGACCGGCCTGCCAAACCGCATCTTCCTGCAGGAAAAATTGCGCGACATGTGCCGCGACCTTGCGGCGCCGGCCGCCAATGGCGGCAAGCCGTTTGCCGTGCTCAGCATGGACCTCGACGGCTTCAAACAGGTCAACGACCGTTTTGGTCATGCGGTCGGCGACGTGCTGCTGCGCAAGGTGGCCGAACGATTGAAGCGCGGCTTCCGGCCGGGGGACGTGGTCTTCCGTATCGGCGGCGACGAATTCGTCATCCTTTTGCCCGCAACCTCGGAGATCGAGGCCACCTATCTGGCAAAGCGGGCCATCGAAAAGGTCTCGGTGCCTTTCGACCTCGGGGTCGGTTCCGCCATCCATGTCGGCTTGAGCGTCGGCAGCGCCTTTGCACCCCCCGACGGCGGCGATCCGGAAATCCTGCTCACCTGTTCCGACCATGCACTCTACGAAGCCAAGCGCACCGGCAAGGGCCGTTATTGGGCGCCTGTGCGGGCTACGATCTGACGGTCGCAGCGACAGCTTCCGGCGGCAAGCAAGGCGATCCGCGCCTCTCCTGCTCGGCCGCGCGCACCAGTGCAGTGACATGCTTCAGCAAAGGCGCCGGCGTGCCGGCCTTTTCGGCCAAACGCAGGACCGCGCCTTGCAGTTCGCCGATCTCCGTCGACCGGCGGCGCCGCAGGTCATCCCACATCGACGAACGCGCGGCCGGATCGATGGCAAGCATCCGCCGCGCCAAGAACTTGAACAGCCCGTCGGGCAGGCGAAGCACTTTCGGCAGCAGTGCGGGACGCAGGCCGGCGATGCGAGCGGGTTCGATGCCTGTCGCCGTCATTGCCGCCAATGCTTCGTCGATCTGACCGGCCAGGATCAGCCGCCAGCGGCGATCGGCAAGCTCTGCCGCCAGCGGCAGACCGGAAAGCGCCACCAGCGCGTTGTTGAGGTTGAGCAGCAGCTTGTCCCATAACACCGCGTCGATGTCACCATGCGTCGCGACGGCAAACCCCTCGACATCAAGCAGTTCGTCAAGGCCCGCCGAGCCCTGTTCGATCATCACTTTGCCGCCGCTGGCGCGGTGCAGGCGAAGCGGCAATTCGCCCTCCGGCGATTGGACCACGTTGAACGGCACCATGCCCGCGAGCACCGGCTGGGCGGTGAGATGGGCTCGCAATTTATCGGCATTGTCGACGCCGTTCTGCAGGCTGAGTATCACCACGTCCGGTCGGGCATGGGCGGCAATCAGCCCGGCCATGTCTTGCGTCGCGCCGCTCTTGACCGTTACCAAAATGACATCGGCATCGGAGAATGCTACCGCCGGATCGGCGGTGACCGACAATGCGTCCGGTTTGACAGAACGGTCGCGGCCGTCAGGGTCGGTGATGCGCAATCCAGCTTCTTGCAGGGCCTTCTCGACGCGCGGTCGCGCCAGCAGAAACACCTTTCGCCCGGCAAGTATCAGGCAGCCGCCGGCGTAGCAGCCGATACTGCCGGCACCGGCGATTACGATCGTCTTGCCACGCGTGACCATGCGATGGCCCTGTTCTGGTCGAGAGACCTTGCCGCAATTATACGACATGAAAACCATAATGTCGGCGGCATGGCTGGCCCTCACGTCTGGCCGTGACAGACCTTGCGCTTTCGACTATCGCTTTTGCCCATGATGCTGCCTACCGATCCGGTTAGAAATCTCGCTGCACTCATCCGCTGTGCTTCCGTGACGCCCGCCGAAGGCGGCGCGCTGCGCGCGCTGGAGGCGATGTTGAAGCCGCTCGGCTTTGCGGTCGAGCGACCGGTGTTTTCCGAAGCCGGCACACCGGACATCGAGAACCTTTACGCGCGGCGTTCCGGCAATGGCCCGCATCTGATGTTTGCCGGCCATACCGACGTGGTGCCGGTGGGCGACGAGGCAGCCTGGACGCACCCGCCCTTTGGCGCCGAGATCGCCAATGGCAAGATGTTCGGCCGCGGCGCCGTCGACATGAAGGGCGGCATTGCTTGTTTCGTCGCGGCGGTGGCGCGACATGTCGAGCAGAAGGGCGGCCCGAAGGGGTCGGTCTCGCTGCTGATAACCGGCGATGAGGAAGGCCCGGCGATCAACGGCACGACGAAGCTGCTCGAATGGGCGGCCGCCAAAGGCGAGAAATGGGATGCCTCGATCGTCGGCGAGCCTACCAATCCCGACGCGCTTGGCGATATGATCAAGATCGGCCGGCGCGGCTCGCTATCGGGCACGGTCGTCGTCAACGGCCGCCAGGGCCACGCCGCCTATCCGCAGCTAGCCGACAATCCGGTGCGCGGCCTGGTGACGCTGGTCGACGCCTTGCTGCACCCCGTCTTCGACAACGGAACAAGGGATTTCCAGCCGACGAATCTTGAGGTGACCTCCATCGATGTCGGCAATCCCGCCACCAACGTCATCCCGGCGAAGGCAGCAGCTACCTTCAATATCCGCTTCAACGACACATGGACCGCCGAGACGATCCAGGCCGAGATCCACAACCGCCTCGACCGGGCGGCGAAACGCAAGAAATACCGCGCCGGCAAGAAGACGCCGGTCGACTACGAGATCGTCTGGCGCGACGGGCCGAGCCATGTTTTCCTGACACGCGACGACAGGCTGATCGAGACGCTTGGCGGTTCGGTCAAAGCGGTGACCGGCAGGAAGCCGGCGCTCTCCACCTCCGGCGGCACCTCCGATGCCCGCTTTATCAAGGATTATTGTCCGGTGGTCGAATTCGGCCTGGTCGGCAAGACCATGCACATGGTCGACGAACGTGTGGCGATTGCCGATCTCGAGACGCTGACGCAGATTTATCTGCGCTTCGTTGAAGACTGGTTTGCGCAGGACATATCCTAGTGATGCTTTCAGCGGATGAAACCTATGCTTCGCTTGCCGGCGCCTGGCGGCTGATGCTCGGCAAGGCCGACGGATTTCGCCTGCTCGACCTTTCGGCGGACGGTTTCTGGAACTCCTTTTTTGCCATCGTCGTCGCGGCGCCGGCATTGATCGTCGGCTGGGTCGGCATTGCCAACGAGATCGGCGATCCCGACGCATTCGTCGGCCGTTTCAGCATGTTGATCCGGCTGGCCACCGTCGATATCGGCGCCTGGGTGCTGCCGCTCATCGGCCTGGCCCTGGTCGCGCCGCGGGTCGGCGTCGGCAGCCGTTTCGTCCATTATGTCGTCGCCAGCAACTGGGCCTCGGCGATCATCGCCTGGATGATGCTGCCATCGGCGTTGATCCGGCTTTTCCTGACATCGGCCAACGAAGTCTCCGGGCTGGTGTCGCTGCTGCTGTTCGCGCTGTCAATGGTATTGACCTGGCGGATGACCAACGTTGCCATCGGCAGGGGTGCGGCTGTCGGCAGCGCTGTTTTTGCCGGCATGTTCGTGGCGTCGCTGATCGTCCTGTTCGGCCTGCAGGCGCTGCTCGGTATCAGCGTGCCGGATCAGCCAGGCGTCGGATAATCGACGCCGACTAGAAACAGCCCGTCGGGCGGCGCCACCTGACCGCAGGCTGCACGGTCGCGCGCCTCGAGCGCGGCCTTGAGGTCGGCAATGGCCCAGCCGCCTTCGCCGACACGTTTGAGCGAGCCGACCATCGAGCGCACCTGGTTGTGCAGGAATGACCGCGCCGAAGCGCGGACTTCGATGAAATCGCCCGCCCGGCTGACATCCAGCCGGTCGAGCGTGCGGACCGGGCTGGTGGCTTGGCACTGGGTCGAGCGGAAGGTGGTGAAATCATGCCGGCCAAGCAGCACTTTTGCCGCTTCGTGCATGGCGGCGGCATCGAGCTGCTTCGGTACCCACCAGATCTTGCCCTTGTCGAGCGCTGCTGGCGCGCGGCGGTTGACGATACGGTAGAGATAGTGGCGGCCGATCGCCGAGAAACGCGCATCGAAGCTATCCGGCACGACGGCGGCCTTCAGGATGGCGATGTGCGCCTTGGCCGCTTGCAGATGCGCGTTGACGGCGTCGCGCACCTTGTCGCCGGGCCATGCCTTGACCAGATCGACATGCGCCACCTGAGCGGTCGCATGGACACCGGCATCGGTGCGGCCGGCGGCGCGCAGAGAGACCTGCTCGCCGCAGAACTTCTCGATCGCCTGCTCGATCGCCTGCTGCACCGAAGGCTGATTGGCCTGGCGTTGCCAGCCGGCAAAGAGACTGCCGTCATATTCGATGTCGAGGCGAAAACGCGGCATTCCCGGATCGAGGCGAAATCAGGCGGCGAGGGCTGAGCCGAAGGCCGAGGCGTAGACCAGCCTGCCGGTCTCCGGCGCCTCGCCCCAGGCAAGCGCCTGCAAAGCCTCGCCTTGGTAGTCGCTCTCGAATTTCGCTGCACGGGCGCGGCTGTAGCCGAAGCGGCCATAGTAGGCCGGATCGCCGAGCACCACAGCGAGCGTCTCGCCGGCGGCTTTCAGGCGGATATGAGCCTCGCGGACCAGGGCACCGCCGATGCCGGTGCCGTGGAACGACGGCTCGACTGCCAGCGGCGCCAGCGCGACTGCCGGGAAGCTCTTGCCGCCATTCTGCACGAAGAGCCGTGAAAACAGGATATGGCCGACCACTTGCCCGTCTTCGTCCGCCACCAGTTCGACGACGGCATCACCGCCGGTGACCAGCGCGTCGACCAGTCCGGCCTCCGCCTGCTGGCCGAATGCGTGTTCTTCGACAAGGCGGATCGCCTCGCGGTCCCGCGGCGTCGCCGCGCGTATGGACATCATGCTCATGACAATTTCATCCCTTTTTCGAGCTTGGCCCCGCGCAGAAACTCCTGCGCGGCAATGGGCCTTCCGCCCGCACGTTGAACTTCGACCAGCCTGATCGCGCCTGACCCGCAGGCAACCGTCAGCCGGTCATCGAGAATTCCTCCCGGTTCGCCGGCGCCTTGCGAGAGCGTCGAGCGAAGCAGTTTCAGCCGTTCCATGCGGCCGCCGATTTCGGCCTCGCACCATGCACCGGGAAAGGGCGACAGGCCGCGAATCTGGTTGTGCACGTCGCCGGCAGGTCGCAGCCAGTCTATGCGAGTCTCCGATTTATCGATTTTCTTGGCGTAGGTCACCCCCACCTCCGCCTGTGTGGTAAATGTCAGCGTATTCCGCTCGAGCCGTTCGAGCGCTTGCACCATCAGCGCAGCACCCAGGATCATCAGCCGGTCGTGCAGATCGCCGGCCGTCATGTCGGGTCCAATGGCGCATTTTTCAACCATTGCCACAGGCCCGGTGTCGAGGCCTTCCTCCATCCGCATCACCATCATGCCCGTCTCGGTATCGCCGGCCATGATGGCGCGCTGGATAGGGGCAGCGCCGCGCCAGCGCGGCAATAGTGATGCGTGGCCATTGAGGCAACCGAGCCGCGGCGCCTCGAGAATAGGTTTGGGCAGAAGCAGCCCGTAGGCGACGACCACGGCGACATCGGCGCGCAAGGTGCGGAACGCCTGCTGCTCCGCCTCGCTCTTCAGCGACACCGGCGACCGCACCTCGATGCCAAGCCGCTCCGCCTCACGCTGCACCGGCGACGGCGTCAGCTCGAGCCCGCGCCGGCCTGCGGCGCGCGGCGGCTGCGTGTAGACGGCTGCCAATTCATGCCCTGCCCCGGCGATCGCTCGCAGCGTCTGCACGGAGAATTCGGGCGTACCCATGAAGATGACACGCAGGGGCATTCGTCGACCCCTATCCCACCATCTTGCCCGGCGCCTTGTCCCTGGCGAGCTTCTTGAATTTCTTGACCACCATGTCGCGCTTCAGCTTGGAGATGTGGTCGATGAACAGCACGCCGTTTAGGTGGTCGATCTCATGCTGCAGGCAGGTCGCCATCAGCCCCTCGGCCTCGATCTCCTGCAGCTTGCCGTCGCGATCGAGATACTTCACCCGCACCGCTGCCGGACGCTCGACCTCGGCATAGTAATCCGGGATCGACAGGCAGCCTTCCTCGTAGACCGAACGCTGGTCGGAGCTGTCGAGGATTTCGGGATTGATGAAGACGTGCGGTGCCGGCGTCTCGTCCTCCTTGGCGAGGTCGATCACCAGCAAGCGCAAGGGTTCGCCGACCTGGATCGCCGCGAGGCCGATGCCGGGCGCGTCATACATGGTGTCCAGCATGTCGCCGGCCAGTTTACGCAAATCACCGTCGACACGCTCGACCGGTTTTGAAACCTGACGCAGGACGGGATCGGGGAGGATGATAAGCGGCTTGATCGACATGGCGTCTCACCTAAGACCTCGCAGGAAAAGCGTCAACCGGGACGCCTTCTGGTCGTTCACGTTTTGATCTGTGCCGCCAGACCGAATCATCTATGCTGTCGGCATGAACGATCTGGCCACCATCCTGTCCGAACCTGTCGCCCGCCTCGGCGCCACCACGATCACGCTCGGCCATGCTCTGGGTTTCGGCGCAATGCTGTTCCTCGGCCTGTTCGTGGCGCTCGTCATTGCGCTCTGGCGATCGGCCAAGGCGCGTGCAATGGCGGCCGCCGAAGCCGCCGACCACGCCCGCGACGCCGAGGTGCGGATGGCCGGCATCTTGGCAAGCCAGGCGGAAATGCAGGGCCGTATGGGCGCTATCGCCGAAGTGTTCGGGGCACGTCAGGCCGAACTGACCCAGTCGATCGGCCAGCGCCTCGACGCCATGACCGGCCGCCTCGGCCAGACCATGACCGAGCAGACGAGATCGACGCATGAGAGCCTCGCCAAGCTGCAGGAGCGGCTGGCGGTCATCGATATCGCGCAAGGCAACATCCAGTCGCTGGCCGGCCAGGTCGTGCAATTGCAGGCGATCCTTTCCAACAAGCAGACGCGCGGCGCCTTCGGCCAGTCGCGTATGGAAGCCATCGTCGCCGACGGATTGCCCCACGGCGCCTATGAATTCCAGGCGACCTTGTCGAATGGCAGCCGGCCCGACTGCCTGGTGAAGATGCCGAACGGCGCACCGCCGCTTGCCATCGATGCAAAGTTTCCACTCGAGGCCTGGAATGCCATCCGTGCCGCCGAAGGCGCCGACCTGCAGAAGTCCGCCGCTCAGGCTTTCCGCCGCGACATCGAGGTGCATGTCCGGGATATTTCCGAAAAATACCTGATCCAGGGCGAGACGCAGGACACTGCCTTCATGTTCGTGCCCTCGGAATCGGTGTTCGCCGAAATCCACGAGAATTTCGAGGCCGTTGTCCAAAAGGCGCATCGATCGCGGATCGTCATCGTCTCGCCATCGCTTTTGATGCTGTCGATCCAGGTCATCCAGGCGATCCTCAAGGATGCCCGTATGCGCGAGCAGGCGCACCTGATCCAGGGCGAGGTCATCCGGCTGATGGAAGACGTCTCTCGGCTCGACGAGCGGGTGCGCAAATTGCAGACGCATTTCGGTCAATCGGCCAAGGATATCGAGGACATCCTCGTCTCGACATCGAAGGTGACCAGGCGCGGACAAAAGATCGAGGCGCTGGAGTTTGGCGTGCAGCCGGCGGAGGACACCGCTGGGTCGAATGGCAGCGGAGCAAAAGCGGAAAGCAGCGCGCGTGTTGCCGATTCGAAAACCGGGCAGCTGAGGCTAAGGGTCGTCGAAGGCGACGATTGAGAGCTACGCCGGAACCGGAGCCGAGGCTTCGCCCGGTCTGGCGCTACTGCTCCTCGATGATGGTTGTGCCTTCGAATTCCGGCAGCCAATGCAGCGCCGAGCGATGCCAGATCTGCTTTCTCGGCACCAGTTGATCGCGCTGCCATGCCGTGCCGACCCTGATGCCGTAAACCTTCGGTCCCGCGTCCGCCGACGTGGCGTAGAGATGCGAGCCGCACTCACCGCAAAATGCCTGAGCGCGCTTGGCACCACTCGAACCGGTCTTGATGTAGATTTTCGGCGCGCCCTTGGTGATCGTGTAATTGTCCTCGGACGCCGGCACGGTGACGCGAAAGGCCGTTCCGGTTAGCTTCTGACAATCGATGCAGTGACAAATGGTGGTCTTTTCCGGATCGACCTCGGCCTCGTAAGTAATGGCGCCGCAATGACACCCGCCGTCGATTTTCATCTTCGTTCCTCCTGGAGCTTTTGCGCGCAATCATAACCGGGACTGCCCGATGGCGCAGCCATTTTCCTCAGGCCGGCTCCCCTCCGGACGCCGCCAAGGCCTTGCTCCGCCGTTCCCAGGTGCCGGTGGTCTGCGGCTTGACGAACAGGCGCGTGACCTCCGGCATCTCCGCCTTCAGCCGTGTCTCGAGGCGTTCGACGCAGGTCTCTATCTCGGGCGCCGACAAGTGGTCCTCGAACTCGATGCTCAGAGCGGCGACGATCTCCTGAGGCCCCATATGGAGCGTCAGTACGCCATTTGCCCGCCGCACCGCCGGGTCCTGCTGGACAATGGCCAGCACTTTCATTTGCACCTCGGGCGAGGCCGGCTCGCCGAGCAGCAGGCTCTTGCTTTCGCGGGCCAGGAAGATCGCGGTCGCGCCCAGGATCAGCGCGATGCCGATCGACGCGGCGCCGTCGAGCTTCGGCATGTCCAGCAGTTCCGCCGCCAATATGCCGGCGAAGGCGACAACGAGGCCGAGAAGTGCCGCGCTGTCCTCGAAGAGTACGGTGTAGACACTCGGGTCCTTGCTGAGCTGCACCGCCTCGAGCCAGCCGTGGCTGCCTTTTTGGTGGCGGAACTCGTTCAGCGCCACCAGCCAGGAGGTGCCTTCGAACAGGAAGGAAAGGCCAAGTACAGCGTAGTTCACCTTTGCGTTGGCAATCGGCTCCGGCGCCATGATGTGCGTCACGCCTTCGTAGAACGATATGCCGGCGCCCAGTGCAAAGACGAGGAGCGCGACGATGAAGCTCCAGAAATACAGCTCGCGACCATGGCCTAGCGGATGCGTCCGATCGGCCGGCCGGGCGGCGCGGTGCATGCCGTAAAGCAGCAGGCTGCCATTGCCGGTATCGACGAGCGAGTGGACGCCTTCCGAGAGCATTGCCGAGCTGCCCGTGAACAAGGCAGCGGCGAATTTGGTCAGGGCGATCGCAAGATTGCCGGCGAGCGCCGCATAGATCACTTTTTTCGACCCGCCATGCGCCGCCATGGTGTGCTGCCTTGGTTGATGCACCGAGATTAGCGGAGCACGCCCACGCTCCACAGCTCGAACAACGCCCGAAGTGTCGAGTTGTTCAAAAGGGCAGCGCGAGAGGCTATTCGATGACCTCCTCCGTCCAGACCTTGAAGCCAGCCAGCGCGCCCGGTCCAAAAATGTGGGTGAGTGGGACATCGGCGGCATCGCGTCCGGAGGCAATCAGGATGCGGCCGATGCGCGGCGCGTTGTTGCGCGGGTCGAACGCGTGCCAGCGGCCGCCGAGATAAACCTCCATCCAGGCGGCGAAATCCATGTCCGACCACGGCTTTGGCAGGCCGATATCGCTGATATAACCGGTGCAGTAGCGGGTCGGGATGTTCAGGGCGCGGCAGAAGGCGACTGCGAGGTGGGCAAAGTCGCGGCACACACCACTCTGCTCGCGATAGGCTTCGGCTGCGGTGCGTGTCGGCCGTGCATTGAAATAGTTGAAGACGATATGGTTATGGACGAAGTCGCAGACCGCCTGGACGCGCGGGATGCCGAGCGGCGTATTGCCGAACAGCCGCCAGGCTTCGTTCGCCAGCACGTCGCTCTCGCAATAGCGGCTGGGCAGCAGGAACAGCAGCGTCTCCGACGGCAGATCGCGCACCTCATGCTGCCATGCCGTCAGCTCGCGCGTCTCGAAGGAGCCGGGGTCGCGGATGACCGCGTCCGTGCCGAACGCAAAGCGCCCGGCCGGCGCAACGAGACGGTTGCACCAATTGCCGAAACTGTCGCGATAGCTTTCGATCGGCACCGGCGGGTTCGACGTCAGGAAGTCCGGCCGCTCGAGATCGGATGCGCGCGAATAATGGACGTTGAGCATCGCGATCAGCGGTGTTTCCTGCGGGAAGTCGAAGCTCATCTGGCAACCGATGTGGATCCGCATTGTCGTCCTGACCGGACTGCGCGATCATCAGCCGGCGAAACGCAAGGGCTGATGCTGCAGTGCGAAGAGGACCATCGCACGGACCGCTGCGGTTTACGAGGGAATTAGAAACCGGTTGACAGCCATCGGCCAAGGCGACTGCACGGCAGCGGCCTCTTGCAGTCTAGCGTTTTCTCTTGTTTCACTTCGCCAGACATCAACCGGAGGAACGAATCATGGCTAAAGGTGCGATGAAGGCAGGCAAGGAAGCCCGCAAGCCGAAGAAGGACGCGAAGAAACCCGCTCCGGCGCCGGCCCTGAAGGCACCGCCGGTGAAGGCGATGAAGCTGAAGGACAAGTAGGGCCGCAGCTACCGTTTTGGCTTATTTCGACCGGCCGCAAATGCGGCCGGTATTGTTGTTCATTAAGCGCACGAGCATCCCATATGGATGCGGCGAAGATAGTTTTTGCGCTTTCAAGAGATCGGCCGGGAGCCATCGAAACGGAGCGTTCCGATGTCGTGGATTTTCCTGTTCTTCGCCGGCCTGTTCGAGATCGGCTGGGCGATCGGCCTAAAATACACCGACGGATTCTCGAAGCCGCTGCCAACCGTCCTGACGGTAGCCTCGATGATTGTCAGCCTGACCTTGCTCGGCCTGGCGCTGAAGGCACTGCCGGTCGGCACAGCCTATGCGGTATGGACCGGCATCGGCACCGTCGGCACGGCGCTGTTGGGGATATGGCTGCTCGGGGAGCCGGCGACCGCGATCAGGCTGGCCTGCATCGCGCTCATCGTTTGCGGCATTATGGGACTGAAGCTCGCGGCTTAAGTCGGCCCGACAGACCAAACGCCTTCAGGGCCGCTGCAAGGCGGCCCTGATTCTTGAATTCGGCCGATCAGCGCCGGAAGGCGCTATCGGGCGGAGAAGCCGGGCGGCGTCCTGCCGGTGCGCTGCTTGCGCGCGGCATAGCGTGCGTCACGCTTGGCCTTGCGTTCGGCCTCGTCGGCAAGAAAACGGGCGATGCGCTCGTTCTCTTCAGCTTCCCGGATCTTCGCTTCGGCCTGTGCTGCCTCTTCGGCGGCAATGCGTGCCGCTTCGGCAGCTGCCTCGCGCTCGGCCTTTTCGGCCGCTTCGCGCGCCAGCTTTTCCTGCTTCAGCCTGGCCTTTTCGGCCTCGCGTATCGCGCGGGCCTCGAGGACTGCCTTGCGCTCGGCCTGTCGTGCCAGCACCGCTGGATCATCTGCCGCCGGCTTTGCCTTGAAGCGCTCCAGAAGCGCCTTCTTTGCCTCGTTTGCGGCATTGCGCCGCTCGAAAACGTCTTTTTCCCTGTAGATAGCCAAGTCCACTTCCCTGGAGTCAATTTGCGAGGCTTACATACGCGTGAAAACCGAGAGTTCAAGCGCCAAAACGGTATGCCAGCCATGAAATTCTGATCTGTTGCAACCGGGAGACGCCATTTCGATCGAATTCGGCTGAAAGCCACCCGCACTGTTCACCATCCAGGCCTCTGGCGGCGCAGCGGACTGATCGCTACCTGTAGCGCCAAGACAAAACGCTAGGATGACACCACTATGAAACTCGGTCTCTACACCTTCGCTGACGTCAGCCCGGAACCGGGTCCCGGTGCGATCGGTGCGCATGAGCGGCTGCGCAACCTGATCGAGGAGATCGAGCTCGCCGATCAGGTCGGGCTGGACGTCTTTGGTCTCGGCGAGCACCACCGTCCCGACTATGCTGCCTCCGCTCCGGTGGTGGCGCTGGCGGCGGCTGCCGAACGAACCAAGCGCATAAGGCTGACCAGCGCGGTCACCGTTTTGTCCTCCGACGATCCGGTGCGCGTCTTTCAGCAGTTTGCCACCCTCGATCTTCTGTCCGGCGGCCGGGCCGAGATCATGGCCGGGCGCGGCTCGTTCATCGAATCCTTTCCGCTGTTCGGCTATAATCTCGAAGACTATGACGAGCTCTTTGCCGAGAAGCTCGACCTGCTGCTCGCCATCCGTGATCATGTCAAGGTGACCTGGTCGGGCAGTCTGCGCGCGCCGATCAACGATCGCGGCGTCTATCCCCGGCCCTTTCAGGACAAATTGCCGATCTGGGTCGCGATCGGTGGTACGCCGCAATCGGCGGCGCGGGCTGGCGTACTCGGGTTGCCGCTGGCTCTGGCGATCATCGGCGGCGAACCGGCGCGGTTTGCACCACTGTTCGACATCTACAGGGATGCAGCCAGGCGGGCCGGCAGCGATCCGGCGAGCCTTGCCACCAGCCTCAACGTGCACGGCTTCATCGCCGACACCGCCGACCAGGCAGCCGACGATTTCTACAGGCCGCAGGCCGAAGTGATGAACCGCATCGGCCGCGAGCGCGGCTGGGGGCCGACGTCGCGGGCTCATTTCGACCAATCGCGCGGCCCGAACGGCGCCCTGTTCGTCGGCAATCCAGAACAGGTGGCGCACAAGATCATTGCCCAGCACAGGATATTCGGCAACGACCGCTTCCTGCTGCAAATGGCGATCGGCACCATGCCGCACGCCAAGGTCATGAAGGCTATCGAACTCTACGGCACCAAGGTGGCGCCGATCGTGCGCCGGGAAACTGCGAAGGCCGTCGCCGCGGCAGCGCCGGTTGCCTGATTCACCAGCAAAGCCGCGAGGCGGCCTTGCCGGTGACGCCGGCTAACGGAACCTTGAAGCCGCAGAGGCGTTTTCGCCAACGGTCTACACCAATCGCGGTGTGCCGCCGAGGGTCAGAATGAAGGCCGAACCCGCCGCTTCGGGCGCAAGCGCTGCCGAAAGCCCGGATTCGCGCGTCGAGGCGCGGGCGGATGCGCATCTGATGCGTTCGCTGCTCGTCGGCATCTTCATCCTCATGGCGATCTACGCGCTTTACTTCGCCCGCGCCTTCTTCATGCCGGTCATTCTGGCTTTTCTGCTGGCGCTGACGCTGACGCCGATCGTTCGCTTCCTGCGCAAGCATGGCATGCCCGATGTCATTTCGGCGACACTGCTGGTGCTGCTTTCGTTTTGCCTCGTCGCCGTCGCGGGATATCTGCTCAGCGGCCCGGTCATCGACCTCATCAACAACACCTCGACGATCGGCCAGCAGCTTACCGAACGTCTGGCACAACTGCGCCGTCCGTTCGAACGGATCGTGGAGATTTCGCGCCAGATCGAGGGCCTGACACAGACGTCCCAGGAGCCGGGCGTTCAGAGGGTGGCGATGGCGCCATCGGGTATTCTCTCGCAGGCCGCCGGCAATGTGCTGTCGGCCGGCGCCAGCGTCACCATCGTCTTCGTCCTGTCGCTGTTCCTGCTCGCCTCGGGCACGATGTTCTATGAAAAGATCGTCCAGTCCTTCCCCAGTCTAAGCGAAAAGAAGCGGGCGCTGCGCGTAGTCTATGACGTCGAGCGTGAAATCTCGCACTATCTGCTTACTGTCACGGTCATCAATACATGTCTCGGCGTGGTCATCGGGCTCGGCCTGTGGGCACTCGGCGTGCCCAACGCGCAGGTCTGGGGCGCGGCAGCGGCCTTGCTCAATTTCCTGCCCTATATCGGGGCGCTGACCACCATCACGCTGGTCACGATCATCGCGCTGATCAGCTTCGACACGATTTCCTATGCGCTGCTGGCGCCGGCCTTCGTCCTCTTATGCGACGTCGTCGAAGGCCAGTTCGTGACGCCGACGGTGGTCGGCCGCCGTCTCGAAATCAACGCCGTGGCGATCCTGATCGCCATCGCCTTCTGGTCGTGGCTATGGGGTTTCGTCGGCGCGCTGATGGCGGTGCCGCTGCTGGTCGTCATCAAGGTATTCTGCGATCATTTCGACGGTCTCAGCCATGTCGGCAATTTCCTCGCGGCGCAGCACACGGCGGTAATCGAGGATGAAGAGATTTCCGAGCCAAAAAGGTAGCGGCTTAAGAGCCCAAAAGCGTCACTGATTGGTGTGCATATCAACGACCTTGCATCGGTTGCACATCCGTCGGGCGCACAGCGCTCTATCAACATTTTGAATTTGCCGCCCCGGCAACGGCTTCCTACATCCGTCCGGTCCACAGGAATCCCCGCCGATGACCGCTCTTTCCGTTCTCGACCTGTCGCCGATCGTCGAAGGTAGCAATGCTTCGCAGTCGCTCGCCAATTCGCTCGATCTCGCCCGTCATGCCGAGCGGCTGGGATATAAGCGCTACTGGCTGGCTGAGCATCACAACATGCCCGGCATCGCCAGCGCCGCCACTTCGGTAGTCATCGCCCACGTTGCCGGCGGCACCAAGACGATACGCGTCGGCGCCGGCGGCGTCATGCTGCCCAATCATTCGCCACTTGTCATCGCCGAGCAATTCGGCACGCTCAACGCTCTGCATCCTGGCCGCATCGATCTCGGCCTCGGCCGGGCGCCCGGCACCGACATGCCCACGGCACGGGCGCTGCGCCGCAACCTCGACGCTGGCGCCGACAATTTCCCGCAGGACGTCGTCGAGCTGATCGGTTACTTCCAGCCAGCCGAAGACGGCCAACGCATCCGCGCGGTGCCCGGCGAAGGCGAAAAGGTGCCGATCTGGATTCTCGGCTCCAGCCTTTACGGCGCGCAGCTTGCCGCCATGCTCGGCCTGCCCTACGCCTTCGCTTCGCATTTTGCGCCGGCCGAGCTCGACCATGCGCTGGAGATCTACCGCTCGCGCTTCCAGCCTTCGGAGCAGCTCGACAAGCCCTATGTGATGCTCGGCCTCAATGTCTTCGCTGCTCCTTCCAATGCCGAGGCGCGGCTGTTGTTCACCTCGCTGCAGCAGGCCTTCGTCAATCTGCGCACCGGCCGGCCCGGCCGATTGCCGCCGCCGGTCGAAGGATATGAGCGCGACCTCGATCCAATGGCCAAGATCATGCTCGGCCAGGCGCTTTCCTGCGCTGTCGTCGGCTCCCCCGAAACGGTCAGGCAAGGCATCGAGGCATTCGTGCGCCGCACCGGCGCCGACGAACTGATGGTCACAGCGCAGATTTTCGACCATGCGGCGCGGGTGCGCTCGTTCGAGATCCTGACCGACGCCCACAAATCGCTGTCGGAAGCTGCCTGAGAGCTGGTTCGCCACTTGGCACTGTTGCGGGCAAGGCCGGCCTTAGGCAGGGAACATCGCGAACAGGTGTGCGAAGACATCGCGAACAGTTCGCGCGCTTTACGCGGAGAGTTTTCGATCCGTCATGCTCGTCTGTTAGACGGAAACGCGGCGTCTACTAAATGACGATCACCTTGGTGCCGATTGTGGAGCGGTTATAGAGATCGATGATGTCCTGGTTCATGAGGCGAATGCAGCCCGCCGACACAGCTTTGCCGATGGACCACCATTCAGGGCTACCGTGCAGGCGATATCCAGTGTCACCTTTCTCGTTGAAAAGATAGAGCGCCCGCGCCCCGAGCGGGTTCATGAGTCCGCCCTCCATATGAGCCGGTATGATGCGGCCCCGCTTCTGCTCGCGCACGATCATCGCAGACGGCGCGCTCCAATCCGGCCATTCGCGCTTCCTCGCAACGTGAGCAGTGCCATGCCACTCGAAGCCCGCCTTGCCAACGCCGATTCCGTAGCGCAGCGCCTGACCGTCTCCCAACACGTAGTAGAGGAACTTCGCTCCTGTATCGACAATGATGGTGCCAGGCGCCTCTTCAGTCGCATAAGGCACTGTCTGCCGAAGGAACTTTTGGTCAACCTTGTAGATCGGAACCGGCGGAACGCGAAAACCGGCGTCGGTGAGGCCACCATAGGCCGAGGGGAAAGTCTTTAATGCGCCGCCGGTGGTGCAGCCGAAGAATGCGACCATCCCAGCAAGTACCAGCCCGATTAGGATCGATTTCACGCACATGACTCAAGCCGGCGCCCGTGTAGGCGATCAGCCGCATCTCGTCATATTCCTAATCCGACATGCTTCGATTGCCAAGATTTTCCTGCTTGTCGGCGGGCTGATTGTTGCCCACTTGGCTCGATCGGCGCCGCGTCCTTCAATTGCTCGGTTTTCGAACGACGAACGCCCGTAGCGGCTGCGAAGGGCCGGGGTCGGCAGGACAGGGGGAGCGCTGTCCGTCCGGCATTACAACGTTTCTGAACAGAGCCCAAGCGCTACGCGCTGACGCTTTGTGCGATCGCGCCAAGTGGCCGGCATGAATTGCGGATCATCAGGCGTCCCTTGAGCGTCAGCTTGCGCGGCGGCGCATCCCTGTTGCCGGCGAGCCGGTCGAGCAGCAGATTGGCCGCCTGTTCGCCAATCGCCTGCACCGGCTGTGCGACCGTGGTCAATTGCGGCCGGAACACATCCGACCACGGAAAATCGTCGAAGCAGGCGACCGAAATATCCTCCGGACAGGACAGGCCGATATCGCGGATGGCCTTCATCGTGCCGATCACCATCGGGTTGTTGGCCGAAAAGATGGCGCTCGGCCGGTCGTGCAGCGAAAGCAGCTGCATGGTGGCGTTGTAGCCATCGACTTCGTGGAAATTGCCGAAGCGGACGAGCTCGGGCTCGGCCGGCAGGCCCGCGGTCTGGAGGGCTTCCCGGTATCCCGCCATGCGGTCATTCATCGGCGAGATATCGAACGAGCCGGAGATGTAGCCGATGCGCCGATGGCCGAGATCGATCAGATAAGTGATGGCGTCGAACACCGCGCGCTGATTGTCGAGAACGACGGCATCGGTGTCGACACCCTGGCAAACACGGTCGAGTAGCACGACCGGCACATTGGCGTCGTCGACAATCCCTTTGAGGATCGCGCCGTCGCCGACACGCGCGACGATCAGCCCGTCCACCTTCCGGTCGAGCAGCAGCCTGATCTGATCGTCCTGCGTGTTCAGGTGCTCGTCGGTGCAGCACAGCATGACGGCGTAGCCGGCCCTGTCGAAAGCCTGCTGGATCACCGAAACCACGTCGGTAAAGAACGGGTTGGTGATGTGTGGGACGGTGAGCCCGATGGTGCGTGTGGTGCCCATCTTGAGGCTGCGGGCGATGGCGTTGCGCTTGTAACCGATGTCGCGGATCGCCTGTTCGATGCGCTGGCTGAGCTCGGGGCTGACGGTCGCGGTGCCGTTGATCAACGCCGATACGGTGGCCACGGAAACACGCGCCGCTTCGGCCACGTGAAGCATGGTCGGTGCAGTGGATTTGCGCTGCTTTTTTCGTCCTGACGCTGTCATTTTCGAAACGTTTCACCACTCCGCGGCAGCAATACGTACGGAATCTTATGGTTTTGCGCAAGAATTGAAATGGAACAATCTTAGACACCAGATATTGGCTTGACATGATCGAAACGTTTAGATTAGCGTTTGAGGCGTTCGGTGACGACGGAGGGAGGCCGTCCTTGTCATGCAGCACGGCAATTCCATCCCTGCGGAAGGCGTTATGGCGGACGGCTCGGCTATCGTGCTGAGCGCCGAGCACATCTCCAAGTCCTTCGGCGGCATCGCCGCGCTTGTCGATGTCGGCTTCGAACCGCGGCGCGGCGAGGTCCATGCGCTGATGGGCGAGAACGGCGCCGGCAAGTCGACGCTGATGAAGATACTATCCGGCGTCTATACGGACTATAACGGAACGGTCAGTATCGATGGCCATCCGGTGCGCTTTGCCGGCGTCCGCGAAGCCGAGCGCGCCGGCATCGCCATCATCCACCAGGAGCTGAACCTCGTTCCCGAACTCAGCGTCGCGGACAATATCTTTCTCGGCCGCGAGAAGCTGATCGCCGGGCTGATTGTCGACCGCAAGGCGAGCAGCCGCGCTGCCGGCGCGCTCTTGCAAAGGCTCGGCATCGAGCTCGACCCGGATGCGCGCGTCGGTGCCTTGCGCGTCGGCGAACAGCAGCTGGTCGAGATCGCCAAGGCGCTGTCTATGTCGGCGCGCATTCTGATCATGGACGAGCCGACCTCGGCGCTGTCGCCAGCCGAATGCCAGCGGCTGTTCCGCATCATCCGCCAGCTCGCCGATAGCGGCGTGGCGATCGTCTACATTTCGCACCGCATCGACGAGGTCATGCATCTGGCCAGCCGGGTCACCGTGTTTCGCGATGGACGCCACGTCCTGACGCAGACGATGGACAAGCTCGACGAAGACGCCATAATTTCGGCGATGGTCGGGCGAAACCTGCTTGCTTCCTCCCAGGAGCACCGCATCCCCGGTGGCAACACCATCCTTTCCGTAAGCGAGCTGTCGCTATCGAAGCCCAATCGCCATGGCTGGCGCACCGTGCTCGACGGCGTCAGCTTCGATCTTGCCGCAGGAGAAATCCTCGGTATCGGCGGGCTGCTGGGCTCGGGCCGTACCGAAATCCTGGAAACGATCTTCGGGTCCAGCGGAGGACGTGCTGGCGGTGAGATCAGACTCGATGGCGAGGCAGTAGAAATCCGTTCGCCGCGCGATGCACGCCGGCTCGGCATCGCCCTGGTCACAGAAGACCGCAAGACGCAAGGCCTGCATCTCGAGGCCTCGATCACCGACAATGTCGCGCTGCCGCTGGTCGGCGCGCTGGCGCGGTTCGGCCTGCGCTCGCTGGCCGGCGAGCAAGGGCTGGCACGGGACGCCGTCAAGGCGCTCGGTATTCGCTGCGAAACCGTCGAGCAGCCGGCCGGCACGCTGTCCGGCGGCAACCAGCAGAAGGTCGTCATCGGCAAATGGCTGGCGACGAGGCCACGGGTGCTGCTGCTCGACGAGCCGACGCGCGGCATCGATGTCGGCGCCAAGCGGGAAATCTACGATCTCATCTTCAAGCTGGCGCGAGACGGGCTGGCGATCGCCGTCATCAGCTCGGAATTGCCGGAGCTGCTGCATCTTTCCGACCGTATCCTGGTCATGGCCGATGGCCGCCAGACGGGAATCCTGTCCCGCGCGCAAGCCAGCGAGGAGGCCATCATGCGGCTTGCAGCGCCGCGACGGACCATGACGAGGCCTGCTGCATGAGCATTTTGCATATCCTGTCCCGGACGAAGCTCTATTGGGGCCTGATCGCAATCTTCCTGATCGGCGTGCTTGGCTCGCCGATCAGCTCCAAGGGCAACAACATCTTCCTGTCCTACGGCAACCTGCTCGATGTGCTGCGCCAGGTGTCGACCACGGGGCTGATTGCCACTGGCATGACGGCGGTAATCATCACTGGCGGTATCGACCTTTCCGTCGGCTCGCTGATGGCGATCTGCACGGTGGTCTGTGCCATGCTGCTGACGGTCCCCGGCGTGACGCCGGCGGTGGTGCTGGGGGTGCCGACAGTTGCCGTGGCAGCCCTTTGCCTCGGCATTCTCGTCACTCGTTTCATCCTGCTGAACATCGAAAAATCCCGCGCCGGCGCGCAGGCCACGCACGACATCAGGTTGGATAGCGTTCGTGGGCTGGTTACCCCCGGCATTGTCGGGGTGATCCTGTGCAGTCTGGTGCTGTGGTTCCTGCTGCCCCAGGTAGGTTCAAAATTCGGCGTGCTCGGCGTGTTGCTGGTGGCGCCTTGCGTTGGCCTGCTGTTCGGCGCGCTCAACGGCTTCATCATCGTCGCCGGGCGGCTGCAGCCCTTCATCGTGACGCTGGCGATGATGGTCACTGCGCTCGGCATCGCCCGGCTGACCGCCGGCCAAAACAATGCGGTGCTGCCGGTCTATACCGGTTCGAACGCCACGGCCGATTTCGAAATGCTGCGCTCGCTGGTGTTCGGCGTGATTCCGATGCCGGGCCTGTTCTTCCTCGGCGCGATCCTGATCTACGGCGCCGTGCTGCGCTTCACGCCGTTTGGCCGCTATGTCTATGCCATCGGCGGCAATGAGGAAGCGGCCCGGCTGTCCGGCATCGCCGCCGGCCGCGTCAAGATCGCCACCTACGCGGTTTCGGGGCTGCTGGCCGGCATCGCGGCGGTGCTCTATGTCGCGCAATACCGGCAAGGCAAGCCGGACGCCGGCGCCGGGCTGGAGCTCGACGCGATTGCCGCCGTGGTCATCGGCGGCACCAGCCTGATGGGCGGACGCGGCAGCCTCACCGGGACGTTCTGCGGCGTGCTGATCTTCGGGCTGCTCTCCAACATCCTGCAGCTGCACAACATCAATTCGAACCTTCAGCTGGTGCTGAAGGGGATGATCATCATCGGTACCGTGCTCGTACAGGAGCGCAATGCCGGCGATCTTCTCTTCTATCTGCGATTGCCCGGTGGGCAAGCGCACAAGGAAACGGCCGCGGCAAAGCGGCCGTCGCAAGAGACAGCGTCTCTGAATATTGGAGGAAACAAGAAATGAAACGACGTGAATTGTTGAAGCTTGCCGCGCTGACAGCGGCACTCCTGACCACGACCGCGATGCTTGCCAGCGGTGCCCACGCGCAGGACAAGAAATGGAAAATCGGCTTCTCGCAGGTTACGACCATCGAACCCTGGCGTGCCCAGTTCAACAAGGACATCCTGGCCGAAGCGGCCAAGCATCCGGAAGTCGAGCTGATCGTAACCGACGGCGAGGACAAGACCGAGAAGCAGGTCGCCGATGTCGAAAACCTGATCCGTCAGGAGGTCGATGCGCTCTTGGTGTCGCCGAAAGAGTCCGCCGGCCTGACCGGCGTCGTGCAGCAGGCGATCGATGCCAAGATCCCGGTCTTCGTGCTCGACCGCAACGTCGAAACCAACGACTACACGCAGTTCGTCGGCGGCGACAACAAGCTGATCGGCCGGGCTGCCGGTGAATATGCCGTCGAGCTGCTTGGCGGCAAGGGCAAGGCCGCCGGCAACGTCGTCGAAATCTGGGGCGGCATGGGCACCCAGCCGGCGCATGACCGCCATGACGGCTTCCATGAATTCACCGACAAGGAGCCGGGTATCAAGAACCTGCTCGACCAGCAGTCGGGCGACTGGAAGCAGGACCAGGCCTACAACATCATGGCCACGGCGCTGCGCAACAACGAAAAGATCGATCTCGTCTACGGCCACAATGATCCAATGGCCTATGGCGCCTATCTTGCCGCCAAGGACGCCGGACGTGAGAAGGACATCAAGTTCATCGGCATCGACGGCCTGCCCAATGAAGGCGTGCAACTCGTCGCCAATGGCGAGCTGACGGCGACGTTCACTTATGTGACGCCGGGCGCCGAAGGGCTGCGGCAGGCGATCAAGTTCCTGAACGGCGAGAAGGTGGAAAAGACCATCATCCTGCCGACGCAGAAGATCACCAAGGAAAATGCTGCCCAGATCCTGAAGGACAACGGCCTCTGAGACGAGGCTTTCCTGCCGGGCGTTCAGCGCCCGGCAGGAGTAACAACTAAACGCTCGGCAGGTGGCAGCTCAAGCCAGCTTGGCCAGCAGCTTCATGAAAATGGCAGCCTCCTTGGCGGAAAGCGGTGCCAGCGTTTCCTGCGTAATCTCGCGGGCAAGCGGAATCAGCCGCTCGATCGAGTCGCGCCCCTCGGCCGTCAGATTGACCAGCAGGCGCCGTTTGTCGACTTCGTGTTTGCTAAGTTCGACAAAGCCTCGCGCTTTCAGCCGGTCGATGACACCTTTCACCGTCGCCGCATCCATGGCGATCAGGCTGCCAAGCTGGTTCTGCGAGGTCTCGCCGACGTCGCGCAATTTGGCCAGGGCGGCAAATTGCGGCGGCGTCAGATCGGCGATGTGTGCGGCGAAGATCGAGACATGGCGCTGGTGCGCCTTGCGCAGGATAAAGCCGACCTGCTCCTGCAAGCGATAGTCGTTTTCGTCAGGTTCCTCGGCCTCGACCAGCTTGAGCAGATTGTCTTCGGCGCTCACCTCAGCCCATCCCATGCCTTGATGTCCTTGGCAGCCAGCCCGCCCATGCGGTCATGCACGCGCGGGCCGCAGGTCATTGCGAGGCAAAACAGGATCTCGTCGGGACGCGGGCCATCGCTGATGCCGATTTCCATGGCATCGAAATGGCTGCGCACATAGGCCGCGTTGATGTGGCCGAGCGGCACATCGAGCCGCGCGCCGAAGCCGCCGACCTTCTTCGACGACGGCACGATCGACTTGGCGTCGCCAAGCCGTTCGCGCATGGCATAGCCGCCCGGCACATGCCACAGCGCGCCATGCTCCAGCTCGCCCGCCGCGCCGACGATGGCACCCTTGCCATAACCGTCGATCTGTTTCACGTCGCCGCCCAATGCGGCAATGAGCCTGTCGGAGAGCAGCAGCCCGAGCGGCTTCAAATCCTCCATCGCGCTCTGCAGTTCCTCGACGTAACGGCCGGCGAACGGGTTCTTCACCACGGCCATGGCCGCGGCGCGGCGCCGCGGCACCTTCGCCACCGGCCCGCCTTCGTGAAAAATCTCTTCGGTCAGCACGGCGATCTTGCGGATCGGAAACTCAGGCATGGGCAATTTCCCTCTCTAAAACTTTATTGGCGAGCGCCATCGGACCTGCGATGCGCGCCTGACCGTCGAGGAAAAGCGCCGCGGCGGCAATCAGGCCGCGCCGCCGAAAGTCTTCCGCCACGGCAAGCCCGCTGTCCAACGCGGTAGCGATTTCGACGGCGGACAGTGGCCCTACGTCTTGCGTCACCTGTCGGTCGCCCAGATCGCTGTCCGGGGCGAGATCGCGCGCCCGTACGCGCGTAACGGCGGGATGACCGGGCAGATCGACGGCGTTGGCGATCAAGGTCGCGGCGGCGTCGGCTTCAGCACCCGTCCGCGCCAGCACGGTGACGGCGTCGGCGATGCCCAGCGAAAAGGACCGGCCGCGCCAGCCGCTTGTTGCGACGCCGCGGATCCCGTCTTCGGCGCGGATCGTGAGACGGTCTGCCAGTCCGTGACCTGTTCCGGCAATGGCAAGCGTCATCGACTGGCCGTGGCCGAGATGGATCGCGCTGTCGCCGCCATTGTTGACATAGGCGCGCTCGAGCCGGCGGCCGGCGAGCAGAACGCCAAGCACTTCGTCGGCTACCGAGCCGGCGACGGCCGCCATCGGCGTGATGAATTGTTTCGCTAGCGGAACGACCGCCGCTTCCATGCGACGTGCCGTCGGGCCGACAAACATGCGAGGACGCAGCGGCGCCTGGCGACGCAGTTCGGGCAACTCTTCGACCAGTTCGGGCAGGATTGTCTGGAAGCGCGTTGCCGCCTGATGATAGGCGGCGCGGCATTCGCTCGCCTCGCCGAAGGCCTCGACGATCAGATCGATCGGCCCATGATTGAGGTGAAGCCTTCGGCCGTCCTCGAGCCAATGCGCCTGCGGGCCGTTCATCACCCTGCCCCATTTGTCGTCGCGCGCCGCAGCTGCACCAGCGGCGGCCAGGGATTGTCGCGAGGTGCGGCCTTGCCGCGGCGCGGGTTGAGATACTCGCCGCCCTTGGCCAGGATATCGTCGACGCTGCGGATTTCGGCTTCATAGCCGCCGAGCCTGACATAATCGTCGCGGCGCATGGTGAATTCGATGGGCGCCACCAGCGCCGGCGTCGGGACATAGCCGAAGGCGCCTTCCGGCACGCGGATGACGTCGACCATCAGCGTGATGCCGCCGCCCGGCCAGACATAGACCGGCGCGCCGCCGACCGTCACATAGGTCTTGAGGCCCTGCACCGAGCGGGTCAGATTGACCGGGTTCTCGGTGACGCCGGCGCGCAGCGAGCCGCCGGCGCCGCCGACGAAAAGCACGGTGCAGAGCGCCGGCTCGCAATTGTCCTCGATCAGTTCAACCGACTTCCGCAGCCGCTCCGGGAACGGTTTCTGCACCGGCTTCAATTCGTCGTCGAGCTCGTAATAGGCGAATTGCTCACCGGTGGTCGAGACCATCAGCAGCGACATGCCGGGGCGCGCACCCTTTTTGGCGCTCCATTCACCAAGGATCGACAGCGGGTCGGAGATATTGGTGCCGCCCCAGCCGAGGCCGGGCTCCGACACCTTGAAATAGCGGCCCGGCGTCGAACGGCGGCCGATGATCTTGATGCCGGTATCCTGCCAGCCAAGCACCTTGCCCGCCTGATGCTCGGAGACGACGCCGGTGATGTGGTCGTCGACCACCACCACCTCGTCGACAAGGCCGCGCCACTGGGTGGCGAACATGCCTATGGTGGCCGAACCGCAGCCGACGCGCATGCGCTGCTCAAGTTTGCCGTCGATGACAGGCGGTTTGCCGGCTTCGACGATGACGGTGGCGCCGCCGTCGATGACGAGCTCGACCGGCTTGCGGTTGCACAGCCTGAGCATGGCATCACAGGTGGCGCGCCCTTCAGCCTTTGAGCCGCCGGTCAAATGATGCACGCCGCCCAGCGACAGCATCTGCGAGCCGTATTCGCCGGTGGTGACATGGCCGATCGCCTCGCCTTCGGCACGGACCGTTGCCGTTTCGGGGCCGATATGACGGTCGGTGTCGATCTTCACCTTGACGCCGCAATAGGAGAAGATGCCCTCGGTGACGACGGTGACCAGATCGACGCCCTCGACCTCCTGGCTGACGATGAAGGGCGCCGGCTTGTAGTCGGGATAGGTGGTGCCGGCGCCGATCGCGGTGACGAAGCGGCGGCCGGTGTTGACCAGTTCGCCGTCCCAGCCCTTGCCTTCCTCGGCAAAGGGCACGACCGCGCCGCCTGTCTCGGCCGCGTGGTCGAGGATGGTCAGCGGATCCATCCGCACGATCCTGCCGCCAACATTGCCGTAGCGATCGCAGGCGCCGGTGCGGCCATCGGCGATGTAGCACATGACCGGACAGGCATCGCACCGGATCTTCTCCGCCACCAGCTTCTCGCCGGGATCGTGTGTCTCGAAGCGTTCGGCAAGCTCGCTCATCGGCGCGCCTCCTTGTCGAGGATGGCGGCGCGGATGCGGGTCGGAGTCGCCGGAATCTTGGTGACCACCACACCGGCGGCATGGCGTATGGCGTTGAGGATCGCCGGCGCCGTCGGGATCAGCACATGCTCGCCCAAACCCTTGGCGCCGAAGGGTCCTTCCGGATCCGGAACTTCTATCAAGATGGTCTCGATCGGCGGCACGTCGCCGATCGTCGGGATCAGATAGTCGTGCAGGTTTTCGGTGCGGCCGGGGATGTATTCTTCCATCAGCGCCATGCCGATGCCCTGGGCGATGCCACCCTCGATTTGGCCTTCGGCAAGCAAGGGATTGATGGCCTTGCCGACATCGTGCGCGGCGGTGATTTTTATCAGCTTCACGGTGCCGAGCCTGAGGTCGACCTCCAGTTCGGCGATCTGGGCGCCATAGCCATAGACGGCGTAAGGCTTGCCCTGACCTTTTGCATCGAGCGGCTGCGTCGGCGGGTCGTAGCTTTCCTCGGCCCGGAAGACGAATCCTTCGGCGTCTGCCTTCAGCGAGGAAAGATCGATGCGGCGCGTCGCTTCGCCTTCCCCGATGCTCAGACTTGTGCCGTCCAGCGCAATCGCCGCCTTTTCCGAGACATTGGCGAAACGCAAGATCTCATCGCGCAAGGCGCGGCCGGCCTTTTCGGCGGCCTTGCCGGTGACGAAGGTCTGGCGCGAGGCCGATGTCTTGCCGGCGTCGGGGGTGATCGCCGTGTCGGCGCCTTTCAGCCGGAGCTTTTCAAGCGGAAGCCCCAACGCGTCGGCGCAGATCTGCGCGATGACAGTGTTCGAACCTTGCCCGATATCGACCGCCCCCTGATGCAGGACGACTTCACCCGATACCGAGATGCCGACCTTGACGGTCGACGGATTGGGCAGCGAGGTGTTGCCGCAGCCGTACCAGCAAGAGGCCACGCCGACGCCGCGTTTTTTGATGCTGCTACCGGCATTGAACGCTTCGGCATCACGAAGGGCACGCCGCCAATGTGAGCGGAGGGCCTCCAGGCAGTCGGCGATGCCGACGCCTGACTCGAGCCGCTGCCCGGTAACTGTTTCGGATCCGTTCCGAAGGCAGTTCTTCAGGCGAAAGTCGAGCCGGTCCATGCCTAGCTTGTCGGCCAACTCGTCATAGAGGGTCTCCTGCATGATCGTCGCCTGCGGCACGCCGAAACCGCGAAAGGCGCCGGCAATCGGGCCATTGGTGTGGATGGCGCGGCCTTCGGCGCGATAGTTCGGCGTCGCATAGGGGCCGGAGGCGTGCACCGGCACGCGGTTGGCGACCGTCGGCCCCCAGCTGGCATAGGCGCCGGTGTTGAAATCGCCGGCGAAGACCATGCCGGTGACGCGGCCGTCGGCATCGGCGCCGATGCTCGCTCTCATCCGAGCGGGATGGCGCTTGGTGGTCGAGATCATCGATTCGGTGCGGGTATAGGCGAGTGCCGCCGACCGGCCGGTTTTCATGGCGACGAGGCCGATGAGCGGTTGCAGCGAGACATCGAGCTTGGAGCCGAAGCCGCCGCCGGTGGCGGTCGGCACGATGCGCACCTTTTCCGGGGCAAGGCCGAGCACTTTTGCCGTGTCGTCGCGGTCCATATAGGGGGCCTGCGTGCAGGCGACGACGACCAGCGTATCGCCGTCCATGAAGGCATAGCCGGCTTCCGGTTCGATATAGGCATGCTCGACATAGGAGGTGTCGATGGCGCCGGAAACGACGAAAGCCGCACCGGCAAGGGCGGCCTCGGGGTCGCCACGCTCGACGAAGCCGGAGGTGAGCAAGTTCGAGGGCCGGTTTTCATGGACCAGTGGCGCGCCGCTGGCCTGTGCTTCGCAAGGGTCCAGACAATGCGGCAATTCGGTCCAACTGACAGGAAAATCGGCAAGGTCGAGATCGAGGATAGCCTCGCGTTCGCCGGCAACCAGGGCCACCGCCTCGCCGCGAAAGCGCGAAAATCCTTCGGCAAGCGCCGGCTGGTCGGCGAAGGGGGCAATGACGCCGAAACAATTCTTTCCCGGGATATCGGCGGCGGTAAAGACGCCGGCAATGCCGGGACAGGATTTCACCCAGCTGCCGAGATCGCCAAAAGTGAAAGCGGCATGATAATGCGGCGAGCGGACGACCAGCACTGACAGTGCATCCGTGGGGAAGGAATCGCCGCCGAATTTCTCGACGCCGGTGACTTTCGGCACGCCATCGAGGCGGATCGGAGAGGAGCCCACGGCATGGCCGGATCGTGGCAGGCGCGGATCGAGACCGTCGGCATGGCGCGAAGCATCCATCACCGCGGCGACGATCTTGCGGTAACCAGTGCAGCGGCAGAGAACACCGCCCAGTGCATCCTGCGTTTCGGCCTCGGTCGGGTAAGGCGTCCTGTCCAGGAGTGCCGTTGCGGCGACCAGCAGGCCGGGCGTGCAGGCGCCGCACTGTGCTGCGCCATGGCTGAGGAACGAGGCCTGCAGCGCCGACAGCCTGCCGTTGGCGAGACCTTCGACGGTCGTTACCACGGTGCCGGAGGCGGAAGCCGCCGGCGTCAGGCAGGCGCAGACCGGCTCGCCGTCGACCAGCACCGTGCAGGCGCCGCAATCGCCGGCATCGCAGCCGATCTTGGTGCCGGTCAGCCGCAGCTCGTCGCGCAGCACCGCGGACAGCCGTCGCACCGGCGGTACGCAAACGCTGACGGCGGCGCCGTTGACCTCGAAGGCGATGTTGGCTCGCTCCATGCCCATCAGGCCGCCGCCCTTTCGCCGGGAATAGCGCCCATCGCACCAAGCACGGCGCGGACGACGATCTCGCGCGCCGCATCCAGCCGGTATTCGGCGCTGCCGCGCACGTCGCCGATCGGCGACAGATCGTCCATTGGCGCGGATTGGATGGCAGTGGCCAGCGCGGGGCCGACCGGACGGCCGCGCAGCGCCGCCTCGACGCCCGCCAAGCGCCTGGCGACGACCGAGCAGGACCCGACGGCGACGACCGCGTTCCTGACGATGCCATCTTCGATGGCCAGGCGTGCGGCGGCCATGGCGATGGAGATGACGAGATAACGCCGTGCGCCAAGCTTCACGAAGGCGGAGCTGCCGGCGGTCGCGGGTTTGGGAATGCGGATTGCCGTGACCATTTCGCCGGGCTGCAGAGCGGTGCGACGGTTGCCGAGGATGAATTCTGCAAGGGGCAGATGCCGGGTCGCCACCGAGGAACGCAGTTCGACCTCGGCGTCGAGCACCAGCAGCGCCGGCACGCCGTCGGCGGCCGGCGAGGCATTGCAAAGATTGCCGGCAATCGAGGCAACGTTCTGGATCTGCACCGAGCCGACTTCCCGCGCCGCCTGCTTCAGCGCGTCGAAAGCCGCCGGCAGCGGATGGCGGACGAGATCGGTCCAGGTGGTGCGCGCGCCAACGAGCCAATGGTTCTCGGCTTCGGCAATGCCGCGCAATGCCGCCAAGCCATTGATGTCGAGGACATTGTCGCGGAAAGGCTTGCTGCCCTGTGCCGGATAGAAGTCGGTGCCGCCGGCGAGGATGCGCCATTGTCCTTCGCCCAGCAAAGCGAGGGCGTCGTCGACCGTGGTGGGTTTTGCGTAACGGATCACGCTTTGCCTTCCCAGAATGGACTTCCCGAGAGGGGATCCTGCCGAAAGATTTTCCCGAGCATGCAAGGCAGGAAATTCATTCGTATGCAAATGATATCAAGCCGGCAGGAATTGTCAAAGCCAGAGTTTGCACGGCTATGGGCACCGGTGCGCCCGGAACGCATTTGTTATGCCGTGAGAGGTTGACGCAGCCGGCCATCTGGTCAAGTTTCTGCGTCCGGTCGCGTTTTCATTGGCGCCTAAGCTCAAGACCAAGAAAATAAGGAGGCTCCATGGCCGACGAAGCGCTTGTCGTCATCGACCTGCAGAACGATTTCTGCCCGGGTGGCGCCCTGGAAGTGGCTGGCGGCGACGAAATCGTGC
Organism: Mesorhizobium sp. M0923; assembly: GCF_040319365.1. Taxonomy (NCBI): domain Bacteria; kingdom Pseudomonadati; phylum Pseudomonadota; class Alphaproteobacteria; order Hyphomicrobiales; family Phyllobacteriaceae; genus Mesorhizobium; species Mesorhizobium sp. M0923. The sequence goes on along the minus strand of NZ_JAMYNW010000012.1, from coordinate 144,705 downwards.
CGTTGGTCAACGACCTGATCCGGCGGACCGAGCACGTCCTGCTGACGCAGGACTGGCACCCTGCCGGCCATTCCAGCTTTGCCTCCAGCCACCCCGGCAAGCAACCGTTCGAAAGGATCGATGTGCCTTATGGCCACCAGACGCTGTGGCCGGATCACTGCATCCAGGGCAGCCTGGGATCGGATTTCCATTCGGGCCTCGCCTGGAGCAAGGCCGAGCTGGTGATCCGCAAAGGGTTCCGTCCTGCGATCGACAGCTATTCGGCATTCTTCGAGAACGACCGGACGACGCCGACCGGCCTTGCCGGCTATCTTCGGGATCGGAACATCGAGACGCTGACCCTGGTCGGCCTAGCGACGGATTTCTGCGTCGCCTTTTCGGCGCTCGACGCGGTCAAGCTCGGTTTTGAGACGTCCGTGCGGCTCGACGCCTGCCGCGGCATCGATCTCAACGGCTCCGTGGAGAGGATGCTGGGCCGGATGCGCGATGCCGGCGTGGCACTGATTTGAACGTCATCCAGCCGAACCTGACAGACTTTTGAGGGGCTCCATGCGGTTTGCGGCGTTGACGGCAAGTGCTGCACTGATTGCCGCAATCTTTTCTCCGGGAGCGGTTCTCGCGGCCGAAGCGCACGAATTGCCGGGCGCCGCCATGTCGCTGTGGTGGGTGCTGCCGTTTGCCGGGCTATTGCTTTGCATCGCGACCGGGCCGTTGCTCTTCCGTCATGCCTGGGAGCACCATTACGGCAAGATTGCCGCTTTCTGGGCAGCGTTGGTGATCGGGCCGCTGGCGCTCGCCTTCGGCATCCCGTCGGCAACGCAGGCGGTGCTGCACGCGCTGCTCACCGAATACATGTCGTTCATCATCCTGTTGTTCGCACTGTTCACCATTTCGGGCGGCATCTTCGTTGCCGGCAACATCCACGGCACGCCGCTGGTCAATGCCGGGCTGTTGCTGGGCGGCGCTGTGCTTGCTTCGATCATCGGCACAACCGGCGCCTCGATGATCCTGATCCGGCCGCTCATCCGCGCCAACGACAACCGGCGCTTCAACGCCCATGTCGTCATCTTCTTCATCTTCCTGGTGTCCAACATCGGCGGGTCGCTGACGCCGCTCGGCGATCCGCCGCTGTTCGTCGGCTTCCTGCGCGGCGTCGATTTCTTCTGGACGACAGTTCACCTGTTGCCCGAGACACTGTTCGTCGCCGGCGTGGTGCTGGCGGTTTTCCTGGCGATCGACATCATCATGCATCACCGGGAGGAAGGCGCGCCGAAGATCAAGGATCCGACGCCCGACAGCAAGGTGCGCATTCGCGGCCTGGCCAACATCCCGCTGCTGGCAGGGGTGATCGCCGCGATCCTGATTTCCGCTGCCTGGAAGCCGGGAGTGAGTTTCTCTTTTCAGGGCGTCAGCCTCGAGCTGCAGAATCTGGTGCGCGACGCCGCCATCCTGATACTGGCCTTCACGTCGCTTGTCGTCTCGCCAAAGGAGTTTCGCGGCGCAAACGCCTTCAGCTGGGGGCCGATTGCCGAGGTGGCGAAGCTGTTCGCCAGCATCTTCATCTGCATCGTGCCGGTCGTCGCCATATTGCGGGCCGGCCTCGACGGCGCGCTGGCGCCGTTGGTGCTGCTGGTCAGCTCGCCGACCGGCGCGCCCGACAATCTCGCTTATTTCTGGCTGACCGGGGCGCTGTCGTCCTTCCTCGACAATGCGCCGACCTATCTGGTGTTCTTCGAGCTGGCCGGCGGCGATGCGCAGCATCTGATGACCGAGCTCGCCTCGACGCTGGCGGCGATCTCGGCCGGCGCGGTGTTCATGGGTGCCAACACCTATGTCGGCAATGCGCCGAATTTCATGGTCTATGCCATTGCCAGGCATCGCGGCATCAAGATGCCGAGCTTCTTTGGCTACATGGCGTGGTCGGGCGCCGTGCTGATCCCGACTTTCCTGCTCGCCGGCTTGCTGTTTTTTGCCTGATCAGCCGACGCCGACATAGCGGCGGACCGCCGAGGGATCAGCACGCAGTTCCTCAACGTCGACCGTCTCGCGGTTGCGGCCGTTTTCGATGAAGCAAACGCGGTCTGCGACCGAGAGCACGGCATCGACGCGCTGCTCGACAAGGATTGTCGACACGCCAAGCGCACGCAGCTTCGAAACGGTTTCGCGGATCTTGGCGATCATCGACGGCATCAGCCCTTCGGTCGGCTCGTCGAGTAGGAGCACCTGTGGTTCCAGACACAGGGCGCGGGCCATGGCCAGCATCTGCTGCTCGCCGCCCGATAGCGTGCCAGAACGCTGCCTAAGGCGCTGGCGCAGCAGCGGGAAGAGATCGAGCACGTTTTCGCGCGTCGCCTTGCCCTTGTTGCGGGCCATCAGGCCGATCTCGATGTTTTCAGCCACCGTCATCTCGGCGAACAGCCGCCGGCCCTGCGGCACATAGGCGACGCCGGCCTTGGGCACCTCGTGCGCCGGCAGGCCGGTCAATTCCCGCCCTTCGAGCCGGATCGAGCCGGCGCTTGCCGGCACCAGGCCCATGATCGCCTTCAGCGTCGTCGTCTTGCCGGCGCCGTTGCGGCCGAACAGGCAGAGCACCTCGCCCTCGCTCAAGACGAGATCGAGGCCATAGAGCACCTGGACCTCGCCATAGAAGCAATCAAGCCCGGAGATCGTCAGTGCCCTGGACTGGGCCTCAGCCATGGGTCGTCCCCAGATAGGCGTCCTGCACCGCGGCATTGGCGCGGATCTGCTCGGGCGTGCCTTCAGCTAAAATCCTGCCGGCGTTGAAGACGGTGATGCGGTCGGCGAGCTGCATGACCACCGGCATGTTGTGCTCGATCAAAAGCACGGTGGCGCTATCGGCGATCTCGCGCACCAGCTCGATGAAATTGTCGATCTCGCTGTCGGCCAGCCCTTGCGTCGGTTCGTCGAGGATCAGCAGCCGCGGCTTCAGTGCCAGCCCCATCGCCACTTCCAACAGGCGCTGGTGACCGTAGGACAACTGCCCGGCCGGCATTTGCGCCCAGTCGGCAAGTCCGGTGCGCTCGAGCGCCGCCATGACGCCGGTGTGAACCGCGCCCTTCGAGCGGCTGTCGGTCAGCGTGCGCTGCACCGGCAGGGCAACATTGTCGTAGGCGCTGAGATTGGCAAAGACGCTGGTGATCTGGAATGTATAGGCGATGCCAAGGCGAACCCTGGCGTAGGCAGGCAGGCTGGTGATATCGGCGCCGTCGAAGATGATCGTGCCCGACGAGGGCTGGATGCGGCCGCTGACCAGGCTGACGAAGGTGGTCTTGCCGGCACCGTTGGGGCCGATGACAGCGCGGATCTCGCCCGGCATCAGCGCGAAGTCGACGCCGTCGACGGCGCGCAAGCCGCCGAAACTGCGCGACAGGTCTTTGGTGGTCAAAAGCGGCATCATGGCAGCCATCCGAGCCAGCGCTGGCGAATGCTGCCGAGAATGCCTTTTGGGAAAAACAAAACCAGCAGGATCAGCGCGATGCCGACGATCAGCAGATAGGCGGAGGTGTAGCCGCTAGCGACGTCGATGACATAGTACATGAACAGCGTGCCGATCAGCGGCCCGAGCGTGGTGGCAGCACCGCCCAGCAGCACCCAGAGCAGCGGCAGGATGGAATACTGCACCGAAGCGAAGCTCGAGCCGACATAGCCGAACAGCAGCGCATAGGCGGCGCCGGAACCCGCGCAGATGGTGCCGGAGACGATGACGGCGGCGAGCTTGTTGGAAAACGTATCGTAGCCGAGCATTTTTGTCCGCTCCTCGTTCTCGCGGATGGCGACCAGCACGCGGCCATAGCCGGAGCGGACTATGGCCAGGCTTATAAGCAGCACGATCGAGAACAGCGCCAGCGCGCTCATATAGCGCACGGTCGGGTTGGTGAGGTCGAGCGACGTGCTGCCCAGGACAAGGACACGCATCGACTGCGGTACGACCATGCCCTGGTCGCCGCCGGTCCAGGCGGCGAGATAGAGGATGACGAGATAGAATACCTGAGCGAACATCATTGTTACGATCATGAAGGCGACGCCGGAGGTGCGCAGCGCCAGCAGCGCGATCACCAGCGCGAGAAGTGCGCCGCAGGCAAGCCCGGCTGCAAAGGCGGCCGATACGCTCCAGCCGAGATGAATGACGGCGAGGCCGGCGCCATAGAGCCCGGCGGAAAAAAACATGGCATGGCCGAGGCTGAGCAGCCCGACATAGCCGAACAGCAGATTGTAGCCCATGGCGAAGACCGCCAGCACCATGATGCGAGCGAGCAGGCCGTGATGGTATTCCGGCAAGACGAAGCTCAGGGCGAAAAGCAGGGCGATGACGCCGAGGTGCAGCGCATATGGCTTTGCCGGCGAAGCATCCTTCATCGCGATGCCGTCCCGAACAGGCCCTGCGGCCGGAACACCAGCACCATGGCGACGAGCAAGGTGGCGATGATCTTGGCCAGCGTCGGTGAGAAGAACACCGAGATGATGCCGTCGGAAAGGCCGATCAGCACCGCGGCGACGACCGTGCCGCGCAGCGAGCCGAGGCCGCCGATGATGACGACGATGAACGACAGCAACAGCGGGTCTTGTCCCATCAGATAGTGGGCCTGGCTGATCGGCACGATCAGCACCGCGGCCACAGCCGCCAACATGGCGCCGAGCGCGAAGACGCCGGCATAGACTCTGGTCACCGGAATGCCAAAGGCCTGCGCCGTCTCGCTGTCATATTGCGTGGCGCGCATGATGAGGCCGATTTTCGTGCGCGTCAGCACCAGCCAGGTCGCGACCAGAAGCAGCGCGGATGCGGCGATGATCGACAGCTTGTAGCCGGAATAGCCGAACCACGGCAGGAGGATGCGGTAGCTGAACGGCGGCTCCACAGGCCGCGCCTCCGGGCCGTAGAAGGTCAGCGCCAATTGCTGGATGATGTAGAGCATGCCGATGGTGGCGACGATGGTGGCTTCCGGATTGTAGTTGAGCCGGCGCAGGACCAGCCGTTCGGCGAGCAGTGCGATCAAGCCGACGATCAGCGGCGCCAGCACCAGGGCGGCCAGGAAGCCGAGCGCCGGATGGCCGGATATCGCCGTAGAAATCGCCCAGGCAAGCACCGCGCCCAGCATGAAGAACTCGCCATGCGCGACATTGACGACGCGCATGACGCCGAACACCAGCGACAGGCCAAGCGCCGTCAGCGCCAGGACGGCGGAGGTGACGAGGCCTTCGAGGGCGGCGAGGAGCAGGTGGGGTCCGAAGTGCATCGGCTAAGCACCGGCGGATGCGCGAAGCACCCCCCTCTGGCCAGAGGGGGGTGTCTTGGCGCTCACGCTTGCTGCAGCAGCCAAGCTCACAGCGCCTGCGTCGTGTAATCCCCTTCCGGCTCGTAGAGGCCGTCCTCGATCTTGGTCTTGTGGACGACATTGAGCCGGCCGCCTTCGACCTTGGAGATGTTCTGGATACCAAAACACTGGTGGATCTTGCCGTTGAAGGTTTTCGGTCCCTGCGGATGCTCGGGCCCCTCGGCGAACTCGGTCAACGCCTCGGTCGCCTCGACCAGCTTGGCGCGGTCTTCCGGGCCCTTATAGCCGGCATCCTCCATCGCCTTCTTGACGACGTAGAGCGTTTCCCAGCAGCCGAACATGTGCGCGGCGGTGGAGACGTCCTTGGGATCGCCGACAGATGCACCATTGTCGTCGACGCCGACGGCGGCACGATAGGCCTTCTGTGCAGGGGAGTCATCGGGCTGCGCATAACGTGGCGAGCCTTCCCAGAAATGGCTGCCGTCGAGGAATTCGAGGCCGGGGCTGTTGATGTCGGTGGCTTCGAGCGAATCGATGAAGCCGAACAATTGCGGCCGGTTGGAGCCGTAGAACTCGCCGAGTTCCTTGACGAAGGTGAGCACCGCCGGGCCGACCATGACGTGGTAAATCACCTCGGTCTCGGCCGGGATCTGCGGAAAATATTTGGTGAAGGAGGATTCCGTCGGCGGGATGGCGATCTGCGCGATGACCTCTGCGCCTTGCGCCTTCAGCGCCGGCGGCAGGTAGTCGCGATGATCGTAGCCGAAAGCGAAATCGGGGAATATCTGCGTCACCTTCTTGCCGGCATTGGCGGCAATCCACGGCGCCATCGACTGGATCTGGCTCTTCACGTCGGTGATGCCGGGCTGGAAGACGTAGCGGTTCAATTTGGTCGACGCGACGTGGTGACCTTCACTGACGACGAAATAGGGCATCTTGGCCTCGCCGGCGGCCGGCGCCGAGCCGATGACGACATGCGAAAACAGCGTGCCGTAGACGATGTCGGTCTTGTGCTGGGAGGCGAATTTGCCGACCACTTCGGCGCCCCGGCCGGGATCGGTGCCGTCATCCTCGATGATCACCTCGACCGGCCGGCCGTTGATGCCGCCGGCATCGTTGATCGCCTTGACCGCCGCGGCCGTGGTCTTCTCGTACCAGCGGCCATAGGCGGCGCCGATGCCGGTGCGGTGCGACTGGAAGCCGATCTTGATCGGCGCCGAGCTCTGCGCCTGGCTGTAGCGCACGAAGCCCGGCGCGACGGCAAGACCGGCGCCGGCGGCAAGGACCTTCAGCGCCGTGCGGCGGGTGAGAGCGGATCTGGAGAGATCGAAAAACCCATTCTTGTCAGTCACGGCAGTTCCCCTTGTTTTTGAGCTTTGACCAATGGCTGTAGCGAGGCGGGCCACTCTTGCTAAGAGGGCCGAAAATTGCATGTGTACAAACTAAATCACCAAAGCTCTGACGTGGCAAGCGAGCTTTCCCCAAGGTTCGATTGACGGGCATCGCGCATCTCGTTCACCCGGCGGTTGGCGTCGCAAGCAGCCACAAGCCGAAGACGGTGTAGGCGATCATCAGCAACGTGAGCGGAAACTGGCTGAGCGCGGCGCGAGCGGGAATGGGGTGCAATCGCCAGGCCAAGCCATGGGCGACAAGCACTGCAAGCATGTGGCCGGCTATGATGACGCCGGCCTGGAGATTCCACAGCCACCACGCCGAGCCGGCGCCGGCGACGACGCCGGCTTCAATTGGCATTTCGGCGGTACCGAACAGGTTCCAGCCCAGCGCAAACGGGTCGGAGAGAGCGGCAATCGCATATTGGCTGTCGACCAGCAGCGCCGTCAGATAATGCGCGAAGTGATAGGCGAGCGCGATCGGCACGATCGACCAGACCAGCAGCCCTGCGGCGTGGCCGAGGGAATGCTTGCTGCCGGCAAGGTGCTGGCCAAGAAAGACGGCAAGCGCGAACACGGCCGCAAGCACGACAAAGGTCAGCACAAGGCCGAAACTGCCGATGCCGATCAAGGCGGTGCGTCCCGGAAACTCCAGCGGATTGATGCCGAACCGGCCTAGCCAGAAGAAGGTTTTCGACAGGCCGTCGAAGGATACCGACGACAGCGCAAGCAGCAGGAAAGCGACGCCGCTTAGCGGCAGCGGCGCAACCTCGAGCAGCTTAGCGCCCGGCCAGCAGAGTTTGAGCCGGCCGTCCTCGTTGCGTTCGACGATGGCGAAGCGCGCCACCATCGAAAAGAACATTGTCAGGAACTCACCGCTGCGGGTCCAGCCGCGGTAGCCGAAGACCTGCATGGCCGCGAAGCTTAGCAGCCAGTAGACGCCGGCGGCCCAGGCCAGCCGCGCCGGGTCATCGGGCGCCGGGTCGATCAGCTCGAACCAGGCGAAGGCGAAGAACAGCACGAAAGCCGGCCAATAGCCGAGCCACTGGGGCAGCCGCCGTGGCTCCGTTCTGTCGGACAAGCGCGAGACGACGCGGCAAGGCCCGTACCACGGATTGAGCCACGACCAGAGATCGCCGCTGAGCCCTTGCAGCAAAGCCAGCCCAACCCAGAGCAATGTCCATACGGTCAGCGGCAGCGGATTGGAGAGCGGATCGCGGCTGCCGAACAGGCCGGCGGCAGTGAGAATTGCAAAGCCGGCAAAGGATATCAGGCTGACGGCAGTCCGCGCGCCGTCGCCGAAGGTGAAAAGCGGCAGGCGTTTGCGCCAGAAGCGGTCGAGGGAGTCCGGCCTCAGTAGCGCCAGGACAAGGAAACTGGCGGCGACGGCGAGCGCGCCGCCGGCGAGGTAGTAGCCGGTGGGGAGGAGCAGGACGTGGCCGCGGTCGGAGGCGTGGGCGAAGGCGGGCGTGGGCAGGAATACAGGTGCAAGGGCCAGGAAGAAGGAGAACCGCGGCAGGGCTACTAGGTTATGGCAGCGTTCTACGGCACCCCCCTCTGTCCTGCCGGACATCTCCCCCTCGAGGGGGGAGATTGGCAGTTGAATCGGCCGGCGCTTTTCTTGCCTCGTTGAGGGTTGGCCAGAGCGGAGATGAGAGCCAATCTCCCCCTCTGAGGGGGAGATGTCCGGCAGGACAGAGGGGGGTGGGCGGGAACTCATGCTTTCCAAGAAATACTTCTTGTCGGCCCTCACACCTTCACCAGCTGCTCCACGCGGTCCTTCTGGCCGAAAATGCGCAGATAGCGCTCGATCTCTTTCTCGTCGCCTGTCGACTTGGCCGGATTGTCGGAAAGCTTGACCGCCGGCCTGCCATTGGCCTCGGTGACCTTGCAGACCAGCGAGATGGCGTCGAGCCGGTTGGTCTCGGTCGGTGCGCAGCCTTCGAAATCATTGGTCAGGTTGGTGCCCCAGCCGAAGGACATGCGCACCTTGCCGCGGAAGTGGCGGTAGGTTTCCTCGATGGTCTCGACCTCAAGCCCGTCGGAGAAGATGAGCAGCTTCTGCTTGGGGTCCTTGCCCTTTTCGCGCCACCAGGAAATGATCTTCTCGCCGCCCTCGATCGGCGGCGCGCTGTCGGGGCGGAAGCCGGTCCAGTCGGCGACCCAGTCCGGCGCATCGCGCAGGAACGCCGCGGTGCCGAAGGTGTCCGGCAGCACGATCAGCAAATTGCCGCCGTAGTAGCGCTGCCAGTCCTGCAACACCTTATAGGGCGACTGCTTCAATTCCTTTTCCGAATTGGTGAGCGCGGCGAATACCATCGGCAGCTCATGCGCATTGGTGCCGAGCGCTTCGAGGTCGTTGTCCATGGCGAGCAGGACGTTGGAGGTGCCGGTAAAGGCCTCGCCGATGCCCTCCTTCAACGCTTCGACGCACCAGCGCTGCCACAGGAACGAATGACGGCGGCGGGTGCCGAAATCCGAGATGCGGATGCCGGGCAGCGCCTTCAGCCGCTCGGTCTTGGCCCACATCTTGGCCTTGGCGCGGGCATAGAGCACGTCGAGCGCGAACGGCCCGAACGCCCGCATGGCCGCGCGAGATCGAAGTTCATTGATAATTGCCAGCGCCGGGATCTCCCACAGCGTCGTGTACATCCACGGGCCGCTGAAGGCGAGTTCGTATTGGCCGTCGCGCCTGGAGAGCTCGTATTCGGGCAGCCGGAAATTTTCCAGCCAGGCGAGGAATTCCGGTTCGAAGATCTGCTTGCGGCCATAGAAGGTGTTGCCGCCGAGCCAGATCATCTCTTTCTTCGAGAAGCGCAAGGTGCGGGCATGGTCGAGCTGCTCGCGCAGCTCCGTCTCGTCGATCTCCTCGGCAAGGCGGACCGAGGTGGTACGGTTGATCAGCGAGAAGGTGGCGTCGACCTTGGGATACATGCCCCAGATCATCTGCAGCATCAGAAGCTTGTAGAAATCGGTGTCGAGCAAGCTACGCACGATCGGGTCGAGCTTCCAGGTGTGGTTGTAGACGCGCCGCGCTATATCGGTCTTTGCCATCGCTCAATGCGCCTTCGCTGCTCGCTCTAGCTTTTGTCTAGCGCAATTCCGGACGGAAAACCGCTGCGCACTTTTCCTGGAATTGCTCCAAATGCCTCTTAGCATCGAATTTTTGAACGCGCCTCCCGCTTTGCGGGCTGGCCCGACAAAAAGAAGCCCCTGCGGCAAGCGGCGCCCACGGCAGTTTCGGCCTCAGGATGCGGTCTTGGCGCCGACCACCTTGAGCGCTGGACGCTTGCGGCGAAAGCCGATGCGGCCTGCCACCGGCGCGTCGGCGCGGCGATCGGCCTGCTCTTTCTCGGCAAACAGCCAGTCGATGAACAATTGCACGATCGGCGCCGACCGCATCTCGTTGCGGCAGACGACGTAGAAATCGTCGACGGCCGGCACGGAAAGGCTGAATGGCGCGACAAGCAGACCCCTGGCGAGCAGTCCGCTTGCCGTTACCGTGTCGCCGAGCGCCACGCCATGGCCGTGAACCGCAGCCTCGGTCGCCATGCGCGCGTCGCCAAGATGATGGCGGCGGCCGCGCTCCAGGTCCAGCGCGTCGGCGGCGGCCAGCCAGGTGTGCCATTCGCGGCCGTCGTCGCCATGCAGGAAGACGTGATCGGCGAGGTCGCGGACGGTGCGGATCGGGCGGTTGTTGATCAGCGTCGGGCTGACCACCGGGAACAGTTCGAGACCCGACCATTTGCGCATCCAGCAGTCGGTCCAGCTGCCGTCACCATAGTGCACGCAGACATCGATATGCGGGGCGCGGACGTCCTTGGCGTCATTCGATGGGATCAGCGTCAGCCGGATATCCGGATATTGCGAAGTGAAGCTGCCGAGCCGCGGGATCATCCACAGCAACAGCAGCGCCGGCACGCAGGATACCGACAGCGCGCCGGTGCTGGCCGGCCTCGTCATGCGCTGCGTGGCGGCGGCAATGCCGTCGAAGGCGGTCGACACCGCCGGCAGCAATTCGGCGCCGTGCGGCGTGAGCTTCACCCGCTGGCCGGCGCGCTCGAACAGCTTGACGCCCAACGATTGCTCGAGCGCCTTGATCTGATGGCTGATGGCGCCGTGGGTGACGTTGAGCTCAGCCGCGGCCTTGGTCAGCGAGGCGTGGCGCGCCGTCGCCTCGAAGGCGCGCAACGGGTTGAGTGGTGGCAAACGCTTGGCCATTTGGAACCTGAACCCTGTGAGATTTTCTCACAACAAACACCCTAACAATATCAATTGATTTTTCAATGCAGCTACAGGACACTTTGCCCAAGCATTGCATCAAGACTTGAAATCTACAGGCAGCCAATGGCCGCGGCTACCAAGGTCCTTGGCGCGCGCTGCTCCAACCATGGAGAACCGACATGGGTTATGATCGCGGCAAGCTCGAAGCGTTGCGCCGCAAATATGGCGAGAGCCATGGCGGCGAAATGTTCGACCCGAAATTTCAGCGTGTCGCCGACAAGATCTTCTCCAAGACCGGCACGCGGCTGGCGCCCTATTCCGGCATCCCGACCTTCCTGGCGGCGCCCTATCGTGAAATCGCCGCCGACAATCCGGATTTCGGCGATCTGCAGGTGGCGATTATCGGTGTGCCGATGGATCTGGGCGTCACCAACCGGCCGGGCGCCCGTTTCGGGCCAAGGGCGCTGCGCGCCATCGAGCGCATCGGCCCCTACAATCATGTGCTGGAATGCGCACCGACGCATGAGCTGAAAGTCGCCGACATTGGCGACGTGCCATTCCAGAGCCGCTACCGGCTGGAGACCAGCCATGACGACATCGAACGCCGCACCAACCAGATCGTCGACGCCGGCGTCCTGCCCTTGTCTGTCGGCGGCGACCATTCGATCAGCCACCCGATCCTGAAGGCTGTCGGCAAGAAGGCGCCGGTGGGCATGATCCATATCGATGCCCATTGCGACACCAGCGGCCTGTTCGACATGACCAAGTTCCACCATGGCGGTCCGTTCCGCAACGCGGTGCTGGACGGCGTGCTCGACCCGAGCCGCACCATCCAGATCGGCATTCGCGGCTCGGCCGAGTACCTTTGGGAGTTCACCTATGAGTCCGGCATGACCGTGGTGCATGCCGAAGAGGTGACCGGCCTCGGCATTCCCGCCATTATCGAGAAGGCGCGCAGGATAGTCGGCGACGGCCCGACCTATGTCTCCTTCGATATCGACAGCGTCGATCCTGCCTTCGCGCCGGGCACCGGCACGCCGGAGGTCGGCGGGCTGACGACGCGCGAAGTGCTCGAGCTGCTGCGCGGCCTGAAGGGCCTCAACATCGTCGGCGGCGACGTCGTCGAGGTGGCACCGCAGTACGACGCAACCACCAACACGGCGCATGCCGGCGCGCAGGTGCTGTTCGAGATCCTCAGCCTGATGGTCTTCAGCCCGGCAATCACCGGCAAGGCGGGCTGACGCGTTCGACCATGACCCCGAAAAAGTAGGAACCGTTTTTCGGAGACGATCATGGTCCACTAGGGAATCCAAAGGCTACCGCCGCGCTGGAGCCGGCGGTTGCACTCAAACAAACAAGCTTCCAGCAGGGGAATAAAAATGACACTTCACATGAAACTCAAATCATCCATCGCCGCCGTGCTGATGCTCGGTGCGGCCGGTCTTGGTTTCACCACCCAGGCCGTCAATGCCGACGCGATCGACGACATCGTCAAGGCCGGCGCCATCAATGTCGGCATCTTTTCCGATTTCCCGCCCTTCTCCTCGGCCAGCGCCGATATGAGCATCAAGGGCTACGACATCGACGTGGCGCAATCCATCGCCGACCAGCTCCAGGTCAAGCTCAATCTGGTCAGCGTGACCGGGCAGAACCGCATTCCGTACCTGACCGACAAGCGCGTCGACCTGCTGATGAGCGTCGGGTATTCCAAGGAGCGTGAGCAGGTGATCGATTTCGCCGCCGCCTACGCGCCTTACTACATCGCCGTCATCGGCCCGGCAGCACTTGCGGTCAAAGGCAAGGAAGACCTTGCCGACAAGTCGATCGCCGTCAATCGCGGCACGCTGGAGGACACCTCGCTGACCGAGGCAGCACCCGCCTCGGCCGACATCCGCCGCTTCGACAACTACAATTCCGTCATCCAGGCCTTCATTTCGGGCCAGACCCAGCTGATGGTGGTCGGCAACGATGTCGGCGCCCAGGTGCTCGCCCGCCAGGAGGCGCTGAAGCCGGAACAGAAATTCCAGCTTCTCACCTCGCCATCGCATATCGGCCTCAACAAGAAGGAAGACCGCCTCAAGCAAGCGGTCAACGATGCGGTTGCCAAGATGCTGGCCGACGGCAAACTGGACGAAAGCTCGAAGGCCTGGCTGAAGACACCGCTCGATCCCGCCAATCTCAAGGATTGACGGCCGGTGACCTATAGCCTCGACTTCGGCTGGCTTGCCGGGGCGACAGGGGCGATCGCGCGCGGCGCGGCCACGACGATCCTGTTGATCGCCGTGACCACGCTGGCGGGAACGTTGCTCAGCATCCTCGGCGCCGCAGGGCGGCGGAACGGCCCGCTGCTGCTCAAGCGGGCGATCGGCGTCTATGTCGAGGTGATCCGCAACACGCCGTTCCTGGTGCAGCTGTTCTTCATCTTCTTCGGGCTGCCAAGCATCGGCGTGAGGCTCGATCCCGTGCTGGCAGCCATGCTGGCGATGACGCTCAACATGGCGGCCTACACGATCGAGATCGTTGGCGCCGGACTCGACGCGGTGCCGCCCGGGCAGACGGAAGCGGCAATGGCGCTTGGGCTCAGGCCGCGCCAGGTCTTCATCAAGATCGTGCTGCCGCAGGCGCTCAAGGTGATCTATCCGGCGCTGACCAGCCAGATCGTCATCATGATGCTGGAATCCGCCGTGGTGTCGCAGATCGCGGTGCGCGAGCTGACCTATGAAGCCGACATGCTGCAGGCGCGCACGTTCCGGGCTTTCGAGACCTATTTCGTGGTGACGATGGTCTATCTCATCCTGTCGATTGGGCTGCGCCGGCTGCTGGTCGGCGGCGGGCGCCGGCTTCTTGGAGCCGGCGTGTCATGATCGAATTCACCTTCTGGGACATTCTGCGCAACCTGCTGCTGGCGGCGCGCTGGACAGTGCTCTTGTCGTTGGCCGCCTTTGTCGGCGGCGCCGTGGTCGGCATGATCGTGCTGTTCTTCCGGATCGCCAAGAATAAATGGGCGCGGCGGTTTGCCTCCGGCTACATCGCGCTTTTCCAGGGCACGCCGCTGCTGATGCAGCTGTTCCTGATGTTCTTCGGCTTGCCGATGCTGGGCCTGCGCATCGAGCCGTGGACCGCGGCGGTGCTTGGCCTGACCTTCTTTGCCAGCGCCTATCTCGCCGAGATCTGGCGCGGCGGCGTCGATGCGCTGCCGCGCGGCCAGTGGGAGGCCGGCGCCAGCCTCGGCCTGCACTATCTGCAGGAACTCCGGCTGATCATCTTGCCTCAGGCGTTTTCGATCACCCGCGCCCCGACCGTCGGCTTCCTGGTGCAGCTGATCAAGTCGACCGCGCTGACCTCGATCATCGGTTTCGAGGAGCTGGTAAGGACATCCAACGCGATCAACAATGCGACCTTCGAACCGTTCAAAGTCTATGGGCTGGTAGCGCTGATCTTCTTCGTCATGTGCTTTCCGCTGACGCAATATGCGCGCTCGCTGGAACAGCGGGCGGCGGCCCGCTGAGCGGGCGACCAGCAATTCAACGCCCGAACACCAGCGGCGGCGCGATCCTGTCCCGCCGCAGCCAGCGTCCCAGCAGGAGCGCGGCGACCACCGCCAGCCCGGACGACAGGCCGATCCAGATGCCGACGCCGTTGAAGCCGAATCGGAAGGCCAGCAGCACGCCGAGCGGCAGGCCGATGCCCCAATAGCCGATTGCGGCGTAGATCATCGGCACCTTGGTGTCATGCAGGCCGCGCAGCATGCCGCTGGCCACCGCCTGCGCGCCGTCAAAAACCTGGAACAGCGCGGCAAAGGCGAGGAACGACACGGCAAGCGCCACCACCTCGGCATTAGCCGGATTGCCCAGATCGATGAAGGCGCCGATCAAGAGATGCGGCCACAGGATCATCACTAGCCCCATTAGCGCCATGAAGGAGACACCGACGACATACGCGGTCCAGCCGGCCCGGCTGACACCTTCCGGATTGCCGGCGCCGTGGGCAAGTCCGACGCGCACCGTCACCGCCTGGTTGAGGCCGAGCGGCACCATGAAGGTGATCGAGGCGATCTGGATGGCGATCGCATGGGCGGCAAGCGAAGCCGCATCGATCAGGCCCATGAGAAAGGCCGCCGCGTTGAAAATCGTCACCTCAAACGCCAGCAGGCCGGCGATCGGCAGGCCGAGCCGCAGCAGGCCCTTGAAGCGCGGCCAATCGGCCCGCCAGAAGCGTCCGAACAGACGATAGCGCCGGAATTTCTTCTCAAGCATCACCACCGCCGCCATGCCGGCGAACATTAACGTGCTGGACAGCGTGGTGGCGAGGCCGGAGCCGGCGATGCCCATCGATTGGATGCCGAGATTGCCGAACATGAACAGCCAGTTGAAAAAGGCGTTGCAGGCGACGGCAACGAAAACGATGATCAGTGCCCAGCCCGGCCGCTCCAGCGCCGAAATAAACGAGCGCAGGACGATGTAGCCGAAAAAGGGCAGCACCGCCCATTCGAGCCAGCGCAGATAGATGCCGGCCTGATGCGCCAGTGCCGGTTCCTGACCCATGGCCAGCAACACGGCCTCGCCGTGCCAGAGAAAGACCCAGATCGGAATGCAAATGAGGATCGCCAGCCACAGACCCTGGCGCACGGTGCGGCGCAGGTCGCGCACCGAGTGGCGGCGACGGCCGAGCTCGGTCGCCATCATCGGCGAGGTCGCCAGCATCAGGCCAAGTCCAAAGATCAGCGGCATGAAGTAAAGGTTGGCACCAAGCGCACCGCTGGCCAGCGTGTCCGGCCCCAGCCGCCCCATCATCATGACGTCGGTAGCGGTCATCGCGGTCTGACCGAGATTGGTCAGCACCATCGGCCAGGCGAGCGCCAGCATCGCCCTGATTTCCCGACGCCAAAGGTTTTCCGGCGCGCGAGCGTCGGCTTCGATCGCAGACATTTTTTCCGCCTATCCGATTGCGGCACGTCGGCAAGAGCCGGAAGCCGCGTCTCAGCGCGGAAAATGGCCAAGATCGGCCGGATTCCGCATTACGACGGGTTTGTCTATGAAATGGGCACCGGTGGCAAGAGGCTGACTTGCGGAAGGGTTAAGCCAGTCGGCTCAATGCAGGCTATTGGAGAGGCCATGGAAGCCGCTATGGTCACGGTGGATTCCTTTGAAAGGCAGCCTGATGAGCGCGTTTCCCGAAATCTATCTGGTTCGGCATGGCGAGACGGAATGGAGTGCGTCCGGAAAACATACCGGCCGGACCGACATACCGCTGACGCCGGCCGGCGAGGATGCGGCAAGGCGGGTCACTGAGCGGCTAAAGGGTCTATCCTTCTCGGCGGTGTGGTCGAGCCCGTCGCAGCGCGCCTTCAACACCTGTGCGCTGGCCGGCTTCGGCTCGTCAGGCGTGAAGAAGGACGATCTGGCGGAGTGGGATTATGGTGCCTATGAGGGATTGACCACCAAGCAAATCCTTGCCGAGCGTCCCGGTTGGCGGCTCTTTCGCGACGGCTGCCCGCGCGGCGAGTCCGCCACGGATGTAGGCTCGAGGGCGGACCGGATCGTCAGCCAGTTGCTCGAGGCCAGCGGCAATGTCCTGGTCTTCTCAAGTTCGCATTTCCTGAGGGTGCTAGCCGCACGCTGGCTCGGCCTGCCACCGCAAGACGGCGCGCTTTTCGTGCTGGCTACCGCCAGCGTAAGCGTGATCGGTTATGAGCACGGCCTTGACGAACCGGTCGTCCGGCGCTGGAACCAGAGATAGCCGCCGATCCCGATCTATCGGATCGCGTCCAGCGCCTGCCTTTGCCGATGCATCTCGAGAAACACGCGGTAGTCGCGATCGAACCGGCCGGCGGCAGCCGGATTGGGCTCGCGCGTCCTGCCGCCTTGCTGCATAGCGACGCAAGCGGCGTTCAAATCGGGAAAAAGCCTGGCAGCGGTGGCGGCAATCATGCCGGTGCCGAGCAGCACCGCCTCGTCCGCCAGCGGCTCGACCACCGTGCATCCGGTGGCGTCGGCATAGAGCTCCATCAGCAAGGGGTTCTTGGTGTGGCCGCCGGTGACATGCAGCGTGTCGATCAGATAGCCGTTCTCGTTCAGCGCCTCCAGCACATGGCGGACGCCAAGCGCGATGCTGACGGCGGTGCGCCAATAGAGCTTGCACAGACTGTCGAAGGACGAATCCAGCGTCAGCCCGCTGATGACGCCTACGGCATGCGGGTCGGCGAGCGGCGAGCGGTTACCGTGAAAATCGGGCAGCACATGCAGCCTGGCGGCGAGGTTGTCTCCTTCAGCGGCGCACAGCTCGGCGACGCGGCGGGCGATCCTGGCATGCATGGCGGCATCCGGCTCGCCGCCGGCGCCATGCCAGCGGATGATGTGATCGAGCAGCGCGCCGGTGGCCGACTGGCCGCCTTCCGACAGCCACAGGCCGGGAAGGGCGGCGCCATAATAGGGCCCCCAGACACCGGCGAAAGGCTGCGGATCGGGCGACATAGCCATGACGCAACTCGACGTGCCGGCAATCAGAGCCAGATGGCGGCCGATGTTCGTCGCGTCACCGGCGAAACCGCCGAGTACCCCGAGCGCGCCCGCATAGGCATCGATGACGCCGGCGCCGACCCGGCATTTTTCGGTGAGGCCAAGCTCCGTCGCGGCTTGCGCGCCGAGCGGGCCGATATCGGCACCGACCGGGCTTGCCTTTTCCGGCAGATTGCCGTGCTCAAAGATATCGCCGAGCCCGACGGCTTGGAAAAAGTCGTGCCGCCAGCCGGTGTTTTCGTGCGCCAGATAGGTCCATTTGGCGGTCAGCGTGCATTGCGAGCGGGCGAGCGAACCGGTCGCCTTCCAGGTCAGAAAGTCGGTGAGGTCGAATAGATAGCCGGCTTCGTTCCATGTCCCGGGCAGATTGCGCTTCAGCCACATCAGCTTCGGCGTCACCATTTCCGGCGACATCACGCCGCCGATGTAGCCGAGCACGGCATGGCCGCTTTCCGTGCATTCATCGGCCTCGGCAATGGCGCGATGGTCAAGCCAGACGATGGTGTCCCAGCGTCTTTCGCCTGATACCGACACGCTGAGCTGGCCGCCATGCCGGTCTCGCACCACCAGCGAGCAGGTGGCGTCAAAGGAGATGCCGACGATATCCTCACCCTTCACGCGCGCCTTTTCGCGGGCAGCGCGTACGGCAATGCACACCGCCGACCAGATATCCTGCGAATCGTGCTCGGCGTGATCGGCCTTCGGCTGTTTCATGGCAATCGGGTGCTCGGCGCGGCCGAGCAAGGCGCCAGCGGTATCGAGAATGCCCGCACGGGCGCTTCCGGTGCCGACATCGACCGCGCAAACGAAACTGTTGGTCAAGGTGTTCTTGCTCTCGCTCCCAGGCCTGCAATCAGATCGGGCAATTGCAGCATGTCAGCGAATATAAAGTCCGGCTCACTCGACGCAAGCCGCGCTTTCAATGCCGGGTTGCCGGTGTGCGAGCCGCCGGTGAAGGCAAGGACGCGCATGCCTGCCGTCCGCGCCGCGGCGATGCCGGCTGGGCTGTCTTCGACGACGAGGCAGTTTTGCGGGGCCGCTCCCATCTTATCTGCTGCATGGAGAAAAAGATCGGGCGCCGGTTTGCCCCGCGCCACCATGGCAGCGCTGAACAAATGCGGCTCCAGCAGCCCAAGCAACCCCGTAACCTTGAGCGCATAGCGGATCCGCTCCAGCGTGCCGGAGGAGGCGACGCAGCACGGCACGCCGAGCTTCGGCAGGACCTGTGCCATGCCTGGCATCGGTTTCAGCTCCTGGCGAAACTTGCGCATCAGTTCGGAGCGCATCTCGGTCAGATGCTGGTCGGTGAGATCGAGCCCGAAGTCGCTTGCGAGGATTTCGCGGACGCTCTTCATGCTCTTGCCGAGGAAGTGCTCGTAGGCAACGTCCTCGCTGACGTTGCCGCCGGCAAGCGCGATCATCTCCAGCAATGCCGAGACGGACAGCATCTCGCTATCCACCAGCACGCCGTCACAGTCGAAAATGACCAGTTCAGGCGTCATCGCGCTGGATCGGCTTCAGAGGTCGCCGGCGAGATAGCGCGTCAGTGTCGCGCGCGCGCCGTCCGCCCACAGCGATTTGAGCGCATGGGCGAAGGCTTCGGCGAACGGCGGCGAGCGGCCGACATCGCCATAGATGTCCTCCATGGCAAGCCAGGCGGCAGGCATGTCCCTGGCCGCCTTGGCCGTCCCCTGCAACCGGCCCCAGTTCGGGTCGTTGGGCTCGGTGACGGCACCGGAATCCGTGGTGCCGAAGCAGTAGCGACACCAGAGCGCAGATTCCAGCGCCAGGCCGGTGACACTTTTGCCAGCCTTCAGCCGGTCAGCGATGGTCTGAATGATGAATTTCGGCTGGCGGTTAGAGCCGTCGAGGCAAAGCCGGCGTATGGTGTCGCCGATCTTCGGATTGGAGAAGCGGTGCTCGATGAGCTGGTAGTAATCTTCGAGGTCGGTGTCCGGAACCGGCGGCACGGTCGGGATGATTTCGTCATGCTCGAGCTTGTCGAGGAAGCCGCGTACCAGCGGCTCCTGCATCGCCTCATGGACGAAATGGATGTCCATCAGCCCGGCCGGATAGGCGATGGTCGCATGGCCGCCATTGAGGATGCGGATCTTCATCAGCTCATAGGGCGCGACATCGCTGACGAACTGCACGCCGACCTGTTCCAGCGGCGGCCTTCCATCGGTGAAACGGTCCTCCAGCACCCATTGCTTGAACGGCTCGCAAAACACCGGCCAATTGTCGTCGAGACCGAACTCGCTGGAGAGAATGCCGCGCTCGCGATCGGTGGTGGCCGGGGTGATGCGGTCGACCATGCCATTGGGAAAGGCCACGTTTTCGTTCACCCAATTTGCCAGATCCTCGTCGATCAGCCGCGCCAGGCCGATAACGCCATCGGAAGTGACGTGGCCGTTGTGGGGGATGTTGTCGCAGGACATGATGGTGAAGGGCACGATGCCATCGGCGCGGCGGCGCAGCAGCCCAGCGAGGATGAGGCCGAAGACGGTCTTCGGCGTCGCCCCCGGCTCAGCGTCGGCAACGATGTCGGGATGCGTCGGATTGAACACGCCAGAAGCCGGATCGATAAAATAGCCGCCCTCGGTGATGGTCAGGGAAACGATCTTGATCGCCGGATCGGCAAGCCGCTCGACGATTGCGGTCGCTTCGCCCGGCATCAGGAAATCGATCATAACGCCGGTGACGCGCGCGCTCATATGGCCGCTGTCCTGCTCGACCACGGTGGTCAGCCAGTCCTGTTCCTGCAGCTTGCCGCGGCCGACCTTCTCGCCCTCGAAGACGCCGGCGCCAACGATGGCCCAGTCGTGGCCGACGCCCGAATTGAAGAGGTCGTCGAGATAGACGGCCTGATGCGAGCGATGGAAATTGCCGACGCCGAAATGCACGATGCCGGCCTTGAGCGCGGCGCGATCGTATTTCGGGCCGGCGATCTTGGGCGGAAGCTTGGCGAGTATGGAAGAAGAGAGTTTCACGGACATCTGCTTTTACCCTTTAGCGGGACGGCTCTTCCCCCCGTTGGAGGAGACGGGGAGAAGAGCGCCTTCGCCCCCTCAACTCATCCACTGGCCGCCATCGACATTGTAGGTCTGGGCAACGATGTATTCGGCCTCATCGCTGGCCAGGAACACCGCCATGCCGGTGAGGTCTTGCGCCGTGCCCATGCGGCCATAAGGCACGGCTTCGCCGACCAGTCTCTTCTTCTCGCCCCTCGGCCGGTTCTCGAACTTGGCGAACAAGGCATCGACATGGTCCCAGTGCTCGCCGTCGACGACACCCGGGGCGATGGCATTGACGTTGATGCGGTGCTTGATCAGGTCGAGCCCTGCCGACTGGGTGAGCGAGATGACCGCCGCCTTGGTGGCGCAGTAGACGGCGACCAGCGCCTCGCCGCGGCGCCCGGCCTGGCTTGCCATGTTGATGATCTTGCCGCCCTTGCCGCGGGCAATCATCGAACGGGCCGCAACCTGAAGCGTAAACAGTGTGCCGGCGACGTTGACCGAGAACAATTTGTCGTAGCTTGCCTTGCTGATCTCGACGATCGGCGCCAGGTCGAACAGCGCAGCGTTGTTGATCAAAATATCGAGGCCGCCGGCTCTGGTTTCGACCGCCTTGACAGCCGCATCTATCGACGCGAGATCGGTGACGTCCAGCTTCACCGCGTAGGCGTTGCCGCCGATTTCCGAAGCCGTCTTCTCGGCAGCCTCGAGATTGATGTCGCCGATGGCGACGGTCGCGCCCTCCCGCATGTAGGCTTCGGCAAACGCCCTGCCGATGCCGCGCGCCGATCCGGTGATCAGCGCCGATTTACCTCCGAGCCTCATTGCAGCATCGCCTTCCCATCGGTGCCAAAACGATGCAGCTTGGTCTTGTCCGGTGTCAGATAGATTGTGTCGCCGTGATGGGCGGCAAGTTCGCCGTCGGCACGCACCGTCAGCTGCCCGACACCATCCGCCTGGACGTGCAAAAACGTGTCGGAGCCGAGATGTTCGGCAACGCCGACGGTCGCCTTCCAGTCGCCTGACGTCTTCGAAATGTTCATATGCTCCGGGCGGATGCCGACTGTCCTGGCGCCATATTTGGCGGCCGGCTCGCCTTCGATCAGGTTCATCTTCGGCGAGCCGATGAAACCGGCGACGAACAGGTTCTTCGGGGTCTTGTAGAGCTCCATCGGCGAGCCGACCTGCTCGATATTGCCGGCGTTGAGCACGACGATTTTGTCGGCCATGGTCATGGCCTCGATCTGGTCGTGGGTGACGTAGACCATGGTGGTCTTGAGCTGGTGATGCAGCTCGCTGATCTCCAGCCGCATGGTGCCGCGCAGCGCCGCGTCGAGATTGGACAAAGGCTCGTCGAACAGGAAGGCGGAAGGCTGGCGCACGATGGCGCGGCCGATGGCGACGCGCTGCCGCTGGCCGCCGGAGAGCTGGCCGGGGCGGCGATCTAGGTAGTTGGTGAGGTTCAAGATGCGGGCGGCGTCCTTCACCTTCTTGTCGATGGTCGCCTGGTCCTCGCCCGCCATCTTCAGGGGGAAAGCGATGTTCTTGGCCACCGTCATATGCGGGTAAAGCGCATAGGACTGGAACACCATGGCCAGCTTGCGCTTGGCCGGCGCCTCGCCGGTGACGTCGCGGCCATCGATGATGATGGTGCCGCCGCTGGTGTCCTCCAGGCCGGCAATCAGACGCAACAGCGTGGACTTGCCGCAGCCCGACGGGCCGACGAAGACGACGAACTCGCCGTTCTCGATGATCAGGTCGAGGCCGGGGATGATGGACGTCGCCCCGAAGGATTTGGAGACGTTCTTGAGCGTGATGTTTCCCATGATTTCCTCCCCCGAAGGGCTGTTTTTCGTTTTGCGTCAGGCGATGCCCGTTACTTTACCGCCCCAAACGTCAGGCCGCGGACCAGCTGCTTCTGGCTGAACCAGCCCATGATCAGGATCGGCGCGATCGCCAGTGTCGAGGCGGCCGAAAGCTTGGCCCAGAACAGCCCCTGCGGACTGGAGAAGGAGCTGATGAAAGCGGTGAGCGGCGCTGCCGCGGTGGTGGTCAGCCGG
Organism: Mesorhizobium sp. M0923; assembly: GCF_040319365.1. Classification (NCBI taxonomy): domain Bacteria; kingdom Pseudomonadati; phylum Pseudomonadota; class Alphaproteobacteria; order Hyphomicrobiales; family Phyllobacteriaceae; genus Mesorhizobium; species Mesorhizobium sp. M0923. The sequence continues at coordinate 122,204 of NZ_JAMYNW010000012.1, read as the reverse complement.
ATCGTCCAGAACGCCTCGTTCCAGGCGAGGATGATGTTGAGCAGCATGGTCGAGGCGATGCCCGGCACCGCCATCGGCGTCAGCACGTAGATGATCTCGTTCCAGAGCGATGCGCCGTCCATGCGCGCCGCTTCCAGGATCTCGCCCGGGATCTCGCGGAAATAGGTGTAGAGCATCCAGACCACGATCGGCAGGTTGATCAACATCAGCATGACCATCAGGCCGATGCGGCTGTCGAGCAGTCCTGTATCGCGGAAGATCAGATAGATCGGGAACAGCACGGCGACGGCCGGCATCATTTTGGTGGAAAGCATCCACATCAGGATGTCCTTGGTGCGTTTGCTTGGCGAAAACGCCATCGACCATGCCGCCGGAACGGCGACAAGCAGAGCCAGGACGGTCGAGCCGACCGACAGGAACACCGAGTTCAGGAAGAATTTGAAATAACCGTTCTGCGCCTGGACCTCGGAATAGCTCTCCGTGGTTCCCGACGGGAACAGGTTGAAGCCCTGGATGGCCTCCTGCTCCGATTTGAACGAAGTGATGATCGTATAGAGGATCGGGAAGAAGATCAGTAGCGCGACGATCCAGGCGGCCGCGGTCGCAATCGTCTTGTGCTGGGTGGTGACTGCACGTGCCATCGTCAGGTCCTCCCGTATCGGCGATGTTGGCGGCAGGGTCGACCCCCACTCCGGTTTGCTGCGCAAACCACCTCTCCCCCGATCGACGGGGTAGAGGAAGGGTGCGGCTTCGATGCAGGCGTTTCCTCTCCCCCGGGCAGGGGGAGAGGTGTCCCGCGCAGCGGGACGGAGTGGGGGTGGTTCAGCGCACGTGCCATCGTTTCCTCCCTTATTTATCCAAATTCTTGCCGACGGCGCGCATGGCGAAGAAGGCGACGATGTTGGCGAGAATGACTGCGATGATACCGCCGGCGGACGCCTGGCCGATTTTGAACTCCAGCAATGCCTTCTGGTAGACGAGGAAGGGCAGGTTGGTGGAGGCATAACCCGGGCCGCCATTGGTGGTGACGAGGATCTCGGCATAGACCGACAGAAGGAAGATCGTCTGGATCAGGATGACCACGGTTATGGCGCGCGACATATGCGGCAGCGTCAAATAGATGAAGCGGCTGATGAAGCCGGCGCCGTCCATTTCGGCGGCTTCCTTCTGCTCGCCGTCGAGCGACTGAAGCGCGGTCAACAGGATCAGCGTCGCAAACGGCAGCCACTGCCAGGCGACGATGATGATGATGGCCAAAAGCGGGTGCTGCCCGAACCAGTCGATCGGCTGCCCGCCGAAGAAGCGCGCAATATCGGCGAAGACGCCGTATTGCGGATGCATGATCATGTTCTTCCAGACCAGTGCCGCCACCGGCGGCATGACGAAGAACGGCGAGATGACGAGGATGCGGACGATGCCCTGTCCCCACATCGGCTGATCGAGCAGAAGGGCCAGCAGGATACCGCCGATCACCGTGATCAAAAGCACGCTGACGACGATGGTGAGCGTGTTGAGGATCGACTGCAGGAATGCCGGGTTGGAATAGAACAGCGCGTAGTTCGAAAACCCGACGAAGCCGTCGCGCATCGGATTGAGCGGATTGTACTGTTGGAAGGAGAACCACAGCGTGAATGCCAGCGGTACAATCATCCAAACCAGCAGCAGCACCACGGATGGCGCCATCATGAAGCGGGCAAGCGAACGGGTCTGCTGAGTAGCCATGACGGTCACCCTTCGAGGTCAGCCAAGTTTTCAGCGGTGTGATAGCCGGCCGCCCGAACTGGGATTCGGGCGGCCGTTGCCGGTCGCCATTGGCAACCGGCACCGGGAGGAGCCTACTTGATGTAACCGCCCTCGGTCATCGTCGCGGTGGCGGCGTCCTGCGCCTGCTTCAGGGCATCGTCGACGCTCGACTGGCCGGCAAGTGCCGCCGAGAAGAGCTGGCCGACAGTGGTGCCGAGGCCCTGGAACTCAGGAATGGCGACGAACTGTACGCCGACATAAGGCACCGGCTTGACGGTTGGGTGCGTCGGATCGGCGGAGTTGATCGAGTCCAGCGTCATCTTGGCGAAAGGTGCCGCCTTCTGGTACTCGGGATTGGCATAGAGTGAGGAGCGCGTTCCCGGCGGAACGTTGGCCCAGCCTTCCTTCGAGGCGACGAGCTCGGCATAGTGCTTGCTGGTTGCCCAGGATACGAACTTTTGAGCGGCGTCGGCCTTCTGGGTGCCGGCGGGGATGGCCAGCGACCAGGCCCAGAGCCAATTGCCGCGCTTGCCGAGGCCATTGTCCGGTGCCAGCGCATAGCCGACCTTGTCGGCGACGGTGGAGTTCTTCGGGTCGGAAACGAAGGAAGCGGCGACGGTGGCATCGATCCACATGCCGCATTTGCCCTGCTGGAATAGCGCCAGGTTTTCGTTGAAGCCGTTGGACGAAGCGCCCTCGGGGCCGTCGGCCTTCATTAGGTCAACATAGAATTGCAGTGTGTTCTTCCACTCGGGCTGGTCGAATTGCGGCTTCCAGTTCTCGTCGAACCAGCGCGCGCCGAACGAGTTCGACATGGCGGTCAGGAAGGCCATGTTCTCGCCCCAGCCGGCCTTGCCGCGCAGGCAGACGCCGTTCACGCCGTTGGCGCGGTCGGTCATTTTGTCGGCAGCCTGCTTGATGAAGTCCCAGGTCGGCGCGTCGGGCATCTTGAGCCCGGCCTTCTCCATCAGGTCCTTGCGGTACATGACGAAGGAGCTTTCGCCGTAGAAAGGCGCGGCGTAGAGCTTGCCGTCGACCGACAGGCCGCCGGCAATAGCCGGGATGATGTCCTTGACGTCATAGTCGTCGCCGAGCTTGTCGAGCGGCAGGAGCCAACTCTGCTTGGCCCAGATCGGCACCTCATAGGTGCCGATGGTCATCACGTCGTACTGGCCGCCCTTGGTGGCGATGTCGGTGGTGACGCGCTCGCGCAGGACGTTTTCCTCGAGCGTGACCCACTGCAGCTGGACGTCGGGATTCTTGGCGGTGAAGTCGTCGGTCAGCTTCTGCATGCGGACCATGTCGCCATTGTTGACCGTGGCGATGGTGATGGATTCGGCATGCGCGGCGAAAGCAAGCGCGCTGGCCGACAACAGGCCTAGGGTGAACGTGCGAAGTTTCATCAAAATTCCTCCCATGAACCAAGATGAGCATTTGCCTTGGCTGTGAGCAATTACTCACTTACCGTGAATTATGTCAAGCCGGATTCGTTGCTGCAGCGCAGCACGCTGGTCTCGTGCAGCGGCAAGCCTGGGACACTCGCGGTATATGTGGAGAAGGGTTGGATCGGGCCCATCGCGCCGCCAAAAGCCGGAGCTTTGCTGTCCGGGTGGCCTGGATTCGGCCTATTGGCAAGCGATCTCGCTCAGGATCCAATCACGAAAGGCGCGGATCTTCGGCACGTTGCGCCGCGCCGTCGGATAGACCAGCCAATAGGCATGGCCGTCGTCACCAACCAGATCGAAGGGCTGGATCAGGCGGCCGTCGGCAAGTTCGGTCTTGAACAGCGCCTTGGTGACGATCGCCACGCCATGGCCAGCAATCGCGGCATTGGCCTCGTAGGCTTGCGCGCCCATGCTGGTGCCGGTGCGTTTGGCCAATTCCGCGACCGGCAGGCCGGCGGCGGCAAACCAGTCCCGCCACCAGATGTCGCCCGGGTCGAGGATCGGCAGCCGCAGCAGGTCGGCCGGTTCGTTGACGCCGCCGATGCTGGCCGCGAGTTTTGGGCTGAGAACCGGCGTGAAATCGGCCCTGAAAAGCATATGGGTCTCGACGCCCGGCCAGTTGCCGCCGCCGGAGCGGATGGCGATGTCGATATCCTCTCTGGCAAAGTCGACAACCCTGTTCGAAGTATCGACGCGCACCGCCAGCGACGGATGCGCGACCTGGAACGAGCCGAGATGCTGCGCCAGCCAATTGGAGGCAAAGGTCAGCAGCGTCGAAACGCAAAGCACGCCATCGGCGCCGGTGCGCGCGGCGGCATAGGCGCCGCTCAACAGCGCGAATGCTTCGCTGACCGCGGGCGCCAGGCGTTGGCCGGGTTCGGTCAGCACGATCTGTTTTGGCTGGCGCAGGAACAAGGGCGCGCCGATGCGCTCCTCCAGAAGCTTGATCTGATAGCTTGCCGCCGCCTGCGTCATGCCAAGCTCCTGGGCAGCCTTGGTGAACGAGAGATGCCGCGCCACCGCCTCGAACACCCGGATCGCCTGAAGCGGAGGAAGCTGCGAAACCAGCTGTCGTGAATTGAGCTCCGGCATAAGCCCTCCTTATGGGCAGTGATCGACGTTTGATTGGCGGCACCGGCCGGTCCTACCGATATTCCCTGTTGAAGATCAATTACGCCTAGAGATAGCGAAGGCTGACGATCATGACCACAATACAGGAAAAGCTGCTTCTTGCTCCAGCCCACGGCTGGTTTTCACGGCTGGCGCGGGGATTGGCAAGGCACGCGGCGCGGAAACGGGCCTATCTCGACGTCCGGGAACTGCCGCCGCATCTGCAGCGCGACATGGGCTTCCTCGACGGCAACGATCCTTGCGGCCGGCACCAGTAATGTCGCTCGTTTTATCGGGGGTTCAGATGCGTTTCGATTTCACATGATCGTTTCCGACCGCCAGCGGCCTGGAGATCATGCGCCCGCCAGCAAGGCGGCGGCGGTCCGCTCATCGGTGATGAGGCCGTTGACCAGCCGCCGGTTGACGGCGGCGAAGATGCCCGGCAGCTTGCGGTCGCCCATGGCAAGCGCGATCACCAGCGACTTTTCGCGCGACGGCAGCGGCGCCGACGAGACCCGGTCGTTGGTGATACCGTCGATCATGCGGCCGTCGCGATCGAACACCCAGCCGACGATCTCGGCGACGCCGCCGGCCTTCTGCAGCGCCTTCAATTCACCCTCCGAAATGAAGCCGTCCTCGTAAAGCGGCGCCTTCGGGCCGAGATCGCCGATGCCGACAAAGGTGACGTCGGCCTCGGCCGCAAGCGCCAGCGTCGGCTGGATCATCGGCTGGCTGAGCAGCATCTCGCGCTCCTCGGGCGAGGAGGCGATGACCGGCAAAGGCATCGGAAACGAGCGCGCCTTGACCCTGTCGGCCATGGTGAAGATCACGTTGTAGAAGGCGGCCGAGCCGTCCGGCGAGATGTTGCCGGTCAGCGACACCACCTTGTGCTGCGGGCATTCCATCGGCGGCAGCTGCTCGATCGCCGCCTTCAGCGTGCGGCCGGTGCCGATCGCCATGACGATCGGCGTCGGCGACCGCAGCCGCCGCTCGATCTCGGCCGCCGCCGCCTCGGCGACGCCGATGACGGTGGAGGACGAAGACGGGTCGCTCGGCACCACCTCGACCAGATCAAGCGCAAAGCGCGATTTCAGCCGTGCCGCAAGGTCGAGGCAATTGGCGATCGGATGGTCGACGCGCACCTTGATCAACCCTTCGGAGACTGCGAGCGACACCAGCCGCTGCGCCGTCTGCCGGGAGATGCCAAGCGTGGCGGCGATCTGGTCCTGGGTGTTGCCGGCAACGTAATAGAGCCAGCCGGCGCGCGCCGCGTCGTCCAGCCTGTTGCCGCCGCTATCCTGCCGCGAATTCAAGGTCCTGCCTCCCAGCCCGCCGAGCATGAGAGGCGGAGCACCATAGTTTCGCAGGGAATGAGGTTGTGCGCAATTGCCTATTGGAAGAGCAATTGCTTAAGGTCCGGACTTGGTGCTTCGAGCGAAGTGACGGGGCCGACCTAGTCTCGTCGCAACAGCAAGGCTGTCGAGGTCGCACCAATCTCGGTTCCAAAGCGCGACGTGTTCGATCGGCCTCATGCGATCCGCTTTAGATTCTTTTTTATGCATGTCGTTATCACAAAACCGCTGCACACTTTTGCGCGACATGCATTAGCGGGGACGCGGCGGTTTATCTCCCACGCTAAACGCTTTAAGGGATTTTGGAGAATGGAGCCTTGCATGACGCCGAAAGCGGTTTTCTGGGATATGGACGGCACGCTGGTCGACAGCGAGCCGCTGCACGAGGCGGCGCTGATTGCGGCGCTGCACAGCGTCGGCGTCGCGCCGCCGGCCGACCTGCACGAGCGGGTGCTCGGCATCGCCGCATGGCCGGTCTACGAAATGCTGCGCGACGAGTTCGGCCTCGACCTGCCTTTCGACGACTGGATCGTGCGTAAATACGATCACTATCTGCCGATGGCGCAAACGCTGACGCCTCGCAGCGGCGCGATCGAGATTTTCAATGAGCTGCGCGCGCTTGGCGTGCCGCAAGCGGTGGTGTCCAACTCGGACAGGCTGATCGTCGATGCCAATCTGCGCGCCGTAGGCCTCGTCTATCCCGGTATGAAGACGGTCAGCCGCAACGACGTGCGCGAAGGCAAGCCGCACGCCGAACCTTTCCTGCGCGCCGCCTGGCTGGCCGACGTCGATCCCGCCGAGGCCGTGGCGGTCGACGACAGCGTGACGGGCGCCACGGCGGGGCTGGCAGCGGGAATGAAAACGATCTTCTGGCCAGAGGTGCCCATGGAAGGGCCGCCGGGGGCGATTGTCATCAACGGCGCCGACGAATTGCGGGCTCATTTGGGGCTGTAAGCTTGGCTGAAAAGGCCGCCGCAAGCTAGACTTCCTGCAACGCCGATGATTGGCGAAACCAGCGATAACAGCGTCCTTCTCCCCGTCATTGTACGGGGAGAAGGGCGCAGCTCAGTACCGGTAGACAGGCTCCTGCTCGTCGAGGATAGCCTTCAGTTCGGAGAGGTGGCGTTCGGCCTGGCCGGGATAGTCTTCCTGTTCCCTTGCCGCTTTCTCTGCGATCTCATCCGACAGTACCCGCAGCGGCCGGCCGGTCCACAGCGCCTTGATATAGGTTTCGGCGGCGCGCTCGAAATAGAACATGCGGTTGAAGGTGTCGGCGACGCTGTCGCCGATGACCAGCACGCCATGGTTGCCCATCACCATCACCTTGACCTTCGGGTCGACAAGAAGCTGCGAGCAGCGCTCGCCCTCTTCCTCGAGGGCCAGCCCGCCATAATGAGCGTCGACGACATGGCGGTTGAAGAAGATCGCCGAGTTCTGGTCGACCGGCGGCAGCGTCGAGTCGGCGAGCGAGGCAAGCACGGTGGCGTGGATCGAGTGGACATGCATGACGCAGCGCGCATGACGCACGTTGCGATGGATGGCGCGGTGCAGGCCCCATGCCGTCGGGTCGGGCGCATTCGGGCCTGTCAGCGTGTCGGGATCATTGGCGTCGATCAAAAGCAGGTCGCTCGCCTTGATGCGCGAAAAATGCACCTGGTTAGGGTTCATCAGGAATTGCGAGCCATCGTCGTTGACCGCCAGCGAGAAATGGTTGGCCACCGCCTCGTGCATGTTGAGCCGCGCCGTCCAGCGGAAGGCGCAAGCGAGGTCGACGCGCTCCTCATAGAACGGCAGGTTGGTCAGCACTTCCTTCTGCAGGCGCGTGATGCTCATCGTATGTCTCCGCGAATGGAGCGAGCATGCCGCGCGGCTGGAACACCCGCAACCGATTTCGTTTGGTGCAGGCGAGCACTGTCGCCTTACGCCGCCGTGCTGGCGGCGGCGCCGACCCTTAGGCCGCCATGCTCGACGATAAAATCGATGACCTCCTGCAGCCCCTTGCCGCGCGACAGATCGGTGAAACCGAACGGCCGCTTGCCGCGCATGCGGGCGGCGTCGCTCTCCATGACATCGAGATTGACGTTCACATAGGGCGCAAGGTCGCTCTTGTTGATGACCAGGAAATCGGACCGGGTGATCGCCGGTCCGCCCTTGCGCGGAATCTCCTCGCCCTGGCAAACCGAGATGACATAGAGCGTCAGGTCGGCAAGGTCCGGCGAGAAGGTGGCGGCGAGGTTGTCGCCGCCCGATTCGATGAAGATGATGTCGAGATCCGGGAATTTTTTGGTCATTTCGGCAATCGCCTGCAGATTGATCGAGGCGTCCTCGCGGATGGCGGTGTGCGGGCAGCCGCCGGTCTCGACGCCGATGATGCGATCTTCGGGCAGCGCCTGGAGGCGCGCCAGCATCATGGCGTCCTCCTTGGTGTAGATGTCGTTGGTGACGACGGCGATCGAGAACTCGTCGCGCAGCGCCTTGCAGAGCTTTTCGGTGAGCGTCGTCTTGCCGGAGCCGACCGGACCGCCGATGCCGATGCGAAGAGGGCCGTTCGGGGATATCATGCGGGGAACTCCGTGAAGGCAAGGATGGCGAAGCCGAGGCCGATCAGCAGGCACAGCGGCGAATAATAACGCAGATCGAGCCGCGCGAAAGGTTGCTCGGGCGTCAGCCGGCGCCACCACGGCGTGAAGCCGGCAATGCCGCGCGCCAGGAAAACCAGCGCGATGAGCAGCGACGTGGCGGCAAGCCCGGCCTTGGGAAAGGGCGTGGCAAAGATGCCCTCGAGCGCCATCGGCCACAGTGTCGCCAGGCCGAGGCAGGCGGCAACGGCGAAGCTGGCGAAGGGCGCCGGCATTTCGTCGACGCCATGAAAGCCGATGACGGCGCGGGCGCAGGAGGCAGCATCCCTGCCCGGCCAGATGCCGCCAATGGCCCAATAGACATGCAGCGCGGTGATCAGCAGCAGAACCAGCGAGAGGGCGAAAGCGAGGACGATCATGAGCGGAACAGCCGCGAATACTGGGTCTCGTGCCTACTCGCCGTGATGTCGGAGATAAAAGCGCAGCCGCCGAGATCGTCGAGCGTCGAGCCGGTAGCGCGGGCCGCGGTCGCCAAGGCCAGCGGCTCGAAGCCGGCGAGCAGCGTCATCGCAGCACTCTGGCCGACGACACCGAGCCGGATCGCTGCCTGGACGAGGTTGGAAAAGAAGGCCTGCAGGAAGGCGCCCAGCGCGTCCCGCAGCATAAATCCGTGGCCGCCGGCGACGGCACCGACGGCGACGCAATAGGCACATTCGGCCGGCAGGCGGTCCAGCACCTGGCACGGCCAGGCCGAGGCCGCCTTCAGGAAGGCGGCGCCCTGCAGCATGGTTTCGGCATGACGCTCGCGCGAGCCGGCTAAGGCCTCGCCGAGCGCAGCGACCTCGACGAGATCGCCGGCTTCGCGCGCCCGGCGCCAGCTTTCGGCAAACAGCACCGCATCGTTCCAGCCGGAACCCATCTCGACCAGCGTTTCCAGCCACGCGGCGAGGTCTTTGCTGTCGGCAACCAGCCCGGCATGCACGGCTTGTTCCAGGCCATGGCTGTAGGAAAAGCCGCCGACCGGGAAGGAAGGCGACAGCCACGCCATCAGCCGCAACAATGCAATGTTGGAAGGCTGGTCAGTCATGGTCATGGTCGTGCGAATGGCTGTGGGAATGCGATTCGCTATGGCTATGAGAATGCGCTTCGGCGTGGCTGTGCGTATGCGCCTCGGCATGAGCATGGCCGTGCCCGCCATGGCCGGAATAAGCGCCGCGCACCGGCTTGAACGGCTCGGAGACGTCGCTCACAATGGCGCCCAATCCCTCCAGCATCGCCTTGATGACATGGTCGCGCAGGATGAGGATGCGCCCAGCTTCGATTGCGGCGGCGAGATGGCGGTTGCCGATGTGCCAGGCAAGCTCGGCCAGATGGACAGGATCGCTGGCCCTGATGTCATAGAGCGGCTCCTCGGCCGCGATGATCTCGATTTGGCGGCCATCCTCCAGCACCAGCCGGTCACCATGGTTCAACGTCACCGGTTCGGGCAGGTCGACCAGCACCTTGTCGCTACGGGCCGTTTCGATGGCGCGACGGCGCAGATGCCGCTCGTCATGAGCAAGCACCGCACGGTCGTATGGCGTGGCAGTTCCGGCTTCGCCTGCGGCCAGGACGGAGACGGCGCGCGGGAATTTGGTGAAGTCGGTGCGAATATCGAGCTTCATGTAAGACTGCCTTTCGCAAAAAGCCTAGACTATCCGGTCCGCCGCCCCAATGGGGCTCAGACGATCGTGTCGAAGAGCCGCAGGATGAACGATATCTGATAGACGAGCGCGCCGGCGACAAAGGCGATGTGAAAGCGGCGGTCGCGCAGCAGGATCGCAATGACGCAAAGCGCGACGAAAACCGGCGTGCGGATCAGATATTCGATGCCGAAATGGGCGAAATGCTCCGGCCCTTTCAGCAGCGTGTCGATCACGTCGAGCAGATAGGTCGCCGCCAGCAGGCCGAAGAACCAGGCCCGGCGCGAATAAAAGAAATCCTCATAGCTGGTGTAGTCCAGCATCGAATCCGGGAACAGCAGCGCGCAGAGCAGGAACAGCGCGACGGCGTAGAAGATGATGAACAGGTATTTGCCGAAGGTCCAATTCTCGATCTGGAACAGGCCGAACTCCCACCACCAGAAATGCACCAGCATCAGAAGCACCGACGCAACCCAGGCGAGGTGCACGGGATAGAGCCGGTACTGGCCGGGATGCTGGACGATGCGGGCGAGCCCCGACAGCAGCCGTGTGACGCCAAGGCCGATCACCATGCCCAGGACAATGCGGATATGCGGGAAAATGTCGTGGGCGTAAGGGAGTTGCTGGTCCATAGGCCTGGCGCGGCATGTTCTACATCGGTCGTTCTAACGCCTATGGTTCAGAACAGGAAGTAGCGTTGCGCCATCGGCAGCACGGTGGCCGGCTCGCAGGTGAGCAACTCGCCGTCGGCGCGGACCTCGTAGGTTTCGGGGTCGACCTCGACATGCGGCGTGGCGTCGTTGAGCACCATCGAATGCTTGCCGATGCCGCCGCGGGTATTCTCGACCGCCACCATCTGCTTGTCGACGCCGAGCCTGCCGCGCAGGCCGGCGTCGAGCGCGGCTTTCGAAACGAATGTCACCGACGAATTGGTCATCGCCTTGCCATAGGCGCCGAACATCGGCCGATAGTGCATCGGCTGCGGCGTCGGGATCGAGGCGTTGGGATCGCCCATCGGGGCGGCGGCGATCATGCCGCCGATCAGCACCATGTCCGGCTTGACGCCGAAGAACGCCGGATTCCACAGCACGAGATCGGCGCGTTTTCCCACCGCCACCGAGCCAATGTCCTTCGACAGGCCATGCGCGATGGCCGGATTGATGGTGTATTTGGCGATGTAGCGGCGGACGCGGAAATTGTCGTTGTCGCCGGTCTCCTGCGGCAGCGAACCGCGCTGGCGCTTCATCTTGTCGGCGGTCTGCCAGGTGCGGATCGCGACTTCGCCGACGCGGCCCATGGCCTGGCTGTCCGACGAGATGATCGAGAAGGCGCCGATGTCGTGCAGAATGTCTTCGGCGGCGATGGTTTCCTTGCGGATGCGGCTTTCGGCAAAGGCGATATCTTCGGGGATCGACGGCGACAGATGGTGACAGACCATCAGCATGTCGAGGTGTTCGGCCAGCGTGTTGACCGTGTAGGGGCGGGTCGGATTGGTCGAGGACGGAATGACGTTGGGCAGGCCGCAGACCTTGATGATATCAGGTGCGTGGCCGCCGCCGGCGCCTTCGGTGTGGAAGGCATGGATGGTGCGGCCCTTGATCGCCGCCACCGTGTTTTCGACGAAGCCGGACTCGTTCAGCGTGTCGGTGTGGATCATGACCTGCACGTCGTAATCGTCGGCGACCGACAGGCAGCAGTCGATTGCAGCCGGTGTCGTGCCCCAGTCCTCATGCAGCTTCAGCGAGCAGGCGCCGGCGAGCACCATCTCCTCGAGCGCGGCAGGCAGCGACGCGTTGCCCTTGCCCGACAGGCCGATATTCATCGGGAAGGCATCGAAAGACTGGATCATGCGTGCCAGATGCCACGGGCCAGGCGTGCAGGTGGTGGCCAGCGTACCGTGCGCCGGGCCGGTGCCGCCGCCGAGCATGGTGGTGATGCCCGACATCAGCGCTTCCTCGATCTGCTGCGGGCAGATGAAGTGGATATGCGCGTCGAAGCCGCCGGCGGTCAGGATCTTGCCCTCGCCGGCGATGATCTCGGTGCCGGGGCCGATGATGATGGTGACGCCGCCTTGAGTATCCGGATTGCCGGCCTTGCCGATCGCGGCGATACGGCCGTCCCTGAGGCCGATATCTGCCTTGACGATACCCGCGGTGGCATCGACGACCAGCGCATTGGTGATGACGGTGTCGACCGCGCCTTGCGCGCGCGAAACCTGGCTCTGGCCCATGCCATCGCGGATGACCTTGCCGCCGCCGAATTTCACCTCCTCACCGTAAAGGGTGAGATCCTTTTCGACCTCGATGAACAGTTCGGTGTCGGCGAGCCGGACCTTGTCGCCAACGGTCGGGCCGTACATCTGCGCATAGGCGGCGCGGGTGATTTTAGCCATCAGCAATTGCTCCCGAAATACAGCCCGAAAATACCGCTTGTCGAAGCCGGGACCCACATTGCCGCCATCCTATGGTCACGCAATGACCCGCTGAGCGACACTTTCCGATCCCATTTGGCGGTTGAGGTGGGCGGGCCACCCCAAAACGACCATTTGCCAATCGATGGAAAGGAACATCCATGCGCAAAACGACCCTTCTGGCAGCCGCCGCCACGCTGGTGCTCGCAACCGCCGCCAGCGCCCAGCAACAGCCTGCGCAGCAGCCCAGTCCGGCGCCGGCCGCTCCTGCTCCTGCCGCGCCCGGGGCGCAGCCGCAGGCGCCCACCATTCAGGCGATCAATGTCGTCGATATCAAGGATCTGCCGGCGGATACTCAAGCCAAGGTCAACGAGGTGATCGCTAAGCGCAGCGATGCCGATTTGCAGAAGCTGCGCGGCTCGATCGACGCGACACCGGAGGTCAAGTCCGCGCTCGAAGCGAAAGGACTCACCTCGGCGCAGGTGATCGCCGCCAGCATGAGCACCAATGGCGCGCTGACGCTGATCACCAAGAAAGCCAGCTGACGAGGCGAGGCGGCGGGCCGGCGCCCGGTCAGCCCGCCGCATCGCAAAGGGAACCTTCACAGGGGAAGTTACGTTTCGGTCCTGTCGCCCTGACACAAGCCTCGAAAAGGAGCCTGAGAACGAGCGATGGCGATCACCACCTTCTCCGACACCAGATGGCTGCATGGGATTGCTGCGACCGCGTTTCTGGCAGCCAGCATTCCGCACGCCGCGCTGAACGCGCAGAGCCTCGATAGCGCCGAGACCGTCAACCGGATCGTCGGCTCGGAGGTCGGCCAGGAAGAGACCAAGACAAATGCGGAAGCCGGCAAGGTCAGCTCGGCGATCGACCGCACGCGTGAAAACATCGCTGTCGTGCGCAAGACGTCCAAGCTCGACAAGGTCGATATCGTGTTTCTTACCGACGCCGCGCGCACCGAAGGCGGCCCGCCGCCGGCGATCGAAAACAAGGTCAGGCAACATCGGGACGACATTGCCGAGCTGCGCAAGGAGATCGAGGCGAACGCATTGCTGTTCAACGCCATCGACTCGCGGAGAGTGCAAACCGAGGACGTTCTGGCGGTGGAATTCGACGATCCGGGAAAGGTCGTCATCTATGCGGCGGCCAAGCCGCCCGGCTGAGCCGAAACTGCTCGACGCCTTCGATCTCACAGCTTGCCCATGATCTTCTGCTGAAATCCGTAGACCTCGCGCTTGCCGCCGAACGGCACCAGGGTAACGTCACGCTCCTGCCCCGGCTCGAAGCGCATGGCGGTGCCGGCAGCGATGTCGAGGCGCATGCCGCGGGCCTGGTCGCGATCGAATCTCAGCCCTTCATTGGTCTCGAAGAAATGATAATGGCTGCCGACCTGGATCGGCCGATCGCCGCTGTTGGCTACCTTCAAGGTGACGGTCGCCAGACCCTTGTTCAGCTCTATCTCGCCGCTTGCCGTGATGATTTCACCTGGGATCATTGCGGCCCTCACAGGACGCCGAAAGCAAGGCCGGCGCCAATCGTGGCACAGGCGGCCCCGGCGACGCGGGCAAGTCCGCGGAAGCGCCAGCCGAGGTTGAAACCGGCAGTGATGCCGACGGCGTGGAGCAGCGCGGTGGCGGCGGCAAAGCCCGCCATGTAGCCGAGCCCACCCGCATTTTCGGGCACCTCGGTGCCGTGGGCATAGCCGTGGAACAACGCGAACAGGCCGATGACGGCGACGCCGGCCGAGACCGGAAGGTCGACGGCGAGCGCAACCAGCAGCCCGAGCACCACGACGGACGCCAATATGGCCGGCTCGACGAAAGCCATCGGCACATGCAGGATGCCGAGCGCGCCGCCGGCCAGCATGATGCCGACGAAAGCCAGCGGCCATGCCCAGATCGCTTTGTCGCCCTTGAGTGCTGCCCACAGGCCGACGGCAATCATCACCGTCATGTGATCGAGGCCGGAGAGCGGGTGGGTGAAGCCGGCGGTGAAGGACGAAACCGTGCCGTCGCCGACATGGGCATAGGCTGGCCCAGCTGCCGCCAGCAGCAGGACCGCCGACAGCGTTGTGCGTTTCATCGTAGCGGGGATCATCGGCGTACCTTCCATCTTCGAGATCATCATGCCTCTCACGCGGCCTTGCGGGCCGGGCCGCAGCCCTCTGCCTTGAGAATGCGCTGGGTCGAGGCCGGATATTTCTTCAGCATCGCTGCCGGACGGATCGGGCGGGCCGAGAAGTTGCCGCCACAATTCGGACAGGCGCCGCCGAGCACGTTTTGGGCGCAGTCCGCGCAGAAGGTGCATTCGAAGGTGCAGATCACCGCATCTGTCGCATCGGGCGGCAGATCCTTGTCGCAGCATTCGCAGTTGGGACGCAGCTCAAGCATTTTCCTCTCCTCGCCTTTGGTGATTATCTGATCGGTTCGTGCACGGTCACCAGCTTGGTGCCGTCGGGAAACGTCGCCTCGACCTGCACATCGTGGATCATTTCGGCAATGCCTTCCATCACCTGCGCCCGGGTCACGACATGGGCGCCGGCCTCCATCAGCTCGGCGACCGCGCGCCCGTCGCGGGCACCCTCGACGACGAAATCGGTGATCAGCGCGATCGCTTCCGGGTGGTTGAGCTTGACGCCGCGTTCGAGCCGCTTGCGGGCCACGATCGCCGCCATGGCGATCAGCAGCTTGTCTTTCTCCCTCGGCGTCAGATTCATGCTTTTTCCTGCAGTGGCATAATCGAAATCAGAGTGACCATAATTTGGGCAGGCCCGCCCGCCCGTTGAGCAATTCGACAAGCGGCACCAGCCGCTTGCGGAGCTGGTAGCCGTCCTCGGCGAACAGCCTCGCAAGAAGCTTGCCAGATTTCCGCACACTCCAGAAACTGACGCCGCCCTGGCCGCCGACCATGCCCCGGGCCGGCTCGAGCAAAGCCTCTGCCCGCGGCGACACCATCAGCAGCGTCGCCACGGCGATGCCGCCACCGGCCACAGCCGTACGGTTCAAGGTGGCCGCAATGTCGGGCCCGATGCGGAACTCCTCGGCATGGACCAGCGCTCCGTCCTGGCGAACGCGCCAGCGGTCGTGGAAATAGCCTTGCGCTGCCCGTTCGCCCATGGCCAGGCGGCCGAAGACAGTAGCCTCCAGGATCAGCGCCTCGGCTCCGGCGGCAAGCTCCACGTCAAGCGTGCGGGCAAAGACCGAGCGGTCGAAGACGATGGTTTCCTGCGGCAGCCAGGCAATGTGGCCGCCTTCGCCGACGGTCAGTTGCACCCGCACTTCGGCGCGATCGGATGCGGCGCGGTAGATTTTCTCGCAGGCCTGCGTTGTTATGGTTGCGGAGGCGCCGGCACCGACATCGACCTGCCAGGCGAGACGGTCGCCGCCGGTCAGCCCACCGGCAGTGTTGATCAGGACAGCTTCGAGCGGATCGGCCGAGACTGCCGGCATGCGGATCTTGGCCGAGCCGTCCTGGTACAAGCGCCGAAGACGCGTGCGGCCTCCGTTCCAGTCGCAGCCAAGCCGCGCGACGCCGGCAACGCGCTGGGCCGGCGGCACTGAGCTCAAGCTATATGCGATCGTGTCCACGACACCAACGTTAAGCACTGCGGCGGCTTTGTCGATATATAGCTTGTTGCTTGACAGCGTTTCGGTTTCTATAGAGGGAGCCACCTTGGTACGGTCATCGGCGCCTGGCGGGGGTAAAAGGCGACGATGACGACGTAATCGAGGACAAAAGGGGCGCTGATCAGTTGGCGTCGGGAAACGACAGAGTTGGGGAAGAAACCGAATGGCTGACCAGCTGGCAAACGATATCATCGCCAAGATCAAGGCTCATGCCGAGCCGGGCGGCGAGGAAATCACCACCAGTACCGAACTGACCGCCCTTGGCATCCATTCGCTGGAACTGACGGAAATCATCTTCGATCTCGAGGAAGAGTATGGCATCGAAATCGAGATGAACACGGTCGATGCCTGGAGCAATCTGAAGAATGTCGGCGACATGGTCGAGGCGGTTCGCGCGCTGATCGCGAAAAAAGCCTGACTGAATGCACAAGCGCATCGTCATCACGGGCATCGGCGGGTTATGCGGGCTCGGCACCAATGCACCAGCAATATGGAATGAGATGCGCACCGGCCGTTCGGCAATCGGTGCGATCGTCAATTCCGAGCTGCATGACCTCAAGGTCAGGGTCGGTTGCGAAATCAAAACGCTTCCCGAGCACGGCATCGACCGCAAGCAGGTCGTGTCGATGGACCGCTTCAGCCTTCTGGCGACGATCGCCGCGCGGGAGGCGGCACAGCAGGCGGGATTGAACCCGCACGCGGCCAACACCTATCGGATGGGCACCATCGTCGGCGTCGGCGTCTGCGGCTGGGAGGCAATCGAAGAGAGCTATCGCGCCATCCTGCTCGAAGGCAAGAACCGCGCCGGCATCTTCACCGTGCCGAAAGTAATGCCGGGCGCGGCCGCCGGCCACGTCAGCATGAATCTTGGTCTGCGCGGGCCGGTATTCGGCATCACCTCTGCCTGTTCGTCATCCAACCACGCCATTGCCTCGGCGGTCGACCAGATCAGGCTCGGCCGCGCCGACGTCATGGTCGCCGGCGGCACCGATGCGCCGCTGGTCTGGGGCATCCTCAAGGGCTGGGAGGCCCTGCGGGTCTTGTCGCCGGACACCTGCCGGCCGTTTTCGGCCGATCGCCAAGGCCTTGTGCTCGGCGAGGGTGCGGGCATGGTGGTGCTGGAAACCTATGAGCATGCCATGGCGCGCGGCGCCGCCATCCTTGCCGAAATCGCCGGCGTCGGCCTTTCCGCCGACGCCTCCGACATCGTTGCGCCGACCATCGAAGGGCCGGAGGCGGCGATGCGCTTCTGCCTCGTCGATGCCGGGCTCAATCCGGAAGACGTCGACTATCTCAACGCGCATGGCACCGGCACCAAGGCCAACGACCAGATCGAGACGGCGGCGATCAAGCGTGTCTTCGGCGGCCATGCCTACAAGCTTTCCATCTCCTCGACCAAATCGATGCACGCCCACTGTCTCGGCGCGTCCGGCGCGCTGGAAATGATCGCCTGCGTGATGGCGATCCGCGACGGCATCGTGCCGCCGACCGCCAACTACCGGGAAGCCGACGCCGACTGCGATCTCGACATCACGCCGAACGTGGCGCGTGAGCGCGCGGTGCGCACCGCGATCAGCAACAGCTTCGCCTTCGGCGGCACCAATGCGGTGCTGGCGGTCAAAGCCGTCTGAACCGCACCCCTTGCCGGCTTTCGTCGGGGCCGGTGAAACTTTCCATGCGCATATTGATCGCGCCAGGCGTCGCGCCTAACTCTCTGCGACCCGCCATGACCGCGCCGTTCGGGGCGCCCCCCGACCAGGAGTTTCGATGACCGATCTGTCCGCGTTTCCGATTGCCACGCGCTGGCCGGCAAGCCATCCCGACCGCATCCAGCTTTATTCGTTTCCGACGCCGAACGGGGTGAAGATATCGATCGCGCTGGAGGAACTTGGCCTGCCGTACGAGCCGCATGCTGTCGACATCGGCAAGAACGAAAGTTGGACCCCGGAATTCCTGTCTTTGAACCCGAACGGCAAGATACCGGCGATGATCGATCCGGACGGCCCGGGCGGCAAACCGATCGGCCTGTTCGAATCCGGCGCCATCCTGCTCTACCTCAGCGACAAGACCGGCAAGCTGGTCCCGGCAGACGCAACGCTGCGTTACGAGACGATCCAGTGGGTGTTCTTCCAGATGGCTTCGATCGGGCCGATGTTCGGCCAAGTCGGGTTCTTCCACAAATTCGCCGGGCGCGAAATCGCCGACAAGCGCCCCCTGGAACGTTATCGCGACGAGTCGCGACGGCTGATCGGCGTCCTCGAAACGAGGCTCAAGGGCCGCAGCTGGATCATGGGCGACGATTACACCATCGCCGACATTTCGATGCTTGGATGGGTGCGCAATCTGATCGGCTTTTATGAGGCACGGGAACTCGTCGGTTTCGACGATTTCCCCAGCGTCGGCGCATGGCTGGAGCGCGGCCTTGCCCGGCCGGCGGTGCAGAGGGGCCTCACCATTCCGGCCAGAGCCTGATCGAAAGCCAGACTGGCCCGGCTATTTTGCCTTGGTCCGGGGTTTCGAGCCCTTGCCGACTACGGAAGCGGCAAGCGAGGCCGCACCTTTGGCGGTCGCAAGCACGGCACCGGCGGCGACGTTGGCCGTCGTTTTGACGGTGCGCATTGCGCTGCCTGCGATCGATCCTCTGCTGCTTGCCGGCTTTTTGGGCTTGGGTGCAGCGGCTTTGGCCGCGGCAGGCACCACCTTCTTCGGCGCCGCCTTGCCAAAGCTGGGCTTTGCCGCGTCCTTGGAGCGGGCCGCCACTGCCGGGCCGGCGCTGGTTTTCGCTCGCGTTGCTTTTGATCGTGTTGCCCTACCCTTGGCGGGCGCAGGCTTTCTTGCCATGGTTTCCATCGAACTGTTCCCTCATGCGGCACGATTGCCGTGTCCGGGATAACGGCCTGAAAGTGTTAAGGTTCCGGCCGAACAGTCCTTACAGATCAGGCCTGTTCACCAACCACCAGGTCGGCGGGCCGCCGACGGGCAAGCACGCGATCGATGTTCGGCATGTCGTTGGAAGCAATCCAGGCGCGCGCGTCCTCGTCGGACCGGCCGTGCTCGTGCCATCGCTCCAGCAGTCGGCGCTCGAGGTCGGCGCGCGGCACATCGACAAAGATCGAGAAGTCGAACAGCGGCGCCAGCCGCGTCCATGGCTCTTCGTCGAGCAGCAGATAATTGCCTTCGACCAGGATGAATTTGGTGTCGGCGGCGATGATCGCAGCGGCGGCGCGCGACAGCTCCATGCTGCGGTCGAAGACCGGGATCGCGATATCCGGCTCGCCGGCGCGGATGCGCTTGAGCAGCGTTTCGAAGCCGGCAAAATCAAAGGTTTCCGGGGCACCTTTTCGCTGGCGAAGGCCGCGTCGCTCGAGCACGACATCATCGTAATGGAAGCCATCCATCGGCACGACTTCCGCCGTGCCTTCCGGCAGCAGGTCGTGCAAGCCTGCCGACAATGTCGATTTGCCGGCGCCGGGCGGACCGGCAATGGCAACGATGAAGCGCGGCGCCTTGCCGGCGCGCTTGAAGATGGCAGCAGCAATATGGGCGATCTCGGACATTGGAGCCTTTCTGGCTGAGTGTTTTCGATCTTGGCGACAATTCGCGGGAATTTCAAACCCGAGATTAGTTTCCTCGCTCAGGGATTTTGACCGTCCGTCGGCAAATCGCAAAGCTTTGAGATTGCCCGAAACGATCGTCCCTTTCGTCATCCTGGGGCGGAGCAAGGAGCGAAGCGACGCAGCGCAGACCCCGGGATCCATGCCGTGACATCAGGGCGCCTCAGCGGCGCAGAATTCTGTTCCGCCGCATTCCTCGACGACGGTCGCGGCATGGATCCCAGGGTCTCCGCGACGTCGCTTCGCTCCTGCTCCGCCCTGGGATGACGAAGGTGGGGAGGCGAGCTCTCAAGCTGGGGCCGACCTGCCGATCCGCAGGAAGTCGCTGTCGAAGCCAATGTCGCGCACGGCGCCGTCGGCGGCCAGGATGCGCATGCGGCCCGGTAAGCTCGCGACGTCGCGCGGCGGCTCGCCGGACGGCCACGGCAGTGCGCCGATGACATGGCGGAACGAAAAGCTGCGCCCTTCAGAAAGCGCAAAGGCGGTCGCCACGCCTTCGCGCTTCAGCCAGTTGTCGCCGAGCGATGCGGCGTGGCCGACAGCGGTGCGGCCATCCTCGATGCCGAGCACGCCGCGATGGCGGCCGCTCCATGGCGCATAATCGCGCCCGCCATTGCTGACCCACAGCATGGTCACCGGCAGTTCAGCCGGGTTCTTCAGCACCAGCACCAGATCGGCTTCCGCCTGGCGCGCCAGCGCGGTCCAGCCCGGCCCGCCATGATCGGCCTCGACCAGCGTCACGAAGTCCTCACGCTGCTGGTCCATGCGATAGCCGGTCAGGTCGATCGTGCCGCCGCCGGCGGCGGGAAAGCGCGTCAGGTCGGCTGTCCGCGCCGGGTAGGCGAGCAAAGAGCGGCCGCGGGCGGGATCGGGCTCCGGCGCCTCGTTCGGCGTTGCGGCAAAGCGCTTCGCCGAGAAAGCCAGCCTGCCGCCGGCCTTCATCCCCGTCATTGGGTGATGGGCGACGGGAATGGCGCCGGCGCCGCCGGAAAAGACGTGCTCCTGATAGAGAAACGGATGATCGTCGCGCAAGGTCAGGATCTTGTCGACGGTCGCGCCCATGACCGGACGCTGCAGACGGAAGACGGCGCGCCAGCCATCGGCCGTTGCTGCGCTGTCGACGACGTCCCAGCGACTATTGGCCGGCCAGCCATGCAAAGGTGCCGCTTCGACGTCGCTGGTCGAGAACGGCGCGCAGAGGAAATCGCCGGACAGGTGGACCGTCCCTTCAGGCAGATCTTTCGGCAGCGTCTCGCGCGGCTCTTCGACCCAGGGTGCGCGATGCAGCGGCTTCAGCCGACGGCCGTCGATCTCGATCGCCATGTCGGCGAGATGGCCGACGGCAAGATCAACCGATACCGAAATCCCCTTTGCCGTAATCGTGACCGTATCCATGTGCGCACCTACCGATTCTGCCAGCCCGATTCTGGCGGCCCGATTCTGCCGGCGCCACCAAAGCCCACTCGCCGCCCCTTGCGCAAGCGCGGCGGCCGGCAATTCGCATCGGACGGCTTGGCACAGCCGCCACGTCTGCCTGTGGACAGGGCACCATTGCAGGGCGCGACGATATTAACCAAATGGACTGTGCCTTTGCGTTAAGATAGCTTCGCCTCGTCTCAGAAACAGCCTGCCTTCGGAACCGACTTGTCCGCCTTCCGCTTCTTTTCGCTCATCCACAATTACGTCGCGGTGCTGATGCTGCTGCTGTTTGCGGCCGGCTGTACGACGGTGACGCCCCCTGACAGCGTGCTGGCGGTGCCGGCGCCGCCGCAGAAATATGCCGCGATGGTCATCGATGCCGGCACCGGCAAGACGCTGTTCGAGGTCAATTCGACGGCGCTGCGTTATCCGGCGTCGCTGACCAAGATGATGACGCTGTACCTTCTGTTCGAGGCGCTGGACCAGGGCCGTATCAGCAAGGAGACGCAAATTCCGGTGTCGGACAACGCCGCCCGGCAGCCGCCGACCAAGCTGCGGTTCAGGCGCGGCGAGACCATCGACGTCGATTCGGCGATCCGCGCCATCGTCGTCAAATCGGCCAATGACGTGGCGGTCGCCGTTGCCGAATATCTCGGCGGCAGCGAAGAGGCGTTCGCCGGCATGATGACCGCCAAGGCGCGCCAGATCGGCATGAGCAGCACGGTATTCCGCAACGCCTCGGGCCTGCCGGACGGCGACCAGCACACGAGCGCACGCGACATGGCGGTGCTCGGCATGGCGCTGCACGCCCGCTTCCCGCAGCATTTCCACTATTTCTCCGAAAGCGACTTCATGTTTCGCGGCAGGCTGGTGCGCGGCCACAACGACATGCTCGGCCGGGTGCGCGGCGTCGACGGCATCAAGACCGGCTACATCCGCGCTTCCGGCTTCAACATCGTCACCTCCTATAATGCGGACGGGCACCGGCTGATCATCGTGGTGATGGGCGCCGACAGCGCGCGCCAGCGCAACGACCATGTCGAGGCGCTGATCCAGCGCAGCCTGTCGACGGGGACGGCGAATGCGACGACGCGGCTGTTGTATGCCGAGCAGCAGTGAGGGGTGACGTCCGGCGGGCGGCGAATCAGGCGCTCATCGGGCGACAAACGCAGAACCGCCGTTTTGCGCGACACTGCTGAGATACTTTGCCGGCGGCTTGCCAAGCGCTTTCTTGAACATGGTGATGAAGGCGGTGACCGATTCGTAACCGAGATCGGCCGAAACCTGCTGCACGCTGGCGCCGGAGGCCAGCTCGCTCAATGCGACGATCAAATGCATTTGCTGGCGCCAGCGCCCGAAGGTCAGCCCTGTCTCTTTCACCACGAGACGTGCCAGACTGCTCTCGCTGAGTGCGACGCGATTGGCCCATTCCGCCAGGGTGCTGCGATCGGCAGGATCTTGCGCCAACGCCGCGGCGATGCGCCTCAAGCGCGGCTCGGACGAGATCGGCAGGTGCAGCTGCTGGACAGGCATGCGCGGCAGTTCGGTGAGCAGAGCCCTGGTCAGGAGCTCGCCCCTCGCGTCATCGTCCTCAACGCGATCCGCCAGCTCTATGATGAGCTCGCGCAGCAACGGCGTGATCGAAAGCGTGCAGCACCGGTCCGGCAGGTCGGTAGCACCCGGTTCGATATAGACGAAGAAAATCCGGGCATTGGCGGTCGCGATATTGCTGTGCTCCATGCGGCCCGGAATCCACACCGCGCAATGCGGCGGCACCATCCACAGGCCGCTGGGGACGCGGCATGTGACGCCACCGCCCAGCGCGAAGACGAGTTGGCCTTTGCGGTGGCGGTGGTCCGGCACCTCCGCCCTGGTTTCGGTAACGTCAACGCGCACGGCGATTGCCGGCGCAAGGACGTCATCCGGATCGAAATTCGGCCAAGGGTAGCGGAGTGGTTGTCTCACATTGACTTATTTTAGCGATCAAATGCTACGATATCTAAATTACTTAAGCAGGAAAGTCGATAGTTTAGGGCCTTGAGTAACTCAGAAGCTGGCAGGCGGGCTTTCAGCTAGCCATGCCCTGCTTGCGTTCCGAACGTCGGGCCGACAAGCCGGCGCGAAAAACAGGCTGGCGGCCGCCGCGCAGCAAGAAGGGACGATACCAATGCTCGCTTTGGTCACATCTTCCGAGAGCGCCACCGGGTTGAAACTCGCCGAGCTTGGCGAGCCCGAGCCCGCCCCGCACCAGGCGCTGGTCTCAGTCCGGGCAGTCTCGCTGAACCGCGGCGAACTGCGCCTGCTCAAGATCCGCCCGAACGGCTGGGTGCCTGGCCAGGACGTTGCCGGAATTGTCGAGCGCGCGGCGGCCGATGGCTCCGGGCCGGCCGTCGGCGCCCAGGTTGCGGCTCTGGTCGACGAGGCCGGGTGGGCCGAAAATGTCGTCGTTCCAACAGACCATCTCGCCGTGCTGCCGGACGATGTCAGCTTCGTCGCCGCCGCCACCGTTCCGGTCGCCGGCACGACCGCGCTGCGGACCCTGCGCCACGGCGGCGACCTGGCCGGCCAGCGGGTCCTGATTACCGGCGCAAGCGGCGCGGTCGGCCGTTTCCAGATCCAGATCGCCCGCCAGCAGGGCGCGTCGGTGGTGGCGGTCGCCGCTGCCCGGCATGCCGAAGATCTCCGTAACCTCGGAGCCGAGCGGGTCGTCGAATCGATCGAGCTCGCCGAAGGACTGTTCTCGCTGATTGCCGAGTCGGTCGGCGGCGACAGCCTCGCCCACGCGATCGAACGGGTGGCGCCCGGCGGGACCGTCGTCATGTTCGGCTCGAGCAGCGGCGAACTCACGCCCATCGGCTTCCGCCAGTTCGTCCCGGGTCACGAAGGCGCGCGGCTGCAGACCTTCGCCTACTACGCTTCCGGTCCGGAGGTCGGCGCCGACATCGCCTCGTTGCTCGCGCTGATCGCAGCCGGCCGGCTCGAAACGCGCGTGGTCCTGACCGTGCCGTGGCGGGACGTCGGCCAGGCCCTCGACGCGCTGCGGCAGCGCAGCATCAGCGGCAAGGCGGTGCTTACCGTGACCGCATGAGCAGGCGCGGCCGCCGGACGGGACAGGTATCTATCTCAGGGGCCGCTACGGCAACGTGAGCCCACCCGCGATTGCCCGTTGAAGCCCGGCCCGGCTTCCGCTAAGAAGCCGGGGCTGGCCGGTTTACCGGCTGGTTCGTTTTCCGGATCGTCGATCCTGAAGGCACCCGTAGCTCAGCTGGATAGAGCGCTGCCCTCCGAAGGCAGAGGTCACAGGTTCGAATCCTGTCGGGTGCGCCAAATCTCAAATGTACGGCCCGGAGACATGGGTAACAATTTGTACCTAAGACGTGGGTGACAACCTCGTGCCGTCCTCTGTTCCAAGTCGATATATCCCAAATCATAGTCCATGAGGCTGGACCAGCCAGATGCGGTCCTCGACCTGTTTGATGCCGACTTTGGCCGGCGAAGACGAGGCTGAGGCCAGCCGCAACACGGTCTCCCGGACTTCGAGGTCCGTGTTCTAAATCCGATCTAGACTTGGACGAAAAACGCTGAACCGTTAGAGTACACCGATTCGACCGTCTGTCGCACAGAGCGGCCATCATAGGCGGGACGGCATGGCGCCGCTGCATTGTGGAGCTGCAGCTTGGGGGGAAAAGTGACAGATCTAACCAATGAACCTGATGCTACACGGCTGATCTATGGTCTTAGGGACACCGGATACAACTTCAATACCGCAGCAGCGGACGTCGTTGACAATTCAATAGCTGCTAATGCGACCCAAGTGAATGTTGTCCTTGAGCTGATGAACGATGGCCGAAAGTTCGTGTGCTTCGGCGACAACGGGGACGGGATGGACGCGGCCATGCTTTTTGCAGCGATGCGCTATGGCGCGCCGGCCAGAGCCAACCTGGCGAGCCTCGGCAAATTCGGCCTCGGTCTCAAAACCGCTTCCACCTCAGTTTGCCTGAGGCTGACAGTGATCTCACGACGCGGCCCCGGTGATGGGTTTGCCAAGCTAGCATGGGACCTTGAACACGTCGAAGCCACCAATGAATGGGTCATGCTAAGCGAGGCGGTGAGCGCCGACGAGCTTGATTGGTTTGAGGAGCTCTGCGGAGACAGGGGGACGCTCGTCATCTGGTCTAAGTGCGATCGACTTCTCTCCAAGGACTACGACCAGCCCGGAGGAACCCAAGAACAGGCGGCGATGCGTCGCCTCTCGGAAAGGCTGCGAGAGCACGTGGCGCTCATTTACTACCGCTTCCTCGATCCGGCGGATAAGCGCGAGCGCACGGTCAGTATCTGCATCGACCATGAAAAGGTGGAACCGTGGAATCCCTTTTACCCGGAAAAAGCTGAGCAGGTGCTTGGCAAGGACCTACAGAAGCTTGAGGTCGAAATGGAGGATAGAGCTGTCGAGGTGGCTCACATTCGTGCCTGGATCCTGCCCAACCAGCGCGATCTCAGTGGCGAGGAGCGCAAGAAAGCGCGTATAACCAACCGCGGGCAGGGCTTCTACATCCATCGCGAGGGCCGCGTAATCCAGCAGGGTGGCTGGCTTGGCGTGTTTGGCGCGGTCGAACCTCACACGTCGTTGCTGAGGGTGGAGTTCGACTTCGATCACAAACTCGATCATGCGTTTAAAGTGGACGTCAAGAAATCCAAGATCCTATTCGATCCTGCACTCGAGGACGAGCTAAGGCGTCGCTTGCAGCCGACCTATCGCGAAGCTGGCAATCGCTATCGCCGCAAAGAACGCGCGGCCGCGGTCGAACGCGGTGTCGATCACGACAGCGCCAACAAAGTAATTGGCAACACGCCATCCACCAAGAAGCCGTCGGTTGATTCGTTCGACCCGGCATCGAAAATTGCTACGCTCGCCAACAATCGGGGACCTAGTATCCGCCTCAAGGTTCCGGTCGAAACAAACGTTGATCCGAAGAACATCTACGTTGAGGCGGTCGACGACATCACCAGTGGTAACCTGTGGGAGCCCGCGATGCGCAGCGGCGAAGGCACCGGCTTCGTTACGGGGGTGCGAATCAACAAGCACCACGATTTTTACCAGAAGATCTACCAGCGGGCGGCCGCAAGCGGCTATGCGGTTGAAGGCATCGATCTGCTGATGTGGGCTTTCGCAACGGCGGAGCAGAACAACACTAACAGCGAACTCGAGCCCATCTTCGAGGACATGCGCGATGAAATCTCGACCAATCTTAGGAGATTGCTGCGGGAGGTCCCACTGCCCGATGACGACGAGCTGATCGGGTCCGACGAAGAGGCTTGAGATGCTGGCGGCGCAGCAAGCACTGATCCGACGCGAGGTCGAGGACGGAACTGGCGCAGCCGTAGGCGTTGAGACTGTGAGGGACGGTGCCCAGACGGGGCTCAGGCTCTGGTTCGACGATCTCGGCCGGGCGCGCAGCCCGATAGTAGAGCTGGTCCCACGGGGCCTCAAACGTTACGAGGCCCGGCTGCGTTTTGCTTCCTTTTCGGCGGGAACGATTACGCAGATGCAGGTCGCGCAGCCTGAGGAAAAACAGCTCGCCCGTGCCCTCATTCGCAGCGCTGCTAACGGGGCTGAGGTGACGATTCCCGGCCAGTCACTCGAGGGTTGGGATATTCGTGACAGCAGCTTTTCGATCATCGCCCTCCAAAAGGGCGTCGAAGACCGCTTCGGCGCAGATGCGCTCACCGCAACCTGTCGGGCAATGGTGATCCCGATGCTAGCTGCTATGGCCGAACTCTATGGTTATGACCCTATCTTGCCGCCAGAGGCGCCAACCTTAGAGGGCGAGATCGAGGGCACGGTGCTTATATCGGTGGTGAGGCGCCGGGAACGCAATCCGCGCAATCGCCTCCTCTGCCTCCGGATTCATAGACCAATCTGCGGTGTGTGCGGCACCGACCCGACTGCCGTCTACGGGGACGCCGGTAACATCATCGAGGTGCATCACATCCAACCTCTGTCACTGGCCGGTGAGCCGCGTGCCTATGACCCAGAAACCGACCTGATCCCGGTGTGTCCAAGTTGCCATCGTGCTGCCCATACCCGCCGGCCGATGCCTTGGTCGCCCGATGAACTTAGAGCGATACTGAGTCGCGATGGTTGAGTGGACAGCAGCAGCACCGAATACGTTTGCGGAGGTCGTGCGAAGCCTTCCGCGGGATGTCCTATTCTCCGAGCGGTTGCTGCAGCCTGTGCTGAGAATTCGGCGTGAAGCATCAGGTTTTTCGGCCGGCCTCTACGGGCGGCGGCTAGTTGGTGGAGAAGCGGTCCTCATTCCCGCGCCAGCCCTTAGCTTCAGCTGGGTGCTCGACGGCAGTACGGTCCGGCCGCTGCCAGCGGACACGCCCGCAAGGGTTCGGGATCTTCTGGATGGGAGCCTCAGCTTTGCCAAGGTGGTGCAGCTACTGCAGCTCGATAACCCTTTGATCGAAGTCCAAGCTGAGCCTTCGGTGTTCACGCCAGCCAAGACCGAGTCCGAAGCGATGGACCCTGGGGCTGCGCCACCCGGTCTGAATGCGGTTCTCTTTCCCTATC
This sequence comes from Mesorhizobium sp. M0923, assembly GCF_040319365.1. Lineage (NCBI taxonomy): Bacteria > Pseudomonadati > Pseudomonadota > Alphaproteobacteria > Hyphomicrobiales > Phyllobacteriaceae > Mesorhizobium > Mesorhizobium sp. M0923. The sequence continues at coordinate 94,644 of NZ_JAMYNW010000012.1, read as the reverse complement.
AGGCACGCGGCGTCCGGTGGATGCTTGACACCATTCGCCATACTGGCGGGGTCATCCTTGCTGACGAAATGGGACTTGGAAAGACGGTCCAGATTATCGCGCTGCTACTCTTTGACCGTCCGGACCCCACGGCACCAGCCCTTATCGTCTGTCCCACCAGCCTCGTGGCCAACTGGCGTAGCGAAATCTTGCGTTTTGCCCCCGACCTTTCCGTGATGATTCACGGCGGCCCACACCGCGCCGGAACTTCAGCGGGGTTGGTGCGCGCCGAAGTCGTCGTCTCCACCTACGACACGGTCGTAAACGACGCTGCGATTTTCCAAGGTGTAGAGTGGAGTTGGCTGATCTGTGACGAAGCCCAGGCAGTGAAGAACCCGGACGCCAGGCGTCGCACTGTCTTGGCGTCGCTGCCGCGCCGCCGTACGATCCCGATGACCGGCACTCCGGTCGAGACATCGCTGCAGGACCTGTGGTCGCTCACCGATCTAGCTATTCCCGGCCTTCTCGGCCCGCGTAACCAATTCTTGACCTACTACCCCGACGATGAAACGGCTGCGCGTCAGCTAGCCGACATCACGGCGCCGATTGTGCTGCGGCGCCGTGTGGCGGACGTTGCCGGCGATCTGCCTGAGCGCCGTGACATTGACGTCCCCCTTGAGCTGGGGGACGAACTTGCTGCCCACTATTCGGAGGTACTGGCCAATACGCTTGCGCGATATCCGAGTGCGGGGCCACTGGTCGCGACAGGACAGCTCCAGCTTTTCTGCGCGCATCCTTGGCTGCAAGGCGGTGGCGAGCCTGACACTGATGACGACGCTGTACTTTGCTCGAACCAAACCTTGCCTCTTATGACGCCCAAGCTTGAACGTACGGTCGCGCTCCTTGAGGAGGCCTTCCTCACGGGACGGAAAGTTCTCATTTTTGCAATATTCAATCGGTGTGGCGAACTGATCCGCGAGGCGGGGCGGCATCTGCCACCGGCTTTCTGGGGCGCAATCAACGGATCGACGCCGCAGTCGGACCGGCAGCGGATTGTAGAAGCATTTACGGTCCATGCAGGTCCGGCCTGTCTCGTGCTCAATCCTAAGGCAGCAGGTGCGGGCCTCAACATAACTGCCGCCACGATCGTGGTCCACTATACCCAAGCATGGAATCCAGCGCTCGAAATGCAGGCCAGCGCACGAGCGCACCGGCGGGGCCAGAAAGATCCCGTAGCGATTTACCACCTGTTTTACGAGAACACGGTTGAGCGGGTAATGATAGACCGGTCTAACTGGCGCCGTGATCTCGCTAATGATGCCGTCCCAATCTCCGCGCGCGAACACGCCGACCTGCGCCGCGCGCTCACGATCCGGCCGGAGGCTGAAGATGGCTGAGCAGCGCTTTGAAAAGACTTTGACCGCTAACGACACTGGGCGATCGCGTAGCCATCAGGCAGGCATTCATGTCCCCAAGACTCAGCGGGATCTAATTGCGTTTCTACCGCCGCTAGACGCCGAAACCCTCAACCCTAGCGTCTGGCTGACGGCCCGCGACGAGGATGGCACGACCTGGAGGCTTCGCTACATCCATTATAATAACCGGCTTCATAGCCCCAAGGGAACGCGGAACGAGTTCCGCATTACGCATCTGACGGCATACTTCCGGGCAGCAGGTGCAGGCCCAGGTGATCGGATGATGATCTCTGGCGAACCTGGAAGCGGACAGATCCGCATTAGCGTCGTGGCGGAAAATATGACGGGCGGAGGACCCAAGGCACGTACGGTGCGCCTTCGCGGATGGCGCCGTCTTCACTAACGTCACGCCAGTTGGCTGCGGAATCCGGGCCGTTCATTCATCGCCCACCCTATTGATCCGAGTCTTCAAGCCCAACCCCGCAGTTCGGCGTTTTCCTGACCTTCAAGCAGCCACGCTACCGCCCTTGAAAGGGTCTCGTCAGCGCCCAACCGGTGCCTCCCTCGTAATGAGCACTCCCATATCGTCAGCGACCGCCAATTAGAGGCGATCAGCTCTAGCTCCACACTTAGGTCGCGGGCCTTGTTGCGCAGGATTTTGGCACTCCAGAAATCTCGCCTTGTCTCCGGCATTCGAAACAGGCTGCAGTCATGACCGTGCCAGAAGCATCCGTGGACAAAAATCACTGCACGATATTTCGGAAAGATCAAATCGGGCTTCCCTGGGACCCCCGTGCCGTGAAGACGGTATCGGAAGCCTCTAGCGTGTAGCGCGCGACGGACCAACAGCTCGGGTTTGGTATCCTTCCCCCGAATGCCGGCCATCATCCGGCTACGCGCCTCCTGGGATACGATATCAACCAACTTCGCGATCAACCAATGAGAGGATGTGTGGCTTCATGGCGTTCGCCACAGCTTCTACCACAGGGACGACCACAGCGTTTCCGAACTGCTTGTAGGCCTGCATATCGGACACGGGGATAAACCATTCCTTACCCCCGCGCGCGAACCCCATAAGCCTTGCGCACTCATCGGGAGTGAGCCGACGCGGGCGTTTTCCTTTGCCTTGGTCAATCAGGATTTCGGAGCCATCTTTGTAGTAGCGAGCAGAGAGGGTGCGCGCGACATCGTTTGGGCCGAAAAGACCGTAACCGAATCCATTACCTTTCGCGGTATGCTTATTCTTGTAGTCCCTTAGGTATTGCCAGAGATCGGTAGTCAGCGTGTATTTCGGGTCAACTGTCTTCGAAAGTATGCTGGCAAGCTTCGGCCCAGGACCGTTGGGTATTTTGACCTCATCGAACGAGAAATTAATTTTCTCAAGGAACCCGACAATAAAGATACGTTCGCGTCCTTGTGGCACCCACGGACGCGAGCTAAGTACTTTTGTCGTGACATGATACTGAAGGTCATTGCGAAGTACATTCAGGATCGTCTCGAACGTCCTGCCCTTGTCGTGGCGCTCAAGATTTTTTACATTCTCCAGTAAAAATGCCTTCGGCCTGTGATGTTTAATGATCTGCGCTACATCGAAAAAAAGTGTTCCCTGTGTCTCATCAAGAAAGCCGTGGCTGCGACCGAGTGCATTCTTCTTGGAAACACCTGCAATAGAAAAAGGCTGGCAAGGGAAACCGGCAAGCAAGACATCATGTTTCGGAATGGTGTCTAAGGCCTTTGCGTCTTTGGTGAACTCACGAATGTCACCCCCAAACTTATGTTCCGGATCCTCCAGAAAGTTCTTGCGATAGGTTAGCACCGCGTATTTGTCCCATTCGCTGGTGAAAACGCATTTGCCGCCAATCGTTTCGAACCCCGACCGGAGGCCACCTATGCCGGCGAACAGGTCGATGAAGCGGAACGTGCTCTCTGGGCGCGCCTTCTTATGGTTCTCTGCAACAAGCCTGAGGACATCCATCGCCAGCGCAGTTGGAGCTGATTCTCCCCGCTCGTGCCGATAAGCGGAACTGATTGAAGATCTGGTGATCCGAGCGGCTTCTTCAATGGTGAGTCCGGCCTGTTCCCGGAGCATGGAAAATTCGGTTCTCGGCACGGGATGAGTGTTCAAGGGGCCGAATCTCCTACTGTGTCATTTTTTCCCAATTTGGCAGAATCTGACTCAGGGCACAAATGAATTGGTTGGCTCACGCGTGCGCCATGCTTGCAATCTGCCAATCCTTCCTGTCTCAGCCAATCTCGAAAGCCGCACGTCGAATCCAGCTCGGCCCATGACCTCACTAACCTCTGGAACCGAATTCACTTCGAACGATTTCTTCGTCAGCAGATTTCAAAGGAGCGCCCCCGTGCCTGCACCACCTGAAATGGATATCGTCCTCGAAAAGCTGCCTTTGAGGATCGGCGCCTATATTCCCGATGATTTGCTGGAGGACTGGTTTGCGCCGGGAACGGGCATGAACCCGGTCAGCAAGGAGGCGCTTGCGGCCGCCAAGAATTACGGTTGGCGCTTCGAATGCGACTTCAAGCACTACCCCGACCGCAAGGAGGGCGTGTTCTGGAAATGGGTGCCGGCGATCTGACCGGCGCTTATCAGCCGATCGGCGTCGTCACCTTGCCGGTTCCGCCGCATTCGGGGCAGGTCCGGCCGTCGATCATGCCTGACCCTGCACAGCGGCGGCAGATATTCTCGCCTGCCCCGGGAACGCCTGCCGGAACTTCGTCCGCGTTGGTCTGAGCGGCTTGCCGGGGTTTTCCCAGCAGCTTGTCTCTCAGCCGGGCGACCCAGCCTTCGTCGACCTCGAGCTGCCTGCTGCTGTCGTCCGGCAGGCCTTCGCCGGATTGGCCGATGGTTTCATTGCGCGGCCGGTCATTCATGCCTGTCGTGATCTTCTGAGCCATTGCCGTTGCCTTTACGCCTTGCAATTTTTCGAACGCCTCAGCTCCGCGGAGGTTCCGGTTGCGGCCAGCCGCCTTCAGCCGGGTTTTGTCCGCGCCGGCCGGCGGCCGCGGCTGGCGAGGATGGCGGGAAGCGTGACCGGACGAAAATCCCAGCTGTCGACACCGACGTCATACTGGCGCGTGACCGGGGTGAGCCGGCCGTGCGAATGGCCATGCAGGTCGATCGACCTCCGGCCGATCTGGTTCCAGGTGCGAAAAGGATAGTGGCAAAGGATCAGCAGACTGCCGTCGAGGCTCAGCTCCTTGTAATGTTGCGTGCTCGCCCAACCCGTCGCGTCAATGGTGGTCGCAGCATCGTTGTTGCCGATGATCAAGTGCTTGCTGCCATGAAGAGACGACAGCAGCGACGACACGAAGGACGCCGAGCCCTTGGCAAAATCGCCGAGGTGCCAGACCTCGTCGTCCGGGCCGACAGTCTCGTTCCAGAACGCAATGAGCGCCCGATCATGCTCCGCCAGCGAGCCGAACGGGCGGCGGTCGATGCGCAGAATGCGCGGGTCGCTGAAATGCGTGTCGGCGGTGAAGTAGATCATGCGCGCTCGTTGGGGCCTGTTGTCGAACTGCCGCGCATGTAGGCGCGTGGCGCACCAAGTCCATCTTGCTCTCCCCAATGCTTGCTCAACCCGCTCGATCGTCGGTTGTTCCTGTAAACAGGCCTGGGCGGCTTCCGCTCGTTGGAACATTAAGAAGGGGGAACTTTAAGAAGGGGGAACTTTGAAACGTGGGAACTTTGAAATGAGACGCAGGTTAGAATGCTTGAGGCCGATGCTCTGAAAGGACCTCGACGATGACCGACGCAGCACCTGTTGGGCGAAGCCCGGCTCAAGCGCGGGGCGATATCGACGCCGGGCGCGGAGGGGATAAGACACCGGGGATCGACCCAGCCGCGGCTCCCATGGAGACGGACGCGGAATCGGCCGGCAGCGTTCCGGCAAAGGATCGGTCTGCGCCTCATGAAAAGCCGGAGTTCACCAACCAGGCGAGCTATGCCAATGCGATGCGTCCGCTGAAGGATGAGCCCGACGTCCAACCGAGTAGATATGGGCCAGTCATGGTGATTGCCGCCATCGTCGTGCTGGCCGCGGCGGTTTTCATCGGCGCAGCCCTGCTGCGCTGAATATCGCATATCCGAGAGCAGTGGCTGGACATTTCGTGTCCGGTCCAGGAACTTGCTGCCGCGCCAGGTTGAGGCGCGATCCGTCCGGTGCACTTTGACCACGAACCATCAATTCTTTGCCCGAGACGCTACCATCGTCGCGCGCGACATGATTGGCGCCACGCTGCTCTTGCATGGCGTTGGCGGCATCATCGTCGAGACCGAGGCCTATCGCCCGGATGACCCGGCTTCGCACGTTTTCGGTGGCAGGACGGCGCGCAACGGCGCAATGTTCGGCGCCCCCGGCAGCGCCTATGTCTATCGCTCCTATGGCCTGCATTGGTGCCTCAATGCCGTCTGCCTGCCCGGCAGTGCCGTTCTTGTCCGCGCAATCGAACCGCAATCCGGGCTGGACGTGATGCGGGCCAATCGCGGCCTTGACGATCCCCGGCTGCTTTGTTCGGGACCAGGTCGCCTTTGCCAGGCGCTGGCAATCGACAAATCCCATGACGGGCTGCCGCTGGACGTGCCGCCATTCGAATTCAGGCAGCCGGGCGACGCCAGCGCCGTTCTAACAGGCCGCCGGATCGGCATTTCCAAGGCTGTCGATGCGGAGTGGCGGTTCGGCCTTCGCGGTTCGGATTATTTGAGCCGCAAGTTCTGACGCCGCGGCAGCGGCAGAGTAGCTGCCACGCATCACTCCTTGTCGAGATGCATGGGCGTTGTCTGTTGGCGGGCTTCCCTGGTCACCTCGTCGGCTCCGGCAGGTGAAATCCCTCGCAACGCCTTCGCGGCTTCGGTCAGGCGCCCGCGATCATTGCCGAAGCTCTTGATCAGCCGGCGGACCTGGTCGGCGGTAATGCCGTTCTGTTGGGCAAAATACTCGACTTCACGTTCATCTTCCGCGGAAACGCGATCGCGGTCGCGGAAATCTCGCTTGCTCTTATCGTCAGCCATTTTTTCCTCCTGGTGGAGCTTCGCATCAATGGCAACGTGGGCAAGCCGCTTTCGTTGCCGCGATCGGGCGGACTTTTGTGCGGCCGTGCCGACTGCCCAGGAACCATGAGGCGAGCAGCCGGTTTGGCTTGGATGCAGACCACGTTCGGCCACCAATTCATACCGATGGAGGTTACGATGACGCTCGCAAGCAAAACCACTGTAATTGCAGCCGCGCTGGCCATATTGACCGCGCCGGCATTCGGCCAGACGAGCCCGCCCGCGGCGCCGGCGCCGGATCGTGGCGCCGAACCGTCGCCCGCAGTGAACGGGCAGGATGCCATGCGCGATATGATGCGCCAGATGATGACTGAGATGCTGGAGGAGAGAATGCAAGAGGATCGCGCGCCCCGGACAGAACGGCGAGGTCGCGACCACTGGCATCGTGACTACAGGATGGGCCCGCCTGACCGAGGTTGGGAGATGGGAGGCCGCGGTGGTATTGCACGCGGGATGCATGGCGCGAGGATGCGCATGATGTTCGCCATAGTGGATGCGGATGGCGATGGCGCGCTTTCTCAGAGCGAAGTCCAGGATTTCGTCGGGCGGATATTCAACGCCGTCGATGAGGACGGTGACGGCAGCGTCGACATGCAGGAAATCCGGTCCTTCTTCCACGGAGCAGGCGCCGAGGATCAGGAGTAAGTCTCCTACCGGTCGGCAAGGAGGCCCTGGCTGAGGCGGCGCCCCCTATGACGACCGGGGAGGGCGAAAACCGTCGCTGGCAGATGCATCGCTTGGCTGGCCTTGCCAAGCCGAATGCCGAGTCGCAACGATTCGAGACAGCAGGATTCAATGGCCATGACAGAGAAAACTCCAACCATCGCTCGTATCTGGCGCGGCAGAACCTTGCCTGAGAAGGCAGACGCCTATGAAAGCTACAATTATGAAGCCGGCATCAAGCCGCTGATCGAGAAGGCGCTGGGCGTGCAGACCTTTCGCGAGGACACGCCGACCCATGCAGAGTTCGTGACGATTTCCTATTGGGAAAATGTCGAGGCGATGGCGGCGTTCACCGGCGGCGATCCGACAAAAATCCACCATCTCGAGCGGGACGAAGAGTTCCTGATCGAGTTGCCGTCGCGGGTGCAGGTGTTGCGCATCCGCTCCAGTCACGGCCGCCTGCAATAGCTCTGAGGAGAGCCGCCCGGTTCGGCTCGACCTAATAAATCGCCGTCAAGTCGATCTCGGTAATGTGCCAGCGGCCGAGATTTGAGGTGTAGAGCCTGTCGCCCTTGAAGGCGATGTTGGTGGGATGGGCGAGCGTCGTTGCCGCCGGATCCTCGATCAGCACTTCGAGCCCGCTATCTTTTCGCCAACGATAAATGCGGCTCGGCTCGTAGCATGAGATGAACAGCGAACCGTCCGGCGCGAAGGCAACGCCATCGGGGACGTTGTTCACGCCGTCCACGACGAGCTGGCGAGGTCCTGCCGTGCCGTCGGCACGGATCGGCACATAGCTGACGCAGGCCGCATGGCTTTCCACGACGTAAAGCCCATTCCCACCCGGCGCCATCGCCATGCCGTTGGCGAAGGCCATGGTCTCGCTACACCACAGGCGGCCTTCGCCGGTCTTCAACTCGTAGCGAAAAATGCCGGAGCGGCTGTCTTCGCCGAGGCTGTCGGAAACGTAGAGCCAGCCTCGTGCCTCGTCGACGATCGGATAGTTCGGCACGCGGATGCCAGCCGAGGCGAAGCGCTCCATATGACCCGTTCCGGCATTCCAGCGAAAGATCGCCGAATGCCTGAGATCGCAAGCGAAGCAGTTGTCCGCGCTATCGAAGGCGATGCCGAGCAGAAAGCCCTCCGTGCCGCCCATGTGCTCGACCGAGCTGCCATCGGCGGCGAGGCGCAGCAGGTCGCCGGTTTCGGTGCCGCACCAGATCGAGCCGTCGCGATGGATGGCCACGCCTTCCGGATGGGCGACGCGCGGGCTGGTGAAGATGCCGTCGAAGAAGACCTTCGCGGCCGACATTTCGAGCAACGGCTTTGCCATGCGCCACCCCTCTTCAGCCTGTTGCGGTATGCGACCGCTGCACGGCAATACAGCGCTCGACCATCAGCCGGTCGGCCGCCAGGATCTCGGCGATAAGCGCGCCACGCTCCTTGGCGCTGACGAATTCGAGACGCCGCAGGCCAAGCGGGTCGATGCGGTTTCGCAGGATGTCGAGCGTCTCGTTCGAGGGCAGCGGAACCTCGCGGCAATCGGCATCGAATGTCAGGGCGAAGCCGGTGGCATCCTGGACCTGCTGGCGCGTCACGCCCGGCATGGTCTCGACGATGACCAATTGCCGGCTCTCCCGGTCGAGCCGAAAGATGCAAAGATCGGTGAACACCAGCGCCGCGCCGGTCCGATAGCCCATCGGCTCGCGTTCGGCCTCTGTCAGCAAGCCGCGCGCCGAGCTGGCGATCTCGACAGTGTCGACCAGCGACTGCGGGGAGTGGCGCGGGACGTAGAGCAGATAATCGCGATGCATGTTGGCGACATCAGCCATGCCGCCCTGCCCGGGCAGCCGGATGAGGCTGCCGTCGCGCTTGCGCAGCGCAATGGTGTTGACGCGCCCGCGTCGGTCGACCTGGGCGGCACCGACGATCTCATGCGTCACGGCGCCGGCCTGGTAATAGGTCGAATAGGTGTCGTCGCCGCCGGCATGGGCCACCGCTGTCTCGCAATCGAGGCTCTCGATCAACGACAGGATCATCGGGCTCGGCGCTATGTCGAGATGACCGCAACTCATCGTCGCGATGATCATGTCCGGCGCGTGCGTCGCCTTGGCCAGCCGGTAGGCGACATTGGCGAGCGGCGACACCGCGCCGGCGCTGGCAAAGCTCTCATTGTCGAGCTCGGCGGCGATGCGGGCAGCGATGATCTCGTCGATGGATGCCTTCTTTTCGCCGTGCACGAGCCCGGGCATTGCGAGGACTGTTTCAGCGCGGACTTTCGCAGCGTCTTGAACCCGCTCCGGCACACCTTCCGAAGGCACGCTCAGGCTGTCCGCCAAAGGTATCTCCTTGGCCGCCAACGCTCCCGCCAACGCTTGATAATCCGTCACATAGAATGGCAGGCAGGAGGCGGGATAGGCGCCGCCTGGCGCCAGCGCTATGGCCGACACCTGGTTGCGGGTCAAAATGTTTTGGCGACCAGCATGGCGCAGCGCTCCGACCGGGACGATTTCCTCGACCGTGACCAGCACCTGGCGCGCCGCGCCGGCCATGGCGAAGTCCAGCGCCCGTGGTCCGATGATCTGGACATTGCCGCTCTCGTCGGCACGCTGGGCATGGACGACGAACGTATCGAGCCGCAAGGCCGGGATGACCCCGGTCGTGATTCCGTCGACCGGATCGGGCGCGGCGATCGCGCCGGGCACGCGCGCCGGCATGTCCGAACCCTGCGGAAGCTGAAACGGCATCGACGGCAGGTTCTGCTGTGCCGCCCGCAACGCCTGGATCATGGCCAGCGCGGTCCAGTCGCGGACCGGCACGGCACTGGTCTCGGCAGTCGCGCGGAAACGGGGCGGCAAGCCAAAAATATCGAGGCTGGAAAAGCAGAGGTCGATTTCCGCCACGGCATTCGCTTCGAGAAGCAGCTCGAGCGGCAGGCCGCCGGCCCAGCAGACGTAGCGCAAATCCCGTACGCCCAACCGCGCGATGGCGCGCAGCAGGGCGATCGGCAGCCGGGCAAAATGATGGCCGCCGACGCCGAAGACGTCGCCGCCGCCGACCATCGCGGCCAGGCCCTCGACATCGGTGAAGCGCGGCCGGTTTTGCTTGACCAGGGACGTCATTTCGCAGCCTTGGCCCGTGCCGCGCTCTTTTCAGCAAATTCCCTGACGCGCCGCTGGCCGATCTCGCTGCGGCAGAGGCTGCCCAGTATGTCGCGCTCCATGGCAAGGCCGCCGGCCAGATTGCCCGACACGGCATGCGCTGTCAGCGCTTTCAGCCCCTCGATCGCTGCGGCCGGTTCGGCGGCGATCATCTCGGCGAGTTCCAGCGCCCGCGGCATCAGCCTTTCGGCATCGACGATCTCGTTGACCAGACCGGCGCCGACGAACTCGGAAGCCGGCACGATGGCGCCGGTCATCAGCAGCAGATTGGCGCGGTTGCGGCCGAGCTTCTGGACGCTGCGCTGGGTGCCGCCGCCGCCGGGCACCAGCCCGAGCTTGATCTCGGGCAGGCCGAGCTTCGCGAACTGGTTGGCGATGACGATGTCGCAGCACAGCACCAGCTCCATGCCGCCGCCGAGCGCAAAGCCGTTGACCGCCGCGATGACCGGCTGGCGGTTGTTCTCGACCGCCGCATACATGCGTGTGCCCGCCATCTGGAAGGCGTCGAACTCGGCAGCTGTCTGGGCGGCGTATTCCTTGATGTCGGCGCCGGCCATAAAGCCGCGCCCCTCGCCGGTCACCACGATCGCGCCGATACCGTCATCCTGCGACAGCGCCTCGAAAACCTCGGTGATCTCGCTTTGCATCAGCCGGTTCATGGCGTTGAGCTGATCGGCGCGCCGGAAGGTGACGACCGCGACGCGCCCGGATATTTCCAAGGTGAGTGTCTGGTAACCGCTCATCGTCAGGCAGCATCCACGGTCATGTCGCCGGACGCCTCAAGCGCTGCAATCTCATCGCTGGAGAGGCCGAACTCGGCCAGTATCTCGCGGCCATGCTGGCCGACCAGCGGCGCCGGCCGTTCTATGGTAGCCGGCGTCTCGCTCATCTTGACCGCCGGCGCGACCACCCTGACCTTGCCGCCGCGCGGATGATCGTAGCTGGTGATCATGCCCAGGTGCTTCACCTGCGGGTCTTCGGCTGCGCGGCGGATGTCTTTCACCTCGGCACACCAGATGTCGGCCGCCAGCAGCCGCGCCAGCAGATCCTGCGTGGCAAACTTCCTGGTTTCGGCGTTGACCTTGTCGAACACCTCGTCGCGCTTGTCGAACAGCGTCTTCAGATCGTCGTAAACAGCAAGCTGCGGCGCCTCTAGCACCTCGTACAGCGCCTTGAACGGGCTCATGGCGATCGACACATAGCCGCCGTCGTTCGCTTCGTAGATACCGAACGGCGCCTGCATGCCGGGGTGGCCGATGCCTGAATTCGGGCGCACGAAATCCTCGCCGAGATTGAGCACGGCGACATATTCCTGGTTGAGATGCGCCAGCATGCCGGCCAGCAGATTGACCTCGATCTTCTGGCCCTTGCCGGTCTTCTCGCGATAGTAGAGCGCCGACAGGATGCCGTAGACCATGTTCATGGCACCGATCTGGTCGGCGAGGCCGGCGCCGGCCGGAACAGGAGCCTGATCGCCGCGGCCGGTGTTGGAAATCAGCCCGGACAGTCCCTGGATCAGCATGTCCTGGCCGGGGCGCTCGACATAGGGGCCTTCCTCACCATAGCCGGAGCCCGAGCAATAGATGATGCCGGGATTGACTGCCTTGAAGTCCTCGTAGCCATAGCCGAGCCTGGCGAGCACGCCGGGGCGGAAATTCTGCACCACCACATCGGCCTTCTTCGCCATCTCCATGATGATGGCATGCACCTTGCGGCTTTTCAGATTGAGCGCGATGGAGCGCTTGTTGCGGTTCCAGGCGAGAAAGTTCGGGCTTTCGGAGCCGCCGACCCATTTGGCGAAGAAGGTCATGCCGCGGAACATGTCGCCGGCGCCGGCACGCTCGATCTTGATGACGTCGGCGCCCATGTCGCCGAGCAGCTGCGTGGCGAACGGCCCTTGCAGCAGATGGCTGAAATCGAGAATGCGGACGCCTTCGAGGGCCTTGTTCATTTTTTTCTCGTTTGTTGTCAAAGCAGGTCGGGTACGTAGCGGGGTGCTGCGGTGAGGCCGCCGTCGACGCGCAGGTCGGTGCCGGTGGTGAAGCCGGCGGCGTCGGAGGCCAGATAGACAGCGGCTTCGGCCACTTCGGACGGTTTGCCGATGCGGCCGAGCGGATGCATCTTCACCCAGGCCTTGGCGAGGTTGCCGCCGATCTCTTTGACCAGTTTGTCGTTCATTGGCGTGTTGATGGTGCCGGGCGAGATCGAGTTGACGCGAATGTTGAGCGGGCCGAACTCGACCGCCATCTGGCGCGTCATCGCCATCACCGCACCCTTGGCGCCGGCATAGGCGGTCCAGCCGTCGAGCCCGATATGACCTTGCGCCGAGGCCATGTTGATGATCGAGCCGGATTTCTGCGCGATCATGTGCGGCAGCGCATATTTGCAGCCGCGGAACACGCTGGTCAGGTTGACCGCGATCAGCCGGTGCCACTGCTCGTCGGTCATTTCGTGAACCGGCATGCCGCCGATGGCGATAGCGGCATTGTTGACCAGAATATCGAGATGGCCGGTCTTGGCGACGGCTGCGTCGATGAGGGCGGCGATATCGGCCTCCTCCGCCACGTCGCAATGGACGTAGTCGGCGCGGTGGCCGGCGGCGCGCAGTTCCGCCGCGAATTTTTCACCCTTCTCGTCGGCGATGTCGCCGAGGACGACGTGCGCGCCCTCACGCGCCATCGCCTCGCTGATCGCATGGCCGATGCCGTCGGCGGCGCCGGTGACGATCGCGGTTTTCCCTTTGAGACGATCCATATCAGCCTCCAATGGCACGCCGGCGCTTCGCTTCGTCGAAGGCGACGGCGGCAATGATGATCACGCCGGTGATGACCAGCTGCCACTCGGTCGGCAGGCCGAGACCGCGCAGGCCGTTGGACAGGAATTGCAGGATCAGCACGCCAAGCGCCATGCCGGTCAGGCTGCCGATGCCGCCGGCAAGGCTCACGCCGCCAAGCACGGTGGCGGCAACGACCTGGAACTCGAAATTCAGCCCGGCCGTATGTTGCGCAGAGCCGACGCGGGCGGCCAGGATGATGCCGGCAACCGTTGCTAGCAGTGCGCTGATGATGAAGCAGATGAACTTGACGCGGCGCACGTCGTAACCCGCCAGCCGTGCCACTTCCGGATTGCCGCCGACGGCATAGATCTGCCGTCCGAACGGCCGGTGCTGCATCATGTAGGCGAAGACGGCGAGCAGGACGATGGCGATGACCGCCGAATACGGAATGACATTGAACAGGCGGCCGTCCGACAGCGCAATGAAGCTGTCGAGCGCGGCATCGTCGGGGATGGCGCGCTGGCCGGTGTAGAGATAGACGCCGCCGCGCATGATGAACATCGTGCCCAGCGTCACGATCAGCGAGTTGATGCCGGCATAGGCGGTCAGATAGCCGTTCACCACGCCGATGATCAGCCCGAACAGCAGCGCACCACTGATGCCGAGCAGCAGCGAGTTGGTTTCGTTCATGATGATGATCAGCGGCAGGGCGATGGTCGCCAGCAGCGACCCTATCGAGATGTCGACCTCGCCGGACATGAAGACGATGGCGCAGCCGATGCCGGCGGTGAGCGCCAGCGACGCCTGACCGAGCACATTGGTGATGTTGCGCACCGAGAAGAAGTTCTCCGCCGTCAGGGAAAAGAACGCAATCACCAGGATCAGGCAAAGCAGCAGGGCGAGCTCCTGCCGCGCCAGCAGCCGTGCCAGCATGGACGGGCCGGCTTTGGTGGAGTGGCTGGCTGCAAGGCTCATCGCTTGCTCCCTTTGCGAAGCGTCATCATCTTAGCCGATCGCCGCATTGAGGATGTTCTCCTGCGTGGCCTCGTCGCGGGGCATGATCGCGGTGAGGCGGCCTTCGCACATCACCGCGACGCGGTCGGCAAGGCCCAGCAGTTCGGGCATTTCGGACGTCATCATGACGACCGCCAGGCCTTCGCCGGCGAGCCGGTCGATGAGCGCGAAAATCTCCGACTTGGCGCCGACGTCGATGCCGCGGGTCGGCTCGTCGACGACGATTACCTTGAGACCGCGCATCAGCCAGCGCGAGATCAGCACTTTCTGCTGATTGCCGCCGGACAGATTCTTGACCTGCTGAAACAGGCTGGGCGTCCTGATGCGAAAACGGTCGACATAGTCCTGCACCGCCTTGCGTTCCCTGGCCTTGTCGACGAAGCCCATTCTGGCGAAGGCACCGAGCGAGGCGAGGCTGGCATTCTGGTAGACCGGCAGCTCGCCCATCAGCCCTTCGCTCTTGCGATCCTCGGTGAGCAGTCCGATGCCGAGCCGGACGCCGGTGTGGGTGTCGTGCGGCAGCAGCCGGCTGCCATCGACCGAAATGGCGCCGGAAGTGATCGGGTCGTAACCGACGATGGCCTTGGCGAGCTCCGTCCGGCCGGCCCCCATGAGGCCGAAGAAGCCGAGGACCTCGCCGGCATGCGCCTCGAACGATACGTCCTTCAGTTTCTTGGCGGTGCTGAGCCCTTCAACGGAAAGCGCTACCTTGCTGCCCGGCGCACTGCGCTTGCGCGGGAACAGGTTCTCGATGCGCCGGCCGATCATGTCCTGGATCAGCGTGCCGTTGGTGTGCTCGCCGATCGGCCTGGTCGAGACGTGACGGCCATCGCGCAGCACGGTAACGGTGTCGGCGATCTCGAGGACCTCGTCGAGCTTGTGGCTGACATAGAGCACCGCGATGCCGAGAGCGGCCAACCGGCGGATGACGGTGAACAGCAGCGAAACCTCGTTCGGCGTCAGCGAGGAGGTCGGCTCGTCCATCACCACGACGCGAGCTTCATGGGCGAGCGCGCGGGCGATCTCGACCATTTGCTGCTGGCTGACCGGCAGCGATCCCGTGCGCGCCGCCGGGTCGACGTTGAAGCCGATGCGCTTGAACAAGGCGGCCGCATCGGCACGGATCTTCTTCCAGTCGATCGAGCCGCCTTTGCCGGTCGGATAGCCTTCGAGGAAGATGTTTTCGGCGACGCTGAATTCGGCGATCAGCGCGATCTCCTGGAACACCACCTTGATGCCTTCCTTCAGGCTGTCGTGCGGCGACTTGATGTCGGCCTCGCGGCCGCGCAGGCGGACGGTGCCGGCATCCTTGCCATAGACCCCGGCCATGATCTTGATCAGCGTTGACTTGCCGGCCCCGTTCTCGCCCATCAGGGCGTGGATTTTGCCGGGTTCCAGGGTCAGATCGACATTGTCCAGCGCCATCACGCCGGGAAAGCGCTTGCCGATGCCGCGCATCTCCAGCGCCGGCACGCTTTTATCGACGGCCGCGGTTTTGCCGGGATGGAGGAAGTCAACCGACATTGGCTCTGTTCCGGACGATGTCGAGATAGGTCGCCAGGATGATGACGATGCCCGGCACCACCATCTGCAGGTCCTGGTTCCAGCCGAGGATGATGATGCCGTTGTCGATGACCTTCAGCACCAGCACGCCCAGCAACGTGCCGAGCAGCGAGCCGCGGCCGCCAAGCAGGCTGGTGCCGCCGAGGATGACGGCGGCAATCACAGTCAGCTCGAAGCCGCGGCCGGCGGTCGGCTGGCCGGCATTCATCAGCGACGACAGGATCATGCCGGCAATGCCGACGCAAAGGCCGGTGACGACGAAGGCGAACAGCTTCAGGCGTTGCGAGCGCACGCCGGAGAGGCGGACCGCCCGCTCATTGGCGCCGACCGCG
Source organism: Mesorhizobium sp. M0923 (assembly GCF_040319365.1). Taxonomy (NCBI): domain Bacteria; kingdom Pseudomonadati; phylum Pseudomonadota; class Alphaproteobacteria; order Hyphomicrobiales; family Phyllobacteriaceae; genus Mesorhizobium; species Mesorhizobium sp. M0923. Next base: position 78,676 of record NZ_JAMYNW010000012.1, on the reverse strand, counting down.
TAAAGATAACGGCCGAGCGTGGTGAAGCGCAGCGTTGCCGCGGCTAGGGCGAAAATCAGCGCGGCAATCACCACCGGCAGCGGGATCGCGCCGATATAGCCGGCGCCGAGATCGGTGAAGCTTGCAAGCCGGTGGTGGTTCTGCACCGCTTCGCGGGTGAACAGATAGACGCCGCCCTGCAGCATCATCATGGTGCCGATGGTGGCGATCAGCGAGTTCACCTTGAGCCTGGTGACAACCAGCCCGTTGAACAGGCCGACCGCACCGGAAAAGGCGAGCGCCGCCAGCAGGCCGAGCGTCAGGCTGTGCGTTGAATTGAGTACGGCCATGCCGATGCAGCCGACAAAGGCCAGCGACGCACCGACCGACAGGTCGACTTCAGCGGTGATGATCAGCATCGTCATGCCGGAGGCGACGATCAGCACCAGCGCGCATTGGCGCAGGATTGCGATGATGTTGGCCTCGGAATAGAATTGCGGCGCCGCAATCGAGATGGCGATGCAGAGCACGGCCAGGATCACGCCGAGCACCAGTTGGCTGCTGCCCAGCAGCTGGCCGCCGATGAAACGCCTTGGCGCGGAGGATTGCGTAAGCTCGCTCATGTCCATTTCATTTCCGGGCCGCATCGGGTGCCGTCGCCGTTTGGAAACTGCCGGCCAAAACAGGGCGGTTGACCTGTTTTGCCGCCTGCATCCGATCCGATGCCCTTCCCGCGGCGTGGGAAGGGCTACCCGGAATCCTTACTTCTTCAGGTCGGCGGAAGTTTTCATGCATTTTTCCGGTGGCTGAAGCGCATTGACGGCATCCCATTTGATCGTTCGTGTGGTGCCGTCGTAGTCGTAGAACTTCTTCCAGTCGTCGCCGTTCATCGGCGCGGTCGGGCTGACGATGTGTTCCGGCACCTCTTCGCCGTTGAAGAGCTTAACCGCTGCATCGATGGCGGTGTAGCCTTCCTTTTCCGGGAACATCGCGGCTTCGATGCGATAGGACGGCTCGTTCTGCATGGCATTGATGAAGGCAAGGCCTTCGCCGCCGGTGCCGACCGTCAACAGGCCATCCTGCGACTTGCCGGCCGCTTTCCAGGCCTGAAGGCCGCCGAGCGACGAGGAATCGTTGATGCCGTAGATGATGTTGATGTCGGCGTTCTTGGCAAGTGCCGCCGAAGAGACTTCGAGCGCGCGGTCCGGATTGCCGCCGCCGTCGAGGTCGTGGACCATGACCGCGTCGGGGACGATGGTCTTCAGGCCGTCCATGAAACCCTGCGAACGCAGCACCGTGGCGGACAGCAGCGGCAGGCCGACATTCATCACCTTGGCTTTGCCTTCGAGCTTTTCCTTGGCGTATTTGCCGGCTTCGACGCCGGCGGTGTAGCCGGTGTCGTAGTCGCAGATCGCGACCATGGTGGTCATGCCCTTGACCGGATTGCCTTCGAGCACGACCGGAACGTTGTTGGATTTCGCCTGGCGCAGTAGCGGCACGACGCCTTCCTCGTTGACGGGCGTGACAATCAGCACGTCGACGCCTTTGGCCATGAAGTCTTCGGCGGCGGAAACCTCCTTGGCGATGTCGAGATTGGCGTCCTGCACCTCGAGTTCGATGCCGAGTTCCTTGGCGCGGGCCTGCATGCCCTTGATGACGTTCTGATACCACTCATGCGTGGCGTAGTTGGTGACGTAGCCGATGCGCTTCGGCATGTTTTCGGCGTGTGCCGCGGCGGCGCTCAGAGCCAGCGCGGCCGCCGAGGCAAACAGCATTGATTTGGACCAGTTCATGTTTCTTCTCCCTGCATTTCTTGTCAGTTGCTGAACGGATAGTCCCGCCGTTCCGGGTCGGCACGTGAAGGGTAGGCAGCTTCACCCGCGCCCAGCGCCGCCGATATCGTCTCGGCGGCCGCCTTAGTCCGTTCAAAGACGGTCTTGCGATCGAAGCGGGCGGCCTTTTGCGGCAGGAACGGGACTGTGAGCGCGGCAATGACCGCGCCGGTATGGTCGCGCACCGGCATCGAGATGTTGGTGCAGCCCTCGACAGCCAGCGAGGCGCGCATTTCATAGCCGAGCCTTGCGACGTCGTTCAGCCGCGCTTCGATTTCCGCCCGGCTGCCTTGGCCTTCGCCCGCAGCGACGATCCGTTCGACGATGCGGTCGCGCTCGGCGCGGCTCGAATGCGCCAGCAGCACCGCGCCGGAGCTCGTTTCGAGGATCGGGAAATGTGAGCCGAGGGCAACCGAATAACGCATCGGCAAAGGCGAATCGATCTGCAGCACGACCAGCGCGCTCTCGCCTTCGCGCACGACCAGATGGCAGCTCTGATCGGCATTGGCGGCGAGGCCACGCATTACCGGCAGCGCGCATTCAACCAGGCGGTTTACCGGCGGATGCATATGCGCCAGCTCGAATAGCTTCAGCGACAGGCGGAAGCGGTCCGATTGCGTCCGGAAAATGTAGCCGCGCTTCTCCAGCAGCAGCAGGATGCGGTAGATCTCGTGAATGGAGCGCCCCATTCCGGTGGCGATCTCTGTCTGGGTCAGCGGCTCGCCGCTGGCAGCCATGAATTCCAGGATATCGAGCGCCTTCTCCACAGCGGGCACGCGGTAGCCGTTGCGGCCGCTTTCGCCTTCGTCGACGATCTGGGCAATATCGGCGGCCATTACGCGACGCTCCGTTGCGGCTGGCCATGCCTGGTCTCGCGATAGAGCCGGTTCAGCCGGTCCGCGAGCTCCGCCGCCGGCAATTCGCCGGCGATGGCCGCCGCGGCATGAGGGGCGCATTGGCGGAAGAAGCTGATGAAGCCCGCATGGGTCGGGCGTAGATAGGAGGCTTCGATGGTCGCCAGCGTCGAGGCGAAGAAGCCGCCCGAGAGCGCGTTGACCTCGGTATCCTGCCACGCCGCCAGCGACCCCGGCTGTCCGCCGGATTTCACATAGTCGCCGCGCTGATAGCCGGGCGAGCACAGAAACAGCGCGTAGTCGATGGCTGCCTGTTTGTGTTGCGATTGCGTGCTGACGCCGATGCCGGCGCCGCCGAGCAAGGCGCCGGCGGATCGCGGCGTCGGCACATCGGCGAAGCGCAGATACGGCCTGTCTGCCTTGAAGGCATAGTTCACATAGCCGAAGGCGAACGGCACGTAGACCACATCGTCATGCGCGATCATATGATCGTAGCAGCGGATCGGGTTCCATTTCGGCGAGTCCGGATGCGACAGCGCCGCAAGCTGGCGCAATTGCCCAACGGCCTGCTCGATTTTTTCCCTGGCAATGAACTCGTCGCCGTCTTCCCGCGGTTCGCCCAGCGTCAAAAGCAGGCACATGGCGTCAGTCGGCACCAACGGCAGCCCAAGCCATTTGCCGTCCTTCAAGGCGCGCCGGCCGAGCTCCAGCACCTCGTCATGGCTGCGCGGCAGCGGCCCGTAGCGCTCCAGGAGATCGGGGCGATACGAGGCAACCTGGCAGGCAGCATCGATCGGCAACGCCCATTGGCGCCCGTCCCTTGCGTAGGATTGCCAGGATGCGCCGACCGAATCCCGTTCGAAGCCGCGGCGCTGCTCAGCCGACAAATCGAACGGCACCATCAGCCCGCCTTCGGCAATATCGCCGATGAACGGATGGTCGAACACGACAAGATCATAGGCGCCGAGCACCGGACCAAGCGCGCCCTCGCCGAACTCGTAGAGGCTGCGGCGGTCCCATTCGATCTCAAGACCGGGATTGGCGGCACAATACGGCCCGATGCTGGCGTCGAGCGGACCCCAGCAGCGTCGGTGATCCCACGCGAGACCGCGCAGTCTTGTCATGCCCGAAATTCCTCCCTGAACTGCCCAGCCGATTAGTAGCAACTATTTTCACCTAGACAAGTAATTTTTACATACGCAAAACCAGTCTCGGCTCCGTTTGGCAGGGAAACCGCCCAACCGCCGCTGGTGCGCATCGCATTGTCGCCGGCCTTCAACCAAAGGCTGCGACGGGTCTGGCTTTTTGGAACTTTCGCGACGAACATACGTTCGGTTGGCGCAACCATCTTGAGCAGCATCATTGGGCAGCGTCACTGGATTCAGCGCCGAGTCGTAGGGAGCGGACGAAATGGCCCAACTGTGGGCGCGGCCATGAACCGGTTTGCCGCCTTGGCATTCGCCACGTTTCTGGCGATAACTTCGATCTGGGTACTGTTTCTGGTTTCTTAAGATTTGGCTTTGGTTGCGGGGGATTTGCCGCTGGTTTGTTAGGATTTGGAGGGGTTCTCGACAGGTTGACCGCTTAACGACATCCACGGCATGTGGTTCTGCCAGCCGGAGCCGCGTGCGTGAAGAAACTGTCGCCAGGAGCACACCGGCGCGCACATTCGGGGTTGGCAGCCACGCTGCCTGCAACGTTCCAATCGGTTTTCAGGAAACGGCGAGATCTCATGTTGCCGAGGGCGATCGTTCGAAACTGTGCCGTTCTTGGCCGCGTCGGCGCGACGACGCTACTTGCCGGGCTGCTTGCCGGCTGCCAGGGCGGCGTGCTCGACCCTCACGGGCCAGTCGGCGCGGCGCAGCGCACGATCCTGCTCAATTCGGTTGCCATCATGCTGGCCATCGTCATCCCGACGATCGTGGCGACGCTCGGCTTTGCCTGGTGGTTCCGGGAAACCAACACAAGAGCGCGGTATCTGCCGGAATGGGCCTATTCCGGACGCATCGAACTGGTGGTCTGGTCGATCCCCATCCTCGTCATCCTGTTTCTGAGCGGCATCATCTGGATCGGGTCGCATGACCTCGATCCAATGAAGCCGCTGGATTCCCAGCAACAGCCGCTTGAGGTGCAGGTCGTCTCGCTCGACTGGAAATGGCTGTTCATCTACCCCGAGCAGAATGTCGCGAGCATCAACCGGCTCGTGGTGCCGGCGGGCAGGCCGGTGCATTTCTCGCTTACCTCGGCAAGTGTCATGAATGCGTTCTTCGTGCCTCAGCTTGGCGGCATGATCTACACGATGAACGGCATGACGACGCAGCTTCACCTGCAGGCGGATCAGCAGGGCGAATTTTATGGGCGGTCGGCCCACTTCAGCGGCGACGGTTTTCCAGGCATGCAATTCGTGCTGCATGCTGTCGCGGTCGACGCCTTCGACGCGTTCGTCAATTCGGCGCGAAGCCAAGGACAGGCACTCGACAGGGCCAGCTACCAGGAACTGGCCAGACAGAGCCTGGACGTGCCGCCTTCGACCTATCGCTCGGTCGAGCCGGACCTTTTCCATGAAATCGCGACGCAGGGCGTTCCGCCCGCGCCCGGCCCCCAGGCCGGTCGCCCCGAGCCGAGCGTATCGCCCAAGACAGGAGGCTGACAATGCTCGGAAAATTGAGCTGGGACGTCATCCCGTTCGATCAGCCTCTGCCGATGATCGCCTCGGCGGTCGTCGCCCTGGCAATCCTCGGTGTGCTGGCCTGGGTCTTCCTGGCCGGCCATTTCCCCTATCTGTGGCGCGAATGGATCACCAGCGTCGATCACAAGCGGATTGGCGTGATGTACACGCTGCTGGCGCTGCTGATGCTGCTGCGCGGCTTCAGCGACGCCATCATGATGCGGTCCCAGCAGGCCCTCGCCTTCCAGGCGCCCGGCTATCTGCCGCCCGACCACTTCAACCAGGTCTTTTCCGCCCACGGCACCATCATGATCTTTTTCGGGGCGATGCCGTTCGTCATCGGCCTGATGAACCTGGTCGTGCCGCTGCAGCTCGGCGTCCGCGACGTTGCCTTTCCAACGCTCAACTCGGTGAGTTTCTGGCTCACCGCCACCGGTGCGCTGCTGGTCAACATCTCGCTGGTGATCGGCGAATTCGCGCGCACCGGATGGCTGCCCTATCCGCCGCTCAGCGAGACCGCCTACTCGCCGGGCGTCGGCGTCGATTATTATCTGTGGGCAGTGCAGATAGCGGGCGTCGGAACGCTGCTCACCGGCATCAATTTCGTCACCACGATCCTGAAGATGCGGGCGCCCGGCATGAGTTACCTCAGGATGTCGATGTTCTGCTGGACCTCACTCGCCGCCGGCTTGCTCATCGTCGCCGCGTTCCCGGTCCTCACCGCGACGCTCGCGATGCTGACGCTCGACCGCTATTTCGGCTTTCATTTCTTCACCAATGAAGCCGGCGGCAACATGCTGATGTTCGTGAACCTGATCTGGGCCTGGGGCCATCCCGAGGTCTACATCCTCGTCCTGCCGGCGTTCGGCATCTTCTCGGAGGTTATCTCCACGTTCTCCAGCAAGCCGCTGTTCGGCTACCGCTCGATGGTGGCCGCGACGCTCTTCATCTGCATCGTCTCCTTCATGGTGTGGCTGCACCACTTCTTCACCATGGGAGCCGGCGCCGACGTCAACGCCGCGTTCGGCATCGCCACCAGCATTATCGCTGTCGGTACCGGCGTGAAGATCTACAACTGGATGTTCACCATGTATGGCGGCCGCATCCGCTTCGCGACGCCAATGCTGTGGTCGCTGGGCTTCATGGTGACGTTCGTCATCGGCGGCATGACGGGCGTGTTGCTGGCCGTGCCGCCGGCCGATTTCCTGCTCCACAACAGCCTGTTCCTGGTGGCGCATTTCCATAACGTCATCATCGGCGGTGTGCTGTTCGGCGCCTTCGCGGGATATACCTACTGGTTTCCCAAGGCATTCGGATTCCGGCTGCACGAGGGCTGGGGCAAGCTGGCCTTCTGGCTGACGCTGATCGGCTTCTACGCCACCTTCGTGCCGCTCTACACCGTCGGCCTGCTCGGCATGACCCGCCGCATGCAGCATTTCGACGTGCCGGCCTGGTATCCCTGGGTGCTGGTTGCCGGCGCCGGCATGTTAATCACCACCGCCGGCGTGGTCGCCCAGATCATTCAGCTCGTCGTCAGCATCCGACAGCGCGCGGCGCTTCGCGATGTCACCGGGGATCCCTGGGACGGCCGTTCGTTGGAATGGGCCACACCCTCGCCGCCGCCGGTCTTCAACTTCGCCGCGCTTCCGCATGTCGAGGGCGAAGAGCCCTACTGGAGCATCAAGCAGCGGGCACGCGAGCAAAACCGGCTGCGCGACGAGCCTGAATACGAGCCGATCGAGATGCCGCGCAACAGTCCCACCGGGTTCATCTGCGCCTTCTTTGCGACCGTGATGGGTTTCGCCCTCATCTGGCACATCTGGTGGATGGTGGCGCTCGGCGCGCTCGGTGCTTTCGCCACCTTCGTCGTATTCGCGTGGCGCGACATACCCGAATACGTCATTCCTGCCGCCGAAGTCGCCCGGATCGACCGCGCCAACCGAAGTGCCCGCCGCGAGGCGCTGGCCACGTATACGGGGCCAAGGCCATGACCGCGATCGACGTTCGAGAGCGTGACCCCTACCACCTCGGCCATCGCGGGCACGGCCATGCCCCCGGCCATGGCGACGGCGGACCGGCACCGATCCGGATCGTCGTCGGCTACGGCTTCTGGATCTTCCTTCTGAGCGACATCGTGATGTTCTCGGCCTTCTTTGCGGCCTACGCTGTGCTGGCGGGCAAGACGGCGGGCGGACCAAGCGGAGCCGAGCTGTTCGACCTGCGCAACGTCGCGATCGAGACGGCGGCCCTGCTGTTGTCGAGCTTTACCTGCGGTCTCGCCAGCCTCGCCGTGACCGCGCGGCGAAGCTCCTGGTTCTATGTTGCGATGGCTCTCACTTTCGTGCTCGGCGCCAGCTTCATCCTGCTCGAGCTGCGCGAGTTCGCGCATATGATTGCCCGCGATGCCGGACCGACGCGCAGTGCTTTCCTGTCGGCGTTCTTCACGCTGGTGGGATGCCATGGCCTGCACGTGACGGCGGGGCTGCTGTGGCTGCTCACGATGATGGCGCAGATCTTCGCCAAGGGATTCCGCGACGATATTCTTCGGCGTTTCATGTGCTTCAGCCTGTTCTGGCACGCCCTCGACATCATCTGGGTCGCCCTGTTCACGGTGGTCTATCTCCTGGGAGCAAGTCGATGAGCAATGCTGACGACCGCCATGCGCAAAGGCGCGACACCGATGGCCTGGAGCGCTACGACATCGATACGGCGCCGGGTGACGAATACCTCGGCGACGCCGAGGTCGGATCCGGGTTACGCGGCTATGTGATCGGCCTCGGGCTGGCAACGCTGTTGACCATCGCCTCGTTCTGGTTGCTCGGAAGCAACCTTATATGGGCACCGGGCATCCCGGTGGCGCTGATTGTGCTGGCGATCGCGCAGATGGGCGTGCATCTCGTCTTCTTCCTGCATATCACGACGGGGCCGGACAACACCAACAACGCCCTGGCGCTTGCCTTCGGCGTGCTGATCGTCGTCCTGGTGATCGGCGGCTCGATCTGGATCATGGCCAACCTCGACCACAATTTGATGCCGACGAATGCGATCATGAACATGAACCGCTAGTGACAGTTCCGGCCGTTGGCCGCAGTTCATGCGACAGCCAGCTCGGTCTCAAGCCCGTTCGAATGTGTCGACGACCTCGGCCGCTCCCAGGGCGCGGGGCGCGGCCTCCTTGAGCACATCCATCACCCTGTCTGAGGCTCCCGCATAAAAACCATGAGCCGCCGATGTTCCGATCGCCGCAACTCGGTCAAACCGGATAGCGCGCCGTTGCCCGGAACATTCGCCGAGGAAGCGGGTTTTTCGGTTCGGACGCATCGCCGCGGAATAACGGCAATGGGCCCGGCAATGGACGAAGGGCGGCGCGACATGACCGGGCTAAGCGGCACACAATCGGGCGGAGCAAAAGGTGTTGTGGTCGCGTTCTCCGCGCCGGGCGGCGAGACCATCTATGCCCACGAATGGGAGACCGTCGCTGCCGTCGCGCGCACGATTGCGGCGTTGAAGGGATTTTCCTTCCGCCAGGGCCTGCGTGACTGGGGCGGTGACAACGGCGGGCTGTATTTCGTGCCGGACGACAGCCTGCTTGCCGCCGATGCGGTCCAACTGGGCATCAACGGGCCCGACGACCTCTTCGGCGGTGTGGTGCCCTGGCGCCTCGCAACCACCAAGGCCATAACCCACGAGCTGGTGGACGGGTCGGCGGCACGGCCAAAAGATTGGCCAGCCGGCTTCGGCAGCGCCGTCGGCGCGGCCGTACTGCCCGGCTACACCGCATTTTCACGCGATGACGCGCTGCGCGCAGCGGAACGTCTGCTGCAGCTCGGGCTGGTCCGGTTCAAGCCACCGCGCGCTTCGCGGGGCCGCGACCAGCACACCGCCGCGACGGTCGCCGATATCGAAAGGCTGCTGGAACGATATCCATCCTCCGACCTAAGCGAATACGGGCTTGTTCTCGAAACGGAGCTTCGCGACATTGTCACGCTGAGCATTGGCAGAACCGCGATCGACGGAACATCGGTCAGCTATTATGGCGTGCAGCGGATGACCGCCGACAATGCCGGACAGCCCGTTTACGGCGGATCCGATCTGGTCGTCGTGCGCGGCGGATGGGAAGCGCTCGACAGGCTGCAGCTGTCTCCGGCGCTGACTTTGGCTGTGGCGCAGGCGAGGACCTACGACGCGGCGATGCTTGGCCATCCCGGATTCTTCGCCTCGAGGCGCAACTACGACATCGGCCAAGGTGTCGATTCCTCGGGCATCTGGCGATCGGGTGTGCTGGAAGCCAGCTGGCGGATCGGCGGCAGCAGCACGGCAGAGCTTGCGGCAATGGAGGCCATGATGCGTGACCCCGACGTACAGCTCGTGCATGCGTGCGCGGTCAAGCAATTCGGCAACACCGCGCAGATGCCGCTGGATGCAGAAATCCACTTCCACGGAGAGGACCCCGTGGAGGGCCAAATCACGCGTTATACCGTCGTCACGCAGGCGATCCGAGGACCCGTCAGGAAGCCAGCCGATCGTCATTTTAGGTCGAAGTGAACACGCTTTTGGCAGGGAACATCCGCGAATGGCCCGAGTTTGTTTCAGGCAGCCAGCCATTCAGAAACCGGAGGAAAAAATGATCGAGATGATTTCCGCTCCCCAAAACGTCGCTGCCTTTCGTGTCGCCGGCACTGTGACGGCGGAGGACTACGAAAAAATCACCCCGGCCATCGAAGAGAAACTGAGCGACCACAAGGACATCGGCGTCCTGACTGACCTTACCGATTTCGAAGACATGACGGCTGGCGCCTTACGGCGCGACCTGCAGTATGGGCTGAGCAAACTCCGCGAGCTCCACCGCTTCAAACGTGCCGCCGTGATTTCCGACAAGCAGTGGATCAAGGCAGCCACGGAAATGACGGACGCGCTGTTTCCGCAAATCGAGGCGCGGGTGTTCCCGGAAGACGAAAAGGCTCAGGCCCTGAAATGGGTAGCGGCCGTACAATAGCGGCGTTGCCTGGAGGAGTGGCCATGCCCTACGACAAACGACAGGATCCGGAAGGCCTCTGGGAGGTCTATGACAGCGAGAGCGACGAAGCCGTCGTGGTCGGCGGGTTGCCGCTTTCCGGTCTCGATGAGAGCGAAGCCGGTGAAGCGATTGAAAAGCTCAATCGGGGCGAGCTGACGTCGGACAACATCCCCGAGACGGTTCGGTCAGGGTGGCCTCCGACCAAGGACGGATTGTGATGACAACCGGACGGACGTCACCGAGGACGACCGGTCGCGGATCTACGGCTAGGCCTTGACGCCTAACGCGCGGGCCTTGTCCTCGAAGTCGTCGCGAATGTCCTCGATCGTCGGCAGATGCAGGCGTCGCAGCTGGGCGTGCAACTTTTTGGCAGCGTCGGAATTCAGGTCGCGCTTGAAATTGGTCGCGACCTCCTCAGCCGAGCCGTAACGGCGATAGCGCTCGATCTCGGTCTTCGTGGCCTGCTGAACATGTTCGAGCATCTTGCGCTCGGCATCGGATTTTCCGTCGGGTTTGGCCCGCATGACCGGATTGAAGGCTTTGCTGATAACGAATTCGACGAGTTCTTGCTGGGCGTGAGCCATGCTTGTTCTCCCTCGAAGAAGGCTGTGTGGGCTTGGAACGGTTTCGCGGAAACGCCGAACCGCTCAATCTTTTTGTTTTGACGCAATTCCGAACGGAAAATCGTTCCACGCTTTTCCTGGAATTGCTCTAACCGCGGCGGCAATTGAAGGTTCCGTAGCTTCGTTACCGCTACAGGTCACGGGCGAAGGTCACAGCCGCGCTTTGGTGGTGCGCGGCGTTGCCAGGTGCAGGCTTGTTTCGCTGCCGGTAATTCCGGGGATCAGGCGGATACGTCTCAGCACCGCATCGAACTCGCTCAGCGTCTGGGTTCCGAGTTCTATCACCAGATCCCAACGGCCATTGGTGGTGTGGATCGTCGAGACCTCGGAGAAGCCGCCCAGCGCCCGGATGACGCGATCTGCGGCATGGCCTTCGATTTCGATCATCATGATGCCACGCACCCGCTGATCGACTGCGTCGGCGCGTAGAATGACGGTGTAGCCGACGATGACGCCGTCTCTTTCAAGTCGCTCGATCCGGGACCTTACCGTTGCCCGGGAGACACCCAGGCTAACGGCAAGGTCGGAAATGCTGCGCCGGGCGTCATGCCGCAAAGAGGTGATGATCTGCTCGTCGAGCTGGTCCATGATTGCTCACAACGGAAGTAGATGCTGCCACTATGGTAAGGCACTTCGACAAATTTGCCAATTTGATATGTTCATTCTGCCAGCGATGCGGGGTTCACTAAAGGCATCGTAATTTGGTGGGGTACGAGAATGCACTGCGTGATCGTGGGAGCACCGATCCAGGCCGGCTCTGGCCGGATGGGCTGCGAGATGGGGCCGAGCGCGCTGCGCACGGCCGGTCTGGCCGGCGCGCTGACCGAGCTTGGCCATACGCTGACCGACCTCGGAACGATTGTCCCTGCCGACATGCGCCCTGTCGTACACGGCAACGCGGTGGTGAAGGCGCTGCCGGAAATCGCCGCCTGGACGGCAGCGATCAGCGAAACCGCCTATGCTGCGAGCGCCGACGCAATGCCGATCTTTCTCGGCGGCGACCACAGCATTTCGGCCGGCACGCTCGCCGGCATTGCCCGCCGGGCAGCGAATGCCGGCCGGCCGCTCTTCGTGCTGTGGCTCGACGCCCACCCCGATTTTCATACGCTCGACACGACGACCAGCGGCAATCTGCATGGCGTGCCGCTGGCCTATGCCAGCGGGCAGCCCGGCTTCGAGGGCTATTTCCCCCGCCTCGCGGCGCAGGTGGACCCGGCTCGCATATGCGCGCTGGGAATCCGCAGCGTGGACCTGGCGGAACGGGATGCGTTGCGCAGAGCCGGCGTGACGGTCCACGACATGCGTTCGATCGACGAGCACGGCATCGCGCAACTGCTTCGCGCCTTTCTCGAACGGGTGAGCGCCGCCAACGGCATGCTCCATGTCAGCCTCGATGTCGATTTTCTCGACCCGTCGATCGCGCCGGCGGTGGGCACCACCGTTCCCGGCGGCGCCACCTTCCGCGAGGCGCATCTGGCGATGGAAATGCTGCATGACAGCGGGCTCGTCACCAGTCTCGACCTGGTCGAACTCAACCCCTTTCTCGACGAGCGCGGCCGCACCGCCACGCTTTTGGTCGACCTGACCGCAAGCCTGATGGGCCGGCGGATCATGGATCGCCCGACGAGGGGGTTCTGAGCCATGACCGTCAATTTGAACATCGTTCCGTTCGTCAGCGTCGACCGCATGATGAAGCTGGTGCTTGCCATCGGCATCGAGCGCTTCCTGGTCGAGCTTGCCGCCTATATCGAAGAGGATTTCAGGCGTTGGGAGCTGTTCGACAAGACGCCGCGCGTCGCCTCGCACAGCATTGACGGCGTCATCGAGCTGATGCCGACCAGCGACGGGCAGCTTTACGGCTTCAAATACGTCAACGGGCATCCGAAGAACACGCGTGACGGCCGCCAGACCGTGACCGCTTTCGGCGTGCTTGCCGATGTCGGCAACGGCTATCCGATGCTGCTTTCGGAAATGACCATCCTGACTGCCCTGCGAACGGCGGCCAGCTCGGCGGTCGCGGCGAAATACCTCGCTCCCGGGGCCGCCAGATGCATGGCGATCATCGGCAACGGCGCGCAATCGGAATTTCAGGCTATTGCGTTCAAGGCGCTGCTTGGCGTCGACAGGCTGCGCCTCTACGATATCGACCCGGCGGCCTCGACCAAATGCATGAAGAACCTTGCCGGCATGGGTTTCGACATCAAGCTCTGCGCGTCGGCGCAGGAGGCCGTTGAAGGTGCACAGATCATCACCACGGTAACCGCCGACAAGCGATCGGCAACAATCCTGACCGACAACATGGTCGGGTCCGGCGTGCACATCAACGCGGTCGGCGGCGACTGCCCGGGCAAGACCGAGCTGCATCGCGACATTCTGCTGCGCTCGGATATTTTCGTCGAATATCCGCCGCAGACGCGCATCGAAGGCGAGAGCCAGCAGCTCGATGCGGACCATCCGATCACCGAATTGTGGCAGGTGATGACAGGAAAGGCAGCAGGCCGGACGGACGCCGGACAGATCACGCTGTTTGATTCCGTCGGCTTTGCGATCGAGGATTTTTCCGCGCTACGCTACGTCCGCGATCAGCTTCAGCGGACCGGCCTTTACGAGGAACTAGACCTTCTGGCCGATCCCGATGAGCCGCGTGACCTGTTCGGCATGCTGCTGCGCGCCGAAAAAGTGGCCGGGCTGGCGGTTGCCCGCAGCTGAGCTGCGATCCCGTCGGTCAGTCCTTCTTTTCCTGGTACAGGCGCTCGGTCGCGCGCTCGCTTTCCCTGCGCTCCGCCGGGCCGCGACGGCGCTGGGTGAGCAGGGCGTAGGCGATCAGGATTGCCAGCAGCAGTGGACCGCCTGCAACAACGAGCAACCACAAACTAGTCTCAAACATCGAACCGTCTCCTTTCCCTCACAACCGGGAAGGACCAGAACCGTTCCTCCGTCTTGTCGGAGGTCGCCCGCACCGCGTGGCGTGATTCAGGATTTTGTGCCTCGAGCAGGACGTTCCACGCCTTGTCGGCATGCAGGATGCTCTTATCTAGAGTCTTATCATTCGGTCACAGGCACTCTCTGCAAAGTGAAGGGAACCACAAGGGCTTTCCGACATTTGGTTGTTCAAGAGACAAACGTGCAGCCACACCGGCTCCGGGGCTAGGAATACCATGCGTGAGAATCAATCCGACGTCTTCGATCTGTTTTCCGAGGTTTACAAGAATGCGGCGCAGGAGGAGATAAGCCTCCAGCAATATCTGCTTGCCTGCCGCGAGGACAAGTCGATGTACGCCTCGGCGCCCGAGCGGATGGTCGAGGCGATCGGCGAGCCGACCTTTGTCGATACCAGCAAGGACGAGCGGCTCGGCCGTATTTTTTCGAACCGGACGATCAAGATCTATCCGACCTTCGCCGACTTTTACGGCATGGAGGATACGATCGAGCGTATCGCCGGTTATTTCCGCTATGCCTCGCAAGGGCTCGAGGAACGCAAGCAGATCCTGTATCTCCTCGGCCCGGTCGGCGGCGGCAAGTCCTCGCTTGCGGAGCAGTTGAAAAGGCTGATGGAGCAGCGTCCGATCTATACGCTGAAGGTCGGCGGCCAGGTCAGCCCGGTCTTCGAATCGCCGCTCGGGCTGTTCGACCCCGACCGCATGGGCGACCTTTTGGAGGACAAATACGGCATCGCCCGGCGGCGGCTGAACGGCCTGATCTCGCCCTGGGCGGCCAAGCGCCTCGACGAATTGTCCGGCGACATCTCCAAATTCAGCGTCGTCAAGCTGATGCCGTCCAGGCTTCGCCAGATCGGCATCGCCAAGACCGAGCCGGGCGACGAGAACAACCAGGACGTTTCGGCCCTGGTCGGCAAGGTCGACATCAGGCAGCTGGAAAACTTCAGCCAGTCCGATCCGGATGCCTATTCCTATAGCGGCGGCCTGAACCGGACGACGCAAGGACTGCTCGAATTCGTCGAGATGTTCAAGGCGCCGATCAAGGTGCTGCATCCGCTGCTGACCGCGACCCAGGAAGGCAGCTACAACGGCACCGAGAATTTCGGCGCTTTCCCCTATCAGGGCATCATCGTTGCCCATTCCAACGAATCGGAATGGCTGCAGTTCAAGAACAACAAGAACAACGAGGCGTTCCTCGACCGCATCCTGGTGGTCAAGGTGCCGTATTGCCTGCGGGTCACGGAAGAGCGGCAGATCTACGAGAAGCTGTTGCGCGAAAGCGAATTGGCCTCCAGCCCCTGCGCTCCGGAAGTGCTCGATATCCTCAGCCGGTTCACCGTTTCGACCCGCCTGGCCGAACACGACAATTCGCCGCTCTACACCAAGATGCGCGTCTATGACGGCGAGAACCTCAAGGAAACCGATCCCAAGGCGAAGTCGGTCCAGGAGTACCGAAACGCGGCCGGTGTCGATGAAGGCATGACCGGCGTCAGCACCCGCTTCGCCTTCAAAATCCTGTCGCAGACCTTCAACTACGACACCGAAGAGGTCGCCGCCGATCCGGTGCATCTGATGTACATCCTGGAAGAGGCGATCAAGCGCGAGCAGTTCCCGAAGGAAACCGAGGCGGACTATCTCGATTTCATAAAGTCGGAGCTCGCCACCCGTTATGCCGAGTTCATCGGCCACGAGATCCAGAAGGCCTATCTGGAATCCTACAGCGAATACGGCCAGAACCTGTTCGACCGCTACATCGCCTATGCCGATGCCTGGATCGAGGATCAGGACTTCAAGGATACCGATACCGGCCAGATCCTCAATCGCGAGGTTTTGGACAACGAACTGTCGCAGGTCGAAAAGCCGGCCGGCATCGCCAATCCCAAGGACTTCCGCAACGAAGTGGTGAAGTTCACGCTGCGCGCGCGGGCCAGAAACCACGGCCGTAACCCGTCATGGACAAGCTATGAAAAGCTGCGCGAAGTCATCGAGAAGCGGATGTTCGGGCAGGTCGAAGATCTGCTGCCGGTGATCAGCTTCGGCTCCAAGCAAGACAGCGTGACGGAGAAGCGGCATACCGAATTCGTGCAGCGGATGATCCAGCGCGGTTACACCGAGCGCCAGGTCCGCCGGCTGGTGGACTGGTACATGCGGGTGAACAAGGCGGGTTGAAGCCAGCCCGGGGTAACATATGCCGATCTTCATCGATCGCCGACTGAACCCGAAGGACAAAAGCCTCGGCAACCGGCAGCGTTTCCTGCGGCGGGCGCGCGAAGAGTTGAAGCGCACCATCCGCGATCAGATCCGCACCGGCAAGATCGCCGACGTGGACGCCGAGCATGCCGTTTCGATGCCGGCGCGAGGCACCGGCGAGCCGAGCTTCAACGATGCCCGGAACAGCGGCAGCCGCCAGCACGTCCTGCCCGGCAACAAGCATTTTGCCCCAGGCGACCGGCTGCCCAAGCCGGGCCAGGGCGGCGGCATGGGATCCGCCCCGGGGAGAACCGAATCGGAGGACGATTTCCGTTTCGTGCTGTCGCGCGAAGAGGTGCTCGACCTCTTCTTCGAAGACCTCGAACTGCCTGATATGGTCAAGCTCAACCTCAAGGAGATCCTCGCCTTCAAGCCGCGCCGGGCCGGCTTCGCCGCGACCGGCTCGCCGACCAACATCAATGTCGGACGCACGATGCGCAACAGCCATGGCCGCCGCATAGCGCTCAGGCGTCCCAAGCAGGAGGCGGTCGACGCTGTCGCGCAGGAGATCGCGACGCTGGAGGCCAAGCCGCAAAACGCCGAGATGCGGCAGCGCATCGTGGCGCTGCAGGAAGAGCTTGAGCGGCTGGAGCGCCGCCGCAAGCGGATCGCCTTTGTCGATCCGGTCGATATCCGCTTCAACCGCTTCGACGCCCAGCCGGTGCCGAACGCCAATGCGGTGATGTTCTGCCTGATGGACGTGTCCGGTTCGATGGGCGAACGCGAGAAGGATCTGGCCAAGCGCTTCTTCGTGCTGCTGCACCTGTTCCTGAAGCGGCGCTATGACCGGACCGAGGTCGTCTTCATCCGCCACACGCACGAGGCGCAGGAGGTGGACGAGGAAACCTTCTTCTACAACACCCAGAGCGGCGGCACGGTGGTTTCCACGGCGCTCGAGGAGATGCACCGCATCGTCGAGCAACGCTATCCCAGCCGCGAATGGAACATCTATGTCGCCCAGGCCTCGGACGGCGACAATTTCGTCACCGATTCCGAGCGCTGCATCGCCCTTCTCGACGAACAGATCATGCGGCTTTGCCAGTATTTTGCCTATGTCGAGATCCTCGACGAGCGTGAGAGCCACATCTTCGGCGCTACCGACAACGGCACGTCGCTGTGGCGTGCCTACAGTGCGGTCAAGCTGAGATGGTCGAACTTCCAGATGAGCCGCATCGCCACGGCGGCCGACATCTACCCGGTTTTCCGCCAACTCTTCGCCAGACAGCCGGGTTATCAAAAGAGCGGTGAAAGAGGGGGCTGATGGCGAGCAAATCCGGGTTGCTGTTTTCCGGTTCCGACTGGGATTTCAGGACGCTGTCGCGCGCCTACGAGACCATCGAGGCGGTCGCCACCGAAGAGTTCCACCTCGACGTTTATCCGGTGCAGATGGAGATCATCTCGTCCGAACAGATGCTCGACGCCTATTCCTCTGTCGGCATGCCGCTGATGTACCGGCATTGGTCGTTCGGCAAGCACTACCTCTACCAGGAATTGCTCTACCGCAAAGGTGGGCGAGGGCTGGCCTACGAACTCGTCATCAATTCCAATCCCTGCATCGTCTATCTGATGGAGGAAAACACCATGGCCCTGCAGGCGCTGGTGACGGCGCACGCGGCGCTCGGCCATAACCATTTCTTCAAGAACAATTATCTTTTCCGGCAGTGGACGGACGCCGGCGCCATCCTCAGCTATCTCGACTTTGCCAAGGGCTATATTGCCCGCTGCGAAGAGCGGCACGGCGTCGATGCGGTGGAAGAGATCCTCGATGCCGCACATGCGCTGATGGAACAGGGCGTGTTCAGATATCACCGGCCGCCGAAGCTGTCGTCGGAAAAGCAGCGCGAGGGGATTCGCGAGCGCCTGGAATACGAGGAACGTTCCTACAACGATCTGTGGCGCACGCTGCCGCCTTCCAAGGACGGCACCAAGGTCCGCGAAACGGATACCATGACGGAGCGCAAGAAATCGCTCAAGCTGCCCGAGGAGAACCTGCTTTATTTCCTGGAGAAGAACAGCCTGATCCTGGAACCGTGGCAGCGTGAGGTCATCCGGATCGTCCGCGTGATCGCGCAGTATTTCTATCCCCAGCGGCAAACGCAGGTGATGAACGAGGGCTGCGCCACCTTCGTGCATTACACGCTGATGAACCTTTTGTTCGACCGCGGCCTGATCGGCGAAGGTGCCATGCTGGAAATCCTGCGCAACCATTCGAACGTGATCTTCCAGCCAGGGTTCGACGATACGCGCTTTTCCGGTATCAATCCTTACGCGCTGGGTCTCGACATGATGCAGGACATCCAGCGCATCTCGACCGCGCCGACGGCTGAGGACCGCGACTGGTTTCCCGATATCGCCGGCAATGGCGACTGGCGCCAGACCTTGCTGGACGCCTGGGCCAACCATCGCGACGAGTCCTTCATCCGCCAGTATCTGAGCCCTACCCTGATACGGAAATGGCGGTTCTTTGTCCTTGCCGATGCCGCCAACGACCCGCATTACGAAGTCGCCTCGATACACAATGAGCGCGGCTACGAGAGCGTCCGCGCCGCACTCGCCCACAGCTACGACATCGGCGCCAGCCGGCCGGACATCCAGGTGGTGGACGTGGACCTGCTCGGCGACCGGCATCTGCGCCTGCAGCACAAGGTCAAGGACGGCATCGTGCTGGAAGGCGGCAGCCGTGACGCCACGCTGCGCCATATCCGCAAGCTCTGGGGCTACGAGGTCAGCATGGTCGCGGTCGACGCGCAGACCGGCGCCACACTCCACGAACGGTCGACCAGCCAGATCGGGGAATGACCGAACCGGCCTGCAGGGAAGTCGGGTGGCGTCGCCTTTACCGGATCACCAACCACGCTGTGGTCAGGGAGCAGGAACATGCGCGTATTGATGATCGCCGCCTTCTTCTGGTCGCTGTCACGATGGCGCTGTCGCTTGCGCACGCTTTGGAGTTGCCGGGCAAGTTGCGCCTCAAGGAGGCTACCTACAAATCAGTGCAGGCGATCTACTATCCCGGCTTCACGATCGGCGGGTTTGCCGAGATCGGCGGCATCATTGCACTCGCCATCCTGCTCTACCTGACGCCTTATCCAAGCGCTCGATTCTGGTGGACCTTGGCGGCGCTTGTCTTCCTGCTGGCGGAACATGCGACCTATTGGTTGGTCACGCATCCCGTCAATAATTTCTGGGTGCAAGACGTTGCCATGCCGCAATCAGCCGCGACGTTTTTTTCAATGTTTTCTCGAAAGCAGACCGGCGACTGGAGAGATTTGCGCAACGTCTGGGAGACTTCGCATGTCGCCAGGGCAGGCCTGGCGATGCTGAGCCTCGTCTCAATTGCTGTCGCCGCGACATTTTTTGCTGAATAGCGCCGAGGGGATCAAGACGGCGCCCTCGTCCGCCAATTTGCGGCCACGAACGCTGCATCCGTCAGATCGGGGAACGGGAACCGGCGCCATACTGTCTTAACGTTAAGCGATCCCGCCGTTTCAGCGGTCGGCGCGATGCTTGTTGTGGGCGCTTTCCTGGTGCTCGCCGCGGATGATGTTGCGGTCGTCGGGATCGGCAATGTCCTTGGGGTCCGATCTGAGCTCGGCACCGCGCCGGAACGCCTCGCGCTCTTGCCTGGTCTTTTTCAAATCCGCTTCCGCGTCGAAATCCTTGCCAGCGTTTTTCGTGTTCTCGCGCTCTTCGATGATGCGCAATTGCTGCTCATGAGTCTTCTTTCCGGCCATTGGTGACGTCCTTCTTTCGATTTTCCGCTTCCCCCAGGGTCCAAATTCGCTACAGCCCGAAAGGATAGGTCTCGGGAAGGCCTGTCCCCGCATGTTCCGGCCCAAGCGGCGTCACGGCACTGGTTTCATCGAACCAGACGAAAGCATCGAACTGGCGGGCGAGCGAGGCATCCGCATAGTGGCTGTGCAACTCGGTCTCCGGCCGGTAGATAACGCCGATAAAGCGTTCCAGCCGGCGCTCCAGAAGCCGTTGGCGCAGCGTGTCGTCGCGCTCGAAATCGAGCAGGAAAGGCGAGACGCCGCTGTCATGGCAAAGCCGCTCATAGCTGTCGTTGTGGGAAGGACGAACCGGTTTCACTTCCATGTCGCCGTCCCAGTCGGTGGCGGCGGCCACCGTCCCGGAATGCGTGCTGAGCCCAATCAAGGCAACCTCGTCGCCAAAACGCTGGCGGCAGAGCTGGCCGATGTTCACTTCGTCCCTGACGATCCCCATCTCGGTATAGCGGGCATCGCCGATATGGGAATTATGTGCCCACACCACCGCCTTGGCGGCCGGGCCGCGGGCCTGCAGCAGGTGCTCCAGTGTTTCGAACATGTGGGTGTCGCGCAGGTTCCAGGACTGCGCGCCGCCGTAATACATGGTGCGGTAATAGCGTTCGGCGGAGGCGACCAGGCGGGCGTTTTGGGTGGCGTCGAGGAAATCGATGCCGTCCTGCTGCGCATAGTCGAGCTCTCTGGAAAGCAGTTCCCGGCATTGCTCGAGCACGGCCTTCTCGCATTTCTGGTAGCCGGAGGTGAGTGCGACACGGCCATAGGTGGCCGGGTCGTTCTGCCACGGCGTCAGGCAGCCATAGCGCTCGCGTGCGATCCTTGCCGCCTGCGGATCGATCCGGTCGAGATATTGCAAGACCGCCGCGATCGACCCGCCCATATTGTAGATGTCGAGGCCATAGAACCCGGCCCGCCGGGAGGATATCCTGATCCGCTCATTATGCTCTCGCATCCAGTCGACGAACGCCGCGACGTCGGTGTTGCGCCACATCCAGGTGGGAAAGCGCTGGAACGGCGGATCGGCGCCCGGCCGCGGTGGCCGGTGACGGACGTAGCGGTCGATCGCCGCGGCATCGGGCCAGTCGGCCTCGACCGCGACGATGGTGAAGCCATGCTTCTCGATCAGCCTGCGAGTGATCGCGGCGCGCGCGCGGTAGAACTCCGACGTGCCGTGGCTGGCTTCGCCGAGCAAGACGACGCGGCGGTCGGCAAACCGGTCGAACAGCGCACCGAAGGCGGGATCGTCGAAATCCGGAAGCGGTTCGGCGGCGGTCGCTATCATCTGCGGCAGGCTGCTTCTGCGCTGATGCCGGTGCGGAAGATCGGCCGCTATTTGGCTGTCGCTGCCTGGCTCGCCCCAGCCTTGCTCGCCGATCAGTGGAACAAACCGCACGCCGCCGAAATCCTCCTCGGTGTAAGTTGCTGCGCCAGTCCGGGTGACTTTGAGCAGGCGCTGCGAGTCGAATTCGTCGCCGACCGGGATGATAAGCCGGCCGGCGACGTCGAGCTGTTCTTGCAGGGCGAGCGGTGCGCCGGGCCCGGCGGCCGCAACCAGGATCGCATCGAAGGGTGCCGCCTCGGGCCAGCCCTTGGTGCCGTCGCCGGTGCGGACTTCGATATTGTCGTAGCCAAGCTTTTTAAACCGCTGCCTTGCCGTTTCAGCCAACGCGGCGTGGCGCTCGATCGTGTAGACGCGTTCGACGATCCGGCTCATTACGGCAGCCGCATAGCCCGAGCCGGTGCCAACCTCGAGGACGTGGTCACCGGCTCCGATCTCCGCCATTTCGATCATCAACGCAACGATGTAGGGCTGCGATATCGTCTGACCTTCGGCGATCGGCAGCGGCCCGTCCTCATAGGCAAATTCTTCAAAACCAGGCTCGACGAAAGCCTCGCGCGGCACCTCGCGCATCGCCTGAAGGACATTGCGGTCGCGAATGCCACGGCGGCTTAAGTGAATGTCGACCATTTGGTTGCGGGCATGGGAGAGATCGAGCATTTTTCTGCTCCTCCTATGGGCCTCCGCCACAATCGCCCAAGCTGCTCAAACGGCACTTTGGCCGGTCCATGTCCCAGGGCCTCGGCAGTCCGCCTGGATTCATACAATGCGGTGCACCTTCCTAACCGTTGGCAAGCCCCGAGGTTCCCCAAAGACCGACCCGCTTTTGTCGGGCTCGCCAGGTTGCAGGATCGGCAAGCGGCGCTGGCGGCCGCCCTAACTTATTTCGAGGCAAATCCTTTCTCCGGCGCGACGCCACCCCAGATAACGACGGACGAGGGTATTCCGGAGGCATTTCTATGAACGACGAGGCCCGCACCACTGCGCAAACAACCGGCCTTGACCAGATCGATGTGATGGACCGCTACTGGCGCGCCGCGAACTACATTTCGGTTGGCCAGATCTATCTGCTCGACAATCCGCTCTTGCGCGAGCCTTTGCTGCCCGAGCACATCAAGCCGCGGCTGCTCGGCCATTGGGGCACGACACCCGGCCTCAATTTCATCTATGTGCATCTGAACCGGATCATCCGTGAACGTGGTCTCGATGTTCTGTTCATCTGCGGTCCGGGTCACGGCGGCCCGGCAATGGTCGCGAACACCTGGCTCGAGGGGACCTACAGCGAGATCTATCCCGAGGTCGGCAAGGACGAAGACGGCTTGCGAAAGCTGTTCCGGCAGTTCTCGTTTCCCGGCGGAGTGCCGAGCCACGCGGCTCCGGAGACGCCCGGCTCGATCCACGAAGGCGGAGAGCTCGGTTATGCACTGGTCCATGCCTTCGGCGCCGCCTTC
Organism: Mesorhizobium sp. M0923; assembly: GCF_040319365.1. Lineage (NCBI taxonomy): Bacteria > Pseudomonadati > Pseudomonadota > Alphaproteobacteria > Hyphomicrobiales > Phyllobacteriaceae > Mesorhizobium > Mesorhizobium sp. M0923. The sequence goes on along the minus strand of NZ_JAMYNW010000012.1, from coordinate 55,939 downwards.
GACAATCCGAACCTTGTGGTCGCCTGCGTCGTCGGCGACGGCGAAGCCGAGACCGGTCCGCTCGCCGCGGCCTGGCATTCCAACAAGTTCCTGAACCCGGCATCCGACGGCGCCGTCCTGCCGATCCTGCATCTCAATGGCTACAAGATCGCCAGCCCGACGATCCTCGGCCGCATGGAAGACGAGGCGTTGCGCAGCCTGTTCCTCGGCTATGGCTACGAAACCTTCTTCGTCGAAGGTCATGAACCTGCTGCGATGCATCGGGAGATGGCCCGCACGCTCGATACCGTGCTCGACCGGATCCACTCCATCCAGGAGCCTGCACGAGCCGCGGGCTGGAAGGGAGAGCGGCCGCTGTGGCCGATGATCGTGCTGCGCAGCCCAAAGGGCTGGACTGGGCCGAAAGAGGTCGACGGTAAGAAGGTCGAGGATTTCTGGCGTTCGCACCAGGTACCGGTATCGAACGCACGCGGCGATGCGGCGCACCGCCAGATCCTCGAAGACTGGATGCGCAGTTACGAGCCGGAAAAACTGTTCGATAAAGGCGGCCATCTCCTGGCGGAGCTCGCGGCGCTGGCACCTACGGGGTCACGACGCATGGGCGCAATCCCCTACGCCAATGGCGGCCTGCTGAAACAGGACCTCGTGCTTCCCGACTGGAAAGGCCTGGCGCTCGACGTACCGCGTCCGGGCGGCACTGTGGGAGAGGCGACGCGCACGGTCGGAAGCTATCTTCGCGACGTGGTCCGCTTGAACGCCGAGGCCAGGAATTTCCGGCTGATGGGACCGGACGAGACATCCTCCAACCGCCTCGACGACGTGTTCGAGGTTACGGACCGCGTCTGGATGGAGCGGATCGAGCCCTACGACGTCCATCTTTCCCGTGACGGCCGCGTCATGGAAGTGCTCAGTGAACATCTTTGCCAAGGCTGGCTGGAGGGCTATCTGCTGACCGGCCGCCATGGCCTGTTCTCGTGCTACGAGGCGTTCGTCCACATTGTCGATTCCATGGTCAACCAGCACGCCAAATGGCTGAAGACCTCCGGCGAACTTGCCTGGCGCAAGCCGGTCGCCTCGCTCAACTACCTGCTGACCTCGCATGTCTGGCGGCAGGATCACAATGGTTTCAGCCATCAGGACCCGGGCTTTGCCGATTTCGTCGCCAACAAGAAGGCCGACACGGTCAGGCTCTATTTCCCGCCCGACGCCAACACGCTGCTGTGGATCACCGACCATTGCCTGAAAACCTACAACCGCATCAACGTCATCGTCGCCGGCAAGCAGCCGGCGCCGCAATGGCTGTCCGCCGAAGACGCGGAAGCGCACTGCAAGGCCGGTGCCGGCATCTGGGAATGGGCCGGGACGGTTGCCAAGGGCGAAGATCCGGATGTGGTTCTCGCTTGCGCCGGCGACGTGCCGACGCTGGAGACGCTTGCCGCAGCCGACATCCTGCGCTCAGGCATTCCGGACCTGCAGATCCGCGTCGTCAATGTCGTCGACCTGATGATTTTGCAGTCGAATTCCGAGCATCCGCATGGCTTTGCCGACGACAGATTCGACGCGCTGTTCACCAAGGCCAAGCCGGTCATCTTCGCCTATCACGGCTACCCCTATCTCATTCACCGCCTGACCTACCGGCGCGCCAACCACGACAACATGCATGTGCATGGCTTTCGCGAGGAAGGCACGACGACGACGCCGTTCGATATGGTGGTGCTCAACCAGCTCGACCGCTATCATCTGGCGCTCGCCGCGATCGCGCGCGTGCCGGGGCTGGCCGAGCGGGCGAAGGATCTTGCCGCGGCGCTGCATGGGAAATTGGCTGAGCACACGGCCTATGTCCGCGAACATGGCGAGGACATGCCCGAGATCCAGAAATGGTCCTGGCCACAGGACAGCGCGACGAGGGCCGGCGATTGATGCGACGATCGATCCTTGCGTTGAATGCCGGCTCGTCGAGCATCAAGTTCCGACTTTACGATCTTGCAGCGTCCGCCGAGCTGGATCTTGCCTCGCGCGGTTCACTGGATCTGGGCGATGCGCCAAGGCTGACCGCGAAAGCCGCCGATGGGGAGCTGCAGTGCGATCGGCCACTTGCCGCAGACGCATCACGCGACATGGGCATCGGCCAGATGCTGCAATGGATCGAGAACGAACTTGGCGGAAGGAAACTGATCGCCGCCGGACATCGCATCGTCCATGGCGGACGCGAGTTCGTCGAACCTGTCCGCCTGATGCCGACAATTATCGAGGCTCTCGACAGGCTGACGCCGCTTGCGCCACTGCACCAGCCGCGCAGCCTCGCGCCGATCCGGGCGCTTGCCGCGTTGCGACCCGACCTGCCGCAGGTCGGATGCTTCGACACGGCCTTCCATCGGACCATCGAGCCTCTGGTCAGCCGTTTCGCGCTGCCGCGCCACTATGAGGCAGACGGCATCCACCGCTACGGCTTTCACGGGCTTTCCTACGAATATGTCGCCGGCCGGCTCAAGCAGATATCGCCCGATCTGGCGGCGAAAAGAACCATCGTCGCCCATCTCGGCAACGGGGCGAGCCTGTGCGCCATGCGCGACGGGCGAAGCGTCGATACGACGATGGGCTTTTCGGCGCTTGACGGCCTGGTCATGGGCACACGCTGCGGCGCCATCGATCCGGGCGTGCTTTTGTACCTGCTATTGGAAAGAGGGATTTCGGGAGAGGCGCTGCAAGACATGCTCTACGAGGAATCCGGCCTGCTCGGCGTGTCCGGCATTTCCGGCGACATGCGCACGCTGGAAGCCAGCGACGACCGCCGGGCGCGCGAAGCGGTGGAGCTTTTCGCCTTCCGCGCCGCCAGGGAGATTGCCGCCCTCGCCAACACGCTGGGCGGGTTCGAATGCCTGGTGTTCACCGGCGGCATCGGCGAGCACTCGGCTCCGGCCCGCAAAGCGATTTGCGACAGGCTTGGCTGGCTCGGCGTGGCGATCGACGAGGCAGCCAACAGCTCCCATGCCGCGCTGATGAGCCAGGCGGAGAGCAAGGTCGAAGTCCGCGTCGTGGCGACCGACGAAGAAGGTGTCATCGCCCGCCACACGCGCAAGGTAATGGAGGGGCCCGGCTGATGCGGATGGCCTCGAATGACCCCGCTTGCGGCAGCCCTGCTCGTGCGGCTACGAAGCGAGCGCGGCCGATCTGTTGAAGACGATGGTCACTCGCGTTCCTTTGCCGGGGGTCGAGTCCACCTCGAACCGGGCTTTGGCGTTCTCGGTCAGCGATTGCGCGATCAACGCTCCGAGCTTGCCGGGTTTCGGCCAGGTCTCGCCTTCGGGCAGGCCGATGCCGTCATCGGCGACAACGATGCGAAAGCCGTCGCCGTCGACAACACTGCGCAGCGTGATTGTCCCGCCTTCGCGACCCAGAAAGGCGTGTTTCAGCGCGTTCGTCAAAAGCTCGTTGACCACCAGGCCGGTTGGCATCGCCACGTTGATGGACACGGGATAGGTGTCGACCTTCATATCCAGCCGGATGCCTTGCACGGCGTGCGACGTCATCACTGCGGAAGCGATCTGGCTGAGATAGACGCCGAGGTCAACTTCGGCCTTCTGTTCGTCGGCCGACAGCGCCTGATAAAGAATTGCGAGTGCATCGACGCGGCCGGCGAGACGCTCGAAGCGTTTCTGATCGGGTGACGCCGCGCTGCGGGCCTCCAACCTGATGAGAGCCGTGATCATCTGGAGATTGTTTTTCATCCGATGCTGCAATTCGCGCAGCAGCATGTCCTTTTCACGGATGCGTTGTTCGAAGGCCTCGCTGTCGCTTGCCTTGTGCGCGGTGACATCGACAAGGGCGACCAGTCGAAAGGACCGTCGCCCGCGCTCGTCCTCGATCAGGTTCGAATAAACGTCGACCATGACCGGCTCTGTGCCGGCACGTTGCATCCTGAAAGTCCCCGCGCGATCGATATCCTCGACGATGGCCCGGGCCAGCGGCCGGTCCTTGTATTCGCCCAAGCCTTGTCCGCTCAGCGCAGCCCAGTTGCGGCGCTCCAGCTCTGCGACGGAAACGCCTGACAGTTTCTGGAACTCGGAATTGACGTAAACAACACGTTCATCGCCGCCCAAATCGGAAATTGCGATCGCAATCGGCAGCTGGTCGAGGAACCTTTTATAACTGTCACTGTCCAGGGCGCCCGCCAGGTCGAGGTTGTCGAGCAATTGCTGGAGCTGCTCGGTTTTTTCGGCTTCGGCGGACATTCCAGGCTTTCGATGCTTCGGGTAGGACCATGGTCAATATCAGGTCGCTCGCCAACTGCGAAGTCCGCTCATTGCCACCGCGCGGCTAGGCATGGCGGAGAACCGAGACCGTGGTTGAGAAGCGCCTGAAGGCTCAGTTCGAATGGCTCTGCTCGACCAGATGGTATCTGTACCGGTCACGAATATGCTCGTTGAAGAACCGGCCCTTTGACGAGGCTTTGCGGAATGCCGCGTGGACCTGCGGCGGCACGTCCTCGTAATCATAGCGGTTTCCGCTCGGGACGAACCATACGGAGAGTACCCTCGTCGCCGGCTGGTAATCGATGTTCCTGATTGCAGTTGAAGGCATCCTCGACAGGTCCAATGCTCGGCAGTGCTCCATTCCATGCCGTCGTGTGAATAACCCTGCACGGAGAGCGAGGTTCCTTGCTGCCGAAGCAGCCTTGCCGCTACGGGGCGGCTTCACCAAATACGGTTGATGCCATCGCCCAAGACATCGGCTGCAGCCCGCCAGGGCGATCTCTTTGCCGCCACCGACGACCGGCCGGAAGGATTCCGCTACCGGCCCGAACTGATCACGCCGGACGAAGAAGCAGCGTTGGCGAGCCAGCTCGCAAGCCAGCCATTTCAGGCTTTCGACTTTCATGGCCATCTGGCAAACCGGCGGATAGTCGGCTTCGGGCTGCGCTACGACTACGACCGGCGCGCAGTCGTCGAGGCACCGCCGATACCCGGCTTTCTGCTGCCGCTCAGGGAAAAGGTTGCAGCCTTTGCCCGCCTGCCCGCCGAGACCTTCGTGCAGGTTCTGATCAATGAGTACCGGCCGGGCGCCGGTATCGGTTGGCACCGCGACAAGCCTCACTTCGAGGCGGTCGCCGGCGTTTCCCTGCTGGCCGCGTGCAGCTTTCGCCTGCGCCGGAAAAACGGCACGCGATGGGACCGCAAGACGGTCACCGTCGAGCCAAGATCGGCCTATCTGATGACGGACGCCGCGCGCAGTGAATGGGAGCACAGCATCCCGCCGGTTGCCGAGCACCGCTATTCGATCACGTTGCGCACGCTGCGGCCGCAACGCGCTTAAAGCAGAGCGGTGAGGAAGCCCAAGCACTGCCCTTAAGAACTGGGCTGAAACAAATTCATCCGTCGCCATGCCGACTGGCAAAGTCCGCCAACATGGCGCGCTGGCCTTTCAGGATCTTATGGTTGGCTTCAGGCAGGGAGAACCAGCCCGCTCTGTCGACTTCGGCGAATTCCTTCATCGAGCCGGACCTTGGCGGCCATTCCATGACGAAGGTGTTGCTGCTGATGGCGTCGCTGTCGAAATCCGCCTCGACGCACCATGCGATGACGAGCTTGCCGCCCGGCTGCCGGTAGCTGCCAAGGTGTTCGAAACCTCCATCGATGGCGACGCCGAGTTCCTCTTCGGCCTCGCGTTTTGCCGCCGCTAGCTCGTCCTCGTTCTCGTCGATCAAGCCCTTCGGGATCGACCATGCGCCGTCGTCCTTCTTCGCCCAGAATGGGCCGCCCGGATGCACCAGCAAGACCTGGAAATGTCCTTCGCTTCGGCGAAAGATCAGCAACCCTGCGCTGCGTTTGGCCATTGCGCTATTCCCCTGACGAAAATGAAACGAACGTTCTCGTCCGGGCGGGCCTATGGAATAGCCTGCCACGGCGGAACGATTTCCGCTCGCAGCCGTTCCGTCCGTTCGGCAAATGAGTGATCGACATGGCGACGCCACGAGCTGCCTGGAAGGGCTTTATGAAAGTCGGATCTGTTTCCTGTGGCGTCAAGATCATCGGCGCCGTCAGCGAGGCCGAGAAAGTGCATTTCAGGATCCTGAACCGCAAGGACGGTCTTCCGGTCAAGAGCGCCTATATAGACGAGGAGACCGGCGACACGGTCGAGGCGGCCGAGCAGGTAAAGGGCTACGAGGTCGAAAAGGGCGAGTTCATCCGCATTGAGCCGGACGAAATCAAGAAACTGAAGATGGTATCGCAGCATACGCTCGAGATCGGCGAGTTCGTGCCTGCCGCCGAAATCGACGCACGCTACCTCGAAAAACCCTACTATCTCGTTCCGGCCGACGCGCCCTCCACGGAGGCTTTCGCGGTGATCCGGGACGCCATGGCCAGGAAAAAGGTAGCAGCCCGCTCCTGCGTCGTGCTCTACCAGCGAGGCCGAGAGGTGCTGATCCAACCGCTGGGCAAGGGCATGGTAATGACGGAATTACGCAACCATAATGAAGTGGTCGCGGCGGACGCGGTGTTCGAAGGGCTGAAGGATCGCAAGGTCGATCCGGAGATGCAGGAAATCGCGCAATTGCTGATCGACAAGAAGCCGGCCAAATTCGACCCGTCGAAGTTCGAAGATACTTATGAACAGGCGCTGGTTGCGATGATCGAAGCCAAGCGCAAGGGCAAGAAACCGCCCAAGCCGGCACCCGAGCCGAGGACGAACGTCGTCAATCTCGCCGATGTTCTGCGCAAGAGCCTGGCGCAAGAAGGCGGCAAGGCTCCGAGCAAAGGTCCGGGAACGGCCGCGAAACGCAAATCAGCCTGAATGTCCGAAAGCAGACCGAACGGAACCGAAAACGCTCGCGCGCATTTAGATGACGAAGCAATCCGTCGGCAAGCCAAGCGGAGCGGGGGACTGGTGGACGTCGTTGAACTAAAGACTGGCGGAATCCCGCAAGTTTCCTCCGCCGATCTGATGCAGGCGTTGCCTGTGGCCGTCTACACCACCGACAGACAAGGCTACATCACCTTCTTCAACGAAGCCGCTGCCGATCTTTGGGGATATCGTCCGGTTATCGGCCAGGACCGCTGGTGCGGGTCATGGAAGCTTCGCCACCTCGACGGGCGACCGATGGCGCACGACGAATGTCCGATGGCCGTTGCCTTGCTGGAAGAGCGGGACGTTCGTGGGGGCCGGGCGATCGTCGAGCGGCCGGACGGCCAGTTCATCCCGTTCAGCGCGCACCCGGCCCTGCTTCGCGATGCGACCGGCGAGGTCGTCGGCGCCATCAACACCTTGCTCGACCTCCGCACCCAGGCGCTGGCTGACGACGTCGGCATAAGGCTCGCTGCCATCGTCGAATCCTCGATGGACGCGATCGTGTCGAAAGACCTGAACGGCATTATCACCAGCTGGAACGACGCCGCACAACGCCTGTTCGGCTACACGCCCGCCGAGGCGATCGGCCGCCCGGTGACGATCCTCATCCCGCCCGACCACCTGGATGAGGAAGCCATGATTATCAGCCGCATTCGCGCCGGCGAACGGATTCCCTCATACGAGACTATCCGGCAGCGCAAGGATGGCACCCTGGTACCGGTTTCGCTCACCATCTCGCCGATACGCGACGGCATCGGGCGTATCATCGGCGCCTCCAAGATCGCGCGCGACATCAGCCCCCACAAGGAAAGCGAACGGCGCATCCGCACACTCATGCGCGAAGTCAACCATCGCGTTAAAAACCAGTATTCGGTGATCGTCTCGATGATCCGCGAGACCAGCAAGCTGGCGGGTACGCCAGAGGCCTTCCTTTCACGGGTCCGGGAACGCATCATGGCGCTTTCGGAATCGCACGACCTCCTGGTCGATGCGGAATGGCGCGGCGCGACCATCGGCGAATTGATCCATGCCCAGACCAAGGCCTTCGCGACACAGGCCCGGCTGTCGATGAGCGGGCCGATGATCATGCTGCAGCCGAACGCCGTGCAATATCTCGGCATTGCCTTTCACGAGCTGGCCACCAATTCGGTAAAGCACGGAGCGCTGTCGCGCCATGACGGACGGGTCGAGGTCGAATGGACCGTGATGCCAGCCGCCGATGGCAGCGACGGCTTCCGCCTTGTCTGGCGGGAACTGGACGGGCCATTGGTGGATGAAAACACGCGACGCGGTTTCGGAACGGTTGTGCTCAAACGCGTCACGCCGCAGGCGCTCAGCGGCACCGGACGCCTGGAATTCGACAGGAGCGGCATCACCTGGACGCTGGAGGCGCCGCTGCACTTCGTGCAGATGTCGATGACTGGCATCGCGGCTGATTGAAGGCCGCTACACCGGCCGCGGCTTGGCGGCCGTGTGGCAACGCAATCCCTGTGGAGGCAATCAGGAGGAGCAACGATGAGTTGGCTGGGCACCTGGCGGAACCAGTACGGGTCGGTGGTCGAAATAACCGGCGAAGAAGGCGGACGGATCAGCGGAACCTTCAGGACGGCGCTGGAGGACAGCGCCTTCTTCGGCATGACGGTGCCGCTGTTCGGTGCCTGCCATGGAGACGTCATGGGCTTCACCTGCGCGGCCGAAGGGCGGGTCGGAGCCGCAGCGGTGAGCTATACCGGCATCCTCAGGAACGGGAAGCTGGAGATGCTGTGGCACACTGTTGCCGATGCCGCTTTGTCGGCGGAAAAGGAAGGGGCGCCGGCCCGAGCCAGGAAACTCCCCGCCTGGCGCGCCTTTGGAACCAGCCTCGACAGTTTTGAACGCGTCTCCTGACGTGTCGCGCCTGCTGCGGCGGCATTCAGCACGCAAGTGAGGGAGCAGGGCGTCCCGTTGTGCATCGGAACTCGCGCTGACTATGGCGCGTTGGTGCGCCAGGAATGCGCTGTTCGTTACGGGGTCGATCCGATGAGCGTGCTGTATCGCGCGGCAAAAATCGCCGAACAGGCCCATGCCGCACAGGCGGACAAGACTGGAAGGCCTTATATCGAACATTGCCGCCGGGTCGTCGATGCCGTCGAAACGCTCGACCAGAAAGCCATCGCCTATCTTCACGACGTCATCGAAAAAGGCGACGGCTGGAACCGCGACCGGCTTGAGGCGGCCGGGTTTGGACCGTCCATCGTATCTGCCGCCGATGCCATGACGCGGCGGCCGAACGAGGACGATGCCGCCTTCGTTCGCAGGGCCGCGGCTAACCCGCTGGCATTGCCGGTCAAGCGCGCCGATCTCGCCGACAATCTATGGCAGGCACGGCAGATCGGTGCCTCGACGGCGAAATACGAAGACGGCCTGCGCATCCTCAAGGAAGAGTTCCCGAGCTGACGGACAGCTGGCGGCTGTCGCCGATGTGGGTCTACTCGGTGACGTGCGGCGTGTGCCGCTTGTCTTCCGCGGGATCGGCGTCGATCCGCGCCCTGCCGGGATCGAACGCACCATGGCGGGCGATCGCCAATGCCGGGGTGTCGGGCGTCTCGTAGGCCCACATGAAGTCTTCTGCCGACGAACCGACCGCATGAACACGCCAATAGCTTGCCGTGCCCTTCAGCGGGCCGTGGCTCGTCGTGTTCGTCTTCTCCAAGAGGTCGAAATAGATGTCCTCGAAGGGTATGTAGAAAACAGGATCATGGCCGTCTTCATAGAGCACCTTTGCCCGCTCGCTCGACGCAATAATGGCATCGGAGAACCGGACGGTCACGGTTCCATCAAACGGGACAATCCTGAGCGGGCCTGGGCGGGGGGCGGAATCTGCGGCTAAGGACTGCATTCGACTTCTCCGTTGACTGCGCTGCCTTCCCGAAACGTGTTGTTGCCCGTCTGAGTTCCAGACCGCGGGCGCGCCGAGGCCGGTGGTGGAACGGTTTTGCAAGGTCGTCGTTGTTTCAGACCTCCGCACGCGCCATAATCGCAATGGCCGCCACTCGCCGACTCAACAGCAAATGGACCACATGCTGGATCGATCGCCTACCCTCCCAAGGTCGCTTGGCGCTGCGCTGCGAAGGGAAGTGCCGCGGTTTGCGGCACCCGGCAATGAAATTTCATGCACTACGGTCGCATCCTACAATGTGCATAAATGCGTCGGCACCGACGGCAGGTTCGATCCGGAGCGGGTCGCGGCCGTGGTCAAGGAACTCGACGCCGATATCATCGCTTTGCAGGAGGCCGACGAAAGAACCGGAAGCAGGCAGGGATTGCTGGATCTCGCAGCACTCGAGCGCGACAGCGATCTCGTCCCCACACACATCCCGGAAAACCGCCGCAGCCATGGCTGGCATGGAAATCTGATCCTGGCACGCCGCGGCGTGGTCGAAAGCGTGAACCAGATCCGGCTGCCCGGCCTCGAGCCGCGCGGCGCGGTGATTGCGGACCTGGAGCTGAAGGGCGTCTCGCTCAGGATCATAGCCGCGCATTTCGGCTTGCTGCGGCGCTCGCGCTCGCAGCAAGCCAACGCACTTGTCGAAGCCACGCACCCGGTTCTGCGGCCAACAATCCTGCTTGGCGACCTCAACGAATGGCGCGTCCGCAACAGGTCTTCGCTGCTGGCCCTGCTGCCGCATTTCGGTCCGATCGATGCGGTTCTGCCGAGCTTTCCGTCGCGCTTTCCGCTGTTTGCGCTCGACCGCATCCTGGCCAGGCCGCCGCACCTGATTTCCAGCATCGAGGTGCACAAGACGCCGCTGGCGCAGCGCGCCTCCGACCATCTGCCCATCAAGGCCCGGCTGAACCTTGACGCGATAAGGCAGCCGCGACTGCAACCAGAATGAACCTGAAGGGTTGTTAGTCAGATTTCAGACGGTTTGCTTCGCTGATGTTTGTCGGTGCACTTTATGGATACAGCCATTTCGCGGTTTGCCCGGGACAAGATCGCTGCCGGCAATAGCGGGCTGGTGCTGATCGCCGACAATTATGACGCGTTTGCCGCACGAATCCTTGCCGCGCGCAGTGCCACCAGCAGCCTCGACCTGATGTACTATCTCTGGCACGACGACCATAGCGGCCGGCTGCTGATGCAGGAGGTCGTCAAGGCGGCGGAGCGCGGTGTCCGCGTCCGCATGCTGCTGGACGATATCAATCCGCGCAACAGCGACGCCGCTTACCTGGCGCTCAACAGCTACAAGAACATCGAGCTGAGGCTGTTCAACCCCAGCGGCATGAGGAACGGCAGCATCTTTCGCTCGCTGGAGATGGTCGCCCGGCTGTTTGCGATGACCCGCCGCATGCACAACAAGGCCTGGATCGCCGACGGGAGCCTGGCCATCGTCGGAGGAAGAAATATCGGCGATGCCTATTTCGACGCCGCGGAGACAAATTTCCGTGATCTCGACCTGTTGCTTCTCGGTCCTGCCGTAGGGCAGACGATGCAGATCTTCGAGGCGTTCTGGAATTGCGAGGCGGCAAAGCCGATCCAGCTGCTCAACCCGGCTGCGGTGGGCTCGCGCGCCGATTTCCTCGACAATCTCGATGCGACCGCGGACGGCCAGCTTTTGAACAGCCTCAGTGCCTGGCGCACGATCACGGAGTTCATTGCAGCGCACAGCGACGTCTGCTGGACGAAAGGCGTTCGCGTCATTTCCGATCCGCCGGAAAAGGTGCGCGGCAAGCGGCGCGGGAACTGGCTGACCAAAGAGCTGCTTCCCGCTATCGCGGCGACCAGGCAGCGCCTCGAAATCGTCTCGCCCTATTTCATCCCCAGCCGCACCGGGTTGGCCATCCTGTCGAAGCTGGTGGATCGTGGCGCCGAGGTTGCAATCCTCACCAACTCGCTCGCCGCGACGGACGTCGCCGCCGTGCACGGCGCCTATGCCAGATACCGCCGCAAGCTGCTTAAAAAAGGTATCCAGCTTTTCGAATTGCAACCCTTCAACCGCCAGGCCAACATCTCCGTTTTCGGCTCAAAGGGAGCCAGCCTCCATACCAAAGCCTTTACGGTCGACGACACGCTGGGGTTTGTCGGTTCCTTCAATTTCGATCCGCGTTCGGTGTCGTTGAATGCGGAAATGGGCGTGCTTTTCCACGATGCCAATCTGGTGATGGAGTTGCGCCGGCTGTTCGAGCACGAAAAGTCGCCGCAGACGAGCTATCAACTGGTCCTGGACAAAGGGGCCTTGCGGTGGCTCGGCATGGCGGATGGCGAGATGCGTCAATATTCGCGTGAACCGGAGGCCAGTCTCTATCGGCGCATCGTTGCAGCGCTGGTTGGCTGCCTGCCGATCGAATCGCAATTGTAGAAGCGACGGATTTGTCGGAACGGAACTCTTTGTCGGAACGGAAATGCGGGACCACGAGTTGTAACCGTTGTCCGGAGCATGCCGATGAAGACCACGATATACAGTTTTCTTGCCGAGCTCTTGCCGTTCTGGATGGCGCATAAACGCAAAATGCGCGCCGACCGCGCCGCTGAGCGGCCGACACGATCTGCCGCAGATGACGATGTTCGGCCGTCCGGCGACCCGAATCGCGCAACATCGGCGCGACGGCGCAACGCGTCTTAGGGCGGGATGCCTTCAAATTACATCCCGCTCCAACTGTCTGGTTAGCCGCATTTCTGCGACGCCAAATGATTTCCCTGGCTGCAAAGCTCTAGCTCGTTGGCGATCACGCTATTGTCAAGTATCGCTATTCGAAATCCGGCGTTGCCAAGCATCCATTTTGCAGCACGTACGTTAATGGCACTACAGTTTGCCGCTACAGGTGAGCCCCATGAGTGATAGTGCGATAGAATTCTTGCAGGACTGGATTCACGAAAACGTTCATGTGCCGCCGCCTCCGATCAGGCTTGAAAGAGAGGCGGAAATCCTCGCCAGGGAATGCGAGGAAGAGGCGGCCGACGCCGGCGTACCCATCGAAGACATCGAGGAAGAGGTTGGCGACCTCAAGGATCTGCTCGTCGCCAAGCTTGAAGACGCAGCCGAGGACGAGGCCCGGCATCTGAATGGCGATGGCCAAAGGGCTTCCATACCCGCGGCCGAGCAAAAGCCGTCCGTGCAAAGCCGTTCCGGAGCCGCTGTAAGGGTATGAACGAGGTGCGCCGCTTCGGCCTATTGTCCGATCAGCGTCAGCCCGAACAGGATCATCAGCCAAAGCCCGGCAGCAGCGACCGCAAGACGCGGCAGGACGCCGGCGCTGGCCAGATGCATGAACAGGATGGCGATGACGGCAGCCTTGGCCGCGGCGATCGTCAGGTTGAGTGCCGAATTGAAGGCGCCAAGCGCCAGGAAGGACGAGCCGACAGTCAGGGCCAGCAAGGCCAGAAGCCCGACATAGGCAAGCGTGAGTTTGCGGAACTCGCTCATCTGTTGATCAGATAGAGGACGGGGAACAGGAAGACCCAGACGATATCGACGAAATGCCAATAGAGGCCGATTGCCTGCACGCGGCGGAACCGGCTGGCCTCGATCGTGCGCGGCCACAGAGCGAGGATGCCGCCGATGACGATTACGCCGCAAATCAGATGCAAGGCATGCAGTGAGGTCATCGCGAAATAGAGGCCGAAGAAGAATTCGGCATGGACAGGATCCGGGCCCTTATAGATGAAAGGCGCGCCGAGCACCGGCGCCAGCCCTTCGCCGAATTCCCTGGCGTACTCCGTCGCCTTGATCGCCAGGAAGACGACGCCGAGCAGCGCCGTCGCAGCCAATGCCCGGCCGGCGGCGCGCCATCGCCGCGCGGCCGTGTACATATGGGCGAGCGCCATGGCGAAACTGCTGGTGATCAGGACGACGGTATTGGCCGTGCCCAGTGGCAGCGACAGATGCTTCGCCGCGCCGGCGAAGGCGTCGCCATAACTCAACCGGGCAAACATGAAGACGAGCAGGATGGCGCCGAACAGCACCGCCTCGGAGCCGATGAACACCCACATGGCAAAGCTGTCGGCTGCCGTTTCGCGAGCCGGCCGGTCGAAGGCGATGCTTGTCGTCGGTGACTTCAAACCAGATCCTCCACCGGGTCCGACCGTTTCTCGGTCAGGCCTTTCATCGGATAATCGTAGGCTGGCCTGGTGACGGTCGGCATGCGATCGAAATTATGCGCCGGAGGCGGCGAGCTTGTTTGCCATTCGAGCCCGGTGGCTCGCCATGGATTATCCGGCGCCCGCGCGCCTCGAAACAGCGACCACGCCAAATAGAGGAGCGGCATCAGATAGCCGATCGCCAGCACCACGGCGCCTGCCGACGACAGGATGTGCCAGAAAGCGAATTCCGGCGGATAGGTATGGTAGCGCCGCGGCATGCCCAAAAAGCCGAGCACATATTGCGGAAAAAAGGTCAGGTTGAAGCCGATGAAGGTCACAGCCGCGGCTATACGGCCCCAAATCTCCGAATACATGCGGCCGGTGAGCTTCGGCCACCAGAAATGCAGCCCGGCCATGTAGGCGGTCACCATGCCGCCGACCATGATGTAGTGGAAATGGGCGACGACGAAATAGGTGTCGTGAACGTGGACGTCGACGGCGAGGGCGGCAAGGAAAAGGCCGGCCAGCCCGCCAAAAGTGAATAGCGCCAGGAAGAACAGGGCATAAAGCATCGGCGTCTCGAAGCTGATTTCCCCCTTGCGCAGCGTCAGGCTCCAGTTGAACACCTTTATCGCCGATGGGATCGCGACGCAGAAGGACAGGAACGAAAACACCACGCCGGCATAGGCCGACTGCCCGCTGACGAACATGTGGTGGCCCCAGACGAGAAAGCCGAAGACGGCGATCGCCATTGAAGCCAGGGCGACGGCCTTGTAGCCGAACAGCGGCCGGCGGCTGAAGCACGGCAGCACTTCCGAGACCACCCCCATGCCCGGCAGGATCATGATGTAGACGGCGGGGTGCGAGTAGAACCAGAACAGATGCTGGAACAACAGCGGATCGCCGCCGAGGTCGGGATTGAAGATGCCGATGCCGAAGACGCGCTCCAGCACGATGAGGATCAGCGATGCTGCGAGCACCGGCGTTGCCAGCACCATCACCAGGCTGGTGGCGTACAGCGTCCAGACGAAGATCGGCAGCCGGAACCAGGTGAGGCCGGGCGCCCGCAAGGTGTGGACGGTGACGATGAAATTGATGCCGGTCATGATTGTCGAAAAGCCGACGATGAAAACGCCAAATGCCGCGGTCGAGACAAAGCCGTTGGCATAGAGCGTCGACAGCGGCGTGTAGAAGGTCCAGCCGGTGTCGACGCCGCCCAAAAGCACCGAGGCGAGCGCGAACAGGCTGCCGAACATGAAGACATACCAGCTGGCCAGGTTGAGGCGGGGAAAGGCAAGATCGCGCGCGCCGATCATCAGCGGCAACAGGAAATTGCCGAGCGTCGCCGGGATCGACGGCACCAGAAAGAACCATACCATGATGATGCCGTGCAGCGAAAACAGCCGGTTGTAGACATCGTCGGAGACCAGGTCGCCGGCCGGCGTCGCAAGCTCGATGCGCATCAGCACGGCAAACGCACCGCCGAGGAAGAAGAAGGCCGTCAGCGAGACGAGATAGAGCCACGCTACCCGTTTGTGGTCGGTTGTCAGCAGCCAGGCGCGCGGCCAGGCACCCTCACTGAGATAGTTTGCCGGCGCCAAATCGCGATTCATTGCCGCGCCTCGCTGTTTGCCGCAGGGAGCGAGGGAAATTGGAACGAAAGCGACTTGAGATAGGCCATCAGCATCTGCAACTCGGCTTCATCGACCAGACCGTCGAAGCTCGGCATCACCGGCTGGTAGCCGGCGGCGATTTCCTTGTTCGGGACAAGGATCGAATCGCGCAGATAGCGTTCGTCGGCGATGACCGTCTGCCGGTTCGCCAGCGCCACCGGCCGGCCGAAAATCCCATCGAGGCCGGGCGCCCGCACCTTACTGGAATTGCCATGACAGCCGGAGCAGCCGAGCGCGCGGAACAGTTTCCCGCCGCTCGCGGCGAGGCTTTCGCCTTCATCTTGGCTGCCCAGCCACGACGCATATTGCTCCGGAGCCAGCACCGTTACCCAGCCGCCCATTTCGGAATGCTGGGTGCCGCAATATTCGGCGCAGAACAGATGGTAGCGGCCCGGTTCGGTGGCAATGAACCAGACGTTGGTGGTGCGTCCCGGCACCGCATCCTGCTTCACCCGAAAGGCCGGCACATAGAAGGAGTGGATGACGTCCTGCGATGCCAGCGACACCACCACCGCCTTGCCGACCGGCACGTGCAGCTCGTTGATCTCACGCTGGCCGCCGGAATGGCGGAACTCCCACATCCATTGCTTGCCGAGGCCGGCGATCTCGATAGCGTCCGGCGGCGGATGGTCGCGCCGCACAAACAGGACTGCGCCCCAGCCGAAGAAGATGAAGGCCATCACCAGGCTGGCAATGCTCCATGTCATCTCCAGCGGCAGGCTGCGGGCACGCGCCCCGGTACGGTCGGCGGCGGAGCCGACGCGATATTTGACGGCGTAGCCGACCACGAGAACGGTCAGGAACAGGCCGAGCGCGGCCGCGAAGGCCAGCAATGTATAGAACAACGCATCGATGCTGCTTGCGATCGACGAGGCTTCCGGCGGGAAAAACCGGATACCGAAGCTCACGCCCGCCTCCTGCGCGCCAGCTGCAGTATGGCCGTCGCCAACCCCACCACCATCACGATGCTGGCGAGCTTCAAGGCAGCCCAAATCGCCGGCGTATATTGCCCCTTAGAGGTATCGAAGCCGGCGCAGAGCAGGAAGGCATGATCGGCGATCGAGCCGAGCTTGCCGGAAGATGCCTCGACAAGGGCAAGCTTAAGATCGCGCGGCGTGAAGCTCAGCGCCGGCAGCACCTGCGCTATCCGGCCTTTCGGCGTCAGCGCGATGACGGCGATCGGATGGGCGAACTGGTCGATCCTGGCGCGTGTGTCGAAGCTGATGCCAGCCTCCGCCGCAAGGGCGGCACCGGCGCCGTCGGCACTGGTCAGGAACCGCCATGCCGACAGGTTCCTCGCGTCGGCCACAGCGGCGACGGTGGTTTGCGCATCGCTCGCATCACCGGCCGCGTCGGCGGCATCGATCGAGACGAACAAAGCGCGATAGGTTTCGGGATCGAGCGACGTCTTTTTCAAATCCGAAGCGACCGCCTGTTGGGTCACACCACAAAGGTTCGGGCATTTGTCATAGCCGAAAATCAGCAGCGCCGGCCGGCCCGCAAGCGTTTGGCCGATCGTGCGCTGCACGCCGGATGCATCACGAAACACCCGGTCGAGGCTGAGCTGTGCGCCGATCTCGGGATCGAAGGCCGGGCGTGCGACGGCTGAGGCGGGCAGCACCACGAGGAGGGAAAAAGCGGTTAGCCAAGCCTTCACGGCCGGCCTCCCTGGCCTGGCGCGGTCCGGCAGCGAGCGGCCTGTGGCGCGCGTGGTATCTCGGCCTCGACCAATCCGCAGTCGGCGCCGGCGGCCGCCGGCGGCTGCCCCCAGTTCGGCAAACCGTGGCTGACGATCGCCCACATGGCGTCCTCGATCGGAATGCGAGCAATGCCGGCGGTGCGGTCGACCCAGCCGACTTTGTTCAGTGCCTGCTCCTCCGCCTTGCGGAAGGCGGCTAGGTCGTCTTCCGGAAAGCGCTGCAAGGCGGGACTGGCTCGGTTGCCGGCCGACGATGGCCCCGGCAGCGGCCACAACGGTCTGGTGTCGAAGACGAGCCCGAGGACGATGGCTGATGCCGCCAGGAACAGCAGCAAGCCGGCCGCGAAGGCAAGCAGCGCGCCCGGCCAGATATCGCGCGTTTCGGGATGGCGGGCCGCCCTAGCCATGCGCCGGCCCCCGGCGCCAGAAGCCGATACCGTCCGGCCGGCCAAGCACGAAAAGCAGCAGCGCAAGCCAGAGGCCGCCGGCTCCTGCCAGCGCGGCAAGGTCGCACCAGAACGCTGTCACACCGCCACCGGCAAGCGGCGGTCTGATCCGCCACAGGACATCGACATAATGGCCGGCCAGCACGATGCCGCAGATCGACAGAAGGCCGGCATGGCTGCGCTTTAGATCCCGGCTGAGCAACCCGGCAAAGGGGATCGCGAATTGCAGCGCAATCAGCAGCCAGAGCAGATATTGCCAGCCATTGCTGCTGCGAATGAGGTACCAGCGGATCTCGTTCGGCAGGTCGCCGCCCCAGGTCACCAGCCATTGCATGAACGACAGGTAGGCCCATAGCAGCACGAAGCCGAACAGCATGTTGGCCAAATCCTCGCTCAGCGCGACATCCTCCTCGCCGCCCGGCATGACCTCGATCGAGCGGTTCGCACACAGCACCGTCATTGCCAGAGCGTAAGCGCCGAAGACTTCGGCGGATGCTTCCAGCAGCGCATAGATCGTCGAGGAGAACTCCGGCTCGAGCGAGAGCATCCAGTCGATGGCAAAGATCGTCACCGTCAGCCCATGCGCAATCAATCCAGCGGCATAGGCCTTGCCGCGGCCGGCGCTGCCGCGGCCGCTATCGGTCGTTGTCCAGTCGAGCACGCGCCACGCCAGCACCAGCCAGATCGCAGCGCAGGCGGCAAAGCGCAACAAAAAGAACGGAACGTTCAGATAAGAGAATTTCAGGCGCACCGTCTCGGGCAATGCAGCCGCGTCGGCACTCGCCCAGGGAAAGACCAGGTCGAGCCTGGGCAGAACCGGCAGCAGCAGAAGCAGCGCCAGCGGCAGCGTCGTGACCAAGCCGCGTAGCGGCTGGCGGATTGCCTCGCCCCAGCGGCCACCGGTCAGCCCATGCACCATCAGGATGGTCAGCGCACCGAGCGGCAGGCCGAGCAGGAACAGCGCCGCAGGCAGCCAGCCGGCCAACATGGCTCTGAGGTCGAAGGCCAATCCCGCGGCGCAAAGCACAAGTCCGGCGGCGGCCACGGCAAGCGCCGGCAAAATCAAACGTTCGGTGGCAAGCCGCATCATCGATCTGGCTCCGCATTGAGCTCGGCGCGGAGGCTTTCCGGCAGTTCGGCAATTGGCGCCTCGCGCGAATATTGCAGGGCGCGGATATAGGCGACGATCGCCCAGCGGTCGGCAGGCGGACGCGCGCCGCGTAGGAAAACATGGCGCCATAGCCGTAGCTGATGACCTCATAGAAATGCCTGTCACTCGCCTTGCGCAGCGCGTCCTGATGATAGGTGGGCGGCGCTGGAAAGCCACGCTCGACGACCATGCCGTGGCCGTCGCCGGTGCGGCCGTGGCAAGGCGAACAGAAGATGTCGAAGCGCTGCCGGCCTCGCCGCAGCAGCGTCATGGTGACCGGATAGGGAAACGTGTCCGGCACCGGCGAAAGATCGGCATCGCGTGCGACCGTGTCCTCGGCCGGCGCCCGCGCCGACATGCCGTTGGCGAACTGGTTGCTCTTTTCGAGCGGATCGTAGCGCGGCTGGTCCTCCATGTCCTGCCGGCAGCCGGCGAGCAGCAAGGCTGCCGCCAGCAGACTCGTGCGCATGTTCACGCCTCCACCTCCTCGACGGTTTCGGCGCCAAGCCGGGTCAGCTGGCCCTTGGTCACGCCCTTGCGGAACTTCGGATCGGCGGCTTCGACGAGCAGGTAGAACTTGCCGCCGCGCGCGTAGGTGAAGCTCGTGGCATTGAAGACCGGGTGGTAATATTCGGGCAGGCGATTGGCGGCCAGCCCGCCGAAGAATGCGGCCAGCGCGGCGCCAAGTATCGCCGCCTCGAAGGCAATGACGAGAAAGGCCGGCCAGGAATGCAGCGGCCGGCCGCCGACATTGAGCGGATAGTCGATCTCGACCGAATAGAGGATCAGCCCGTAGACAAACACCGCGCCAGCGATGGCGCCGCCAAGGATGGCCCACGGCAAGCGCGTTTTGCGCATGCCGAGCGTCTCGGCCAACCCACGCACATGGAATGGCGAGAACGCGTCCATGCGCCGGTAGCCACGCGCCCGCATGGTGCGGACCGCCTCGGTCAGCGCTTCCGGATCGGCGAAAGCCGCGATGACGCCGTAAAGGCTCATCCTGTGCCGCCCCTCTCCCCGGCCAGCTTCTCGACCTCGAAGATGGTGATGGCCGGCAGGATGCGGATGAACAGGAAGACCAATGCGAAGAAGGTGCCGATCGAGCCGAACAGGATGCCGAAGTCGAGCCACCTCAATGACTGCTCGCCCCAGGACGACGGCAGGTAATCGCGGCTTGGCCCGGTGACGACGATGACATAGCGCTCGATCCACATGCCGACGTTGATGATGAGTGCAATGGCGAACAGCCCCGGCATGTTGAGGCGCACCCGTCGGAACCAGAGCAATTGCAAAACTGCGCCGTTGCAGGCGAGCATGGCCCAGAACAGCGGCGCATAAGGTCCGAAGGCGCGCTGCCACATCATCGTGCGCTCGTAGATCTCGCCCGAATACCAGGCGAAGAAGGCCTCGGACGCGTAGCCATAGATGACGATCATGCCGGCGGCGATCATCAGCTTGGCGGCATTGTCCATGTGCCGCAGCGTGATCAGATCCTGGACCGAAAACGCCCAGCGCAGCGGGATGGCGATGGTGAGCACCATGGCGAAGCCGGACAGCAGCGCTCCGGCAACGAAATAGGGAGGAAAGATCGTCGAGTGGAAGCCCGGCGTGATGGCGAAGGTGAAGTCGAGCGAGACGATCGAATGCACCGAGACGACCAGCGGCGTGGCCAGTGCCGCCATCAGGAAATAGACCGTCTGATAGCGCGCCCAATGAAAGGCCGAACCGCGCCAGCCGATTGCCAGTATGCCGTAGAACAGCTGCGCCGGGCGCGATTTCGCTCGGTCGCGCAGGACGGCGAGATCGGGCAGCAGGCCCATATACCAGAACATCAGCGAAACGCTGGCATAAGTGGCGATCGCCGCGAAATCCCAGACCAGCGGGCTGCGCCATTGCGGCCAGTGCATATGGGTGTTGGGCAGCGGCAGCAACCAGTAGAAGAACCACGGGCGGCCGAGATGCAGGATCGGGAAAAGCCCGGCCATTGCAACGGCAAACAGCGTCATCGCCTCGGCAAAGCGATTGATCGTGGCGCGCCATGGCTGGCGCAGAAGCAGGAGCACGGCCGAGATCAGCGTGCCGGCATGGCCGATGCCGATCCACCAGACGAAATTGCCGATCATCGTGCCCCAGACGACGGGGACGTTGATGCCGTAGGCGCCAACGCCGACCGAGATCAGATAGGTGATCGAATAGAGGAAGATGAGGACGAAGACGAAGCAGGAAAAAAAAGCTGCCCAGAAATAGCGCGGCAGCCTGCCGTCGAGGACGATCGCACTGATACGGCCGCTGATCTCCGGAAGGTCGTGCCTGCCATGCAGAACGGGCAATGCGCCCGGTTTTGCAGCAAAAGCCTCAGCCATCGGCTTTCCCGCCTGACGAGAGACGGCCATTGATATTTATGATCTTGCCGAGATAGGTGGTGCGCGGTCGCGTATTCAGCTCCTCGAGCAAGGCGTAGTGATGCGGTGCCGCTTTTTCCTGCGCCACCCTGGCGCCCTTGCTGTTGAGATCGCCGAAGACGATCGCCTGCGTCGGGCAGGCCTGCTGGCAGGCGGTCACCACCTCGCCGTCGGCGATGGCGCGGTTTTCGATCTGAGCCTTGATGCGCTTTTCGGAAATGCGCTGGACGCAGTAGGTGCATTTCTCCATCACGCCGCGCGAACGGACGCTGACGTCTGGATTGTGCACGGCCTGTTCAGGTCCCGCGGCATCCTTGTCGAATTCCTGGAAGTCCAGGAAGTTGAAGCGCCGCACCTTGTAGGGGCAGTTCTGCGAGCAGTAGCGCGTGCCAATGCAACGGTTATAGACCTGCGCGTTGAGCCCGTCATGGGTGTGGGTGGTGGCGTTGACCGGACAGACGACCTCGCACGGCGCCTTCTCGCAATGCATGCAAGGCACGGGCTGGAAAAAGACGTCGAGATCGTCGAGCGGGCCGGAATAGTAGCGGTCGATCCGCAGCCAATGCATTTCATGGCCGAGTGCCGACTCGTCCGGCCCGACGGTGGCGATGTTGTTTTCCGCCTGGCAGGCAGAAACACAGGCCATGCAGCCGATGCATGCCGACTGATCGATCGACATGGCCCAGGCTTCCTGGCTGTATTGCCAGTCAGGATAGAGCGACTCGCTTGGCGTCGGCGGCACGCCGTCGCGCACGAAGTGCGGATCTTTGCGAAAGGCATCGAGCGAGGCATGGCGAACGATCGCCCTGCCCTCCATCGCCTGGTGGTGTTGTGTGGTGATGACCCGTGCGCTGCTGTCGCGCGGCGTGATCATGGCGCCATAGACGATCCAGGGAGCCTCAGGGCTTCGCAGCCTGTACGCGTCGTGGCCGTCAGCGAGTGCTGCCACCGAACCGAGCTTCCGGCCGAAACCCAGAGCAAGCGTCACGGTGTCGTCGGGATGGCCAGGCATGATCCAGACCGGCGCATCGATGTCCATGCCGTTCGAGGCGATGTTGACGACCCGGCCGTTTTCCACCTGAAGCCGTCCTGATGTCGCCGGCGACATCAGGGCTGCGTTGCCCCAGACGATCTTGCTCAGCGGCCGCGGCAGCTCCTGCAGCCAGGACGAATTGGCATTGCGTCCATCGCGCAGCCAGGGATCGGCAACGAAACGGATTTCGACGCCTTTTGCCGCTTCGATGCGCGGCTTCAGGCCGCGCAAATCCGGGGGCATCGCGACATCGGCTGGAATGCTGGCACTGCCGGACACAAAGCCGTCGCGAAGCGCCTTTCGCCACGCAGGATCGTCCAGTGTCTGCGCCCAGGTCCGGCGGACGAGCTGCAGCGCAGAAACAGCTAATTCACCGCCAAGCACGGCGAGGAGTTCATGCACGGTCCGCCCCCGGTAAAGCGGCCTGATCAGCGGCTGCACGATCGACGCGGTTCCGTCATGGGCGCGCAGGTCACTCCAGCTCTCGAGATCATGCGCAGCAGGGATATGCCAGTGTGCGACGAAGGCGGTTTCGTCGCGGTGGAGACCCCCGTGGACAAGAAGCTTCAGCTGCGAAAACACGTCGTGGACATCAAGTCCCGCAGGCGCAGTGTGGAGAGGATTGGCGCCAAGTATGACAACGGTGTCGATGTCCCGCGCGGCGATCGCCTGGCAAAGTGCCGCGAGGTCGCCCTCGATGGGCATCGCGTCGGGCGGCTCGATCAGTTCCACGGTGTTGCCAAGCGCACCAAGCCGCGCATTCATGGCAAGAGCGGCGGCATGGACGAACGGCGTTTGATGGGCGCCCGGCACGATCAGCGCCGAGCGGCCGGCCGCCTTCAGGTCGTTCGCGGCGGCAGCCAGCCAGGTCGGGTCCAATGCCAAGGCGCTTGGCGCCGCTTCGCCGCCAAGCACGGCGCTCAGCGCCGCTGCGACGGTTTCGACCTCGCTCGGCCGCACCGGCCGGCGATGATCGGCGGCAGCGCCGGTGATCGTCGGCGTCGACTCCACCGCATAGAGCCGGCTCATCGTATCGTCCGCCCGGCGCACGCGGCGTCTTGCAGCGAAATCACGGGCGTAGGCGAGACGACCGGGGCCTTCGCCCAGGAAATCCGCGTCGAGACTGAAAATCACGTCGGCGCGATCAAACCGGCAGACCGGTGCAAGCGCCCTGCCGAACAGGATCTGTGTGGCTTCGGTGCCGGACGGCGTCGCCAGGGGATCGTGCCGGAACAGCCTCAGCCTGGGATAGCGCGCGCGCAGCGCCTCGAGCTGCGCCTTCATGGTGGGCGAGGTCGTTGCTTCGATCAGCAGCGCCGTGCCAGCTCCAGCGAGCCGCGAGGTGAGCTCGGCCATGTCGGCAAGGAAGTCGTCATAGGCTGCGGGTTCGCCATGCTTCAGCGGCATGCGCGAGCGATCGGGGTCGAACAGCGACAGCACCGCCGCCTGCATGACAGCGTCCGTCGCGCCGCGCGAGGCCGGATGGTCGGGATTGCCTTCCACCTTGGTCGGCCGGCCCTCATGGCTTTCGACCACCGCACCGATGCCGTAGCCGTCGCTCGACAGCGTGGTCGCGTAATAAAGCGGCCGGCCGGGAACGATGTTTTCCGGCTGGCGGATATAAGGCAGGATGTCTTCGGCCCGGCTGCAGGCGGCAAGCCCGGCCAGCGACAGCGATGCACCCATCAGCTTCAGCAGCGTGCGCCGGTCGAGCCGCGCCGGGATGCGCTCGGCGATCGAAGGAAATTCGGCATCGACGAAGCGGCGGAATTCCGGTGTATCGGCGAGTTCGTCGAGGCTCCGCCACAGCTCCGGACCAGGCGAAAGCCGTTCGCGCAGGCCGGCCATGTCTGGAGCCGCAATCGGCTTGTCAGCGGTGGCAGACATAACAGTCGGTCATGGTCTCGGGGTGGATATCGAGAAGGCTGATGAGCGACCGGCGGATTTCGGCGATGCCGGCCGGCGGCTTCCAGTGCATCAGGAACACGTCCTGCGGCGGACGCAAATTGGGCTCGGGATCGCGATGGCATCCCAGGCACCATTCCATCGATAGCGCGTGCGCCCGGCGTATCAGCGGCATGTCGTCGACCTCGCCATGGCACGTCTCGCAGGCGACGCCTTTCGCGATATGGATCGAATGATTGAAATAGACGAAGTCGGGCACACTGTTCACCCGCTGCCACTGCAATGGCTGCCCGGAGGCAAGGCTCGCCCGTACCGGCGCCAGCATGTCCGCGTTGGTGAAGAGCTGCGAATGGCAGGTCATGCACACCTCCGTCGCCGGCAGACCAGCCGATGACGAAGTCTCGACGCCGCTATGGCAATAACGGCAATCGAGGCCGAGCTCGCCGACATGGTGCCTGTGGCTGAACGGCACTGGTTGCGCCAACGGCCGGCCAACGCCGGTGACGAAGTCCGAACGCAGGATGGCGGTACCGCCGAGAGCCGCAAAGATGGCCATGAAACACGCGCCCCACAGAGCGAAGCGTGAAATGCCGTTGGCGCTCCTTGAAAAGACCTGCGGCATCCCCTCGCCGATTTCACATCCAGCAACCGTATCCACCCCCCAAAGCCCCTAACTGCGGCTGCGTGGGTAAGTTCCGGCCGGGGCAGCGGAGATCACAGAATGGTTACCCCGCCCTGGCCCATCGGGTCGGCTGACCGGAAACCATCGAACACTCCATGCGTTCGGATGAGGTCACGTTTCGTTTCACCCGGACAACCATCATGACCATCCCCGACCTCCATCCCATTCGCCGCTGGGCGCGCGCGGCATGAATCTCGCCGCATCATTCGCCAGGCGTTTCGTCGAAGGCACGCTGGCCGGCTACACAAGCTAACGCCACCCGATAGGGCGACGGTGGATCACCCTCAGCGAGCGCATCCTGTCAATGGCCCGGTCGGACAATGGCATCATGCAAAGCTTCAGGAACGCGGCCTTCAGCGTCGTCGGCCATCTACCGCGGCTGCAACGGCCGCTGCTGGAGCGGGTCGCCGGGCTGAAGGAATGAAGTGGTCGCATAAACCTTTTCGCCGGACGTGCGTTGTTGGGTTTCAAGCCAGGGAGATGACCATGCAGATGAAATCGGAAATCGCCGGCGAGGCCGCCAAGCAACGGCACATCCAGCGCCGTATCGACGAGAAGGACAAGTCCAAGTCCAAGGGCAAGCCAAAAGGCGCCATGCAGGCCGGTGCCCGCAAATATCCCGAGCCGCCCTTCCCCGAGCAGCACCAGCCGAAGCCGGGGCATGAATGGGCGATCGAGCCGGCGCCGCTTTACGATGCGCCATTTTATATCGGATCGAAAAAGCTCGACGGCAAAGTGGCCGTCATTACCGGCGGCGATTCAGGCATCGGCCGCGCGGTGGCCGTGCTCTATGCACGTGAAGGCGCCGATGTGGCGATCGTCTATCTGTCGGAGGACAAGGACGCCGAAGAGACCAAAAGGGCCGTCGAAACCGAAGGTCGGCGATGCATCCTGATCAAGGCCGATGTCAGCGAACGCGGCCACTGCCACAACGCGGTGGCTGAGATCGTGCAGCAGTTTGGGCGGATCGACGTGCTGGTCAACAACGCCGCTTTCCAGGTCCATTCCAGCGATTTCAGCGAGCTGACCGAGGAGCATTTCGACACCACGCTGAAGACCAACCTCTACGGCTATTTCCACATGGCGCAGGAGGCCGTTCCGCACATGAAACCCGGTTCGGCGATCATCAACACCGGTTCAGTGACCGGCATCGAGGGATCGAAGCAACTGGTCGATTACTCCATGACCAAGGGCGGCATTCATGCCTTCACCCGCGCGCTCTCGGGCAACCTTGTCGACAAGGGCATAAGGGTCAACGCCGTGGCACCAGGCCCGGTTTGGACGCCGCTCAACCCCTCGGACAAGGAAGCCGGCGATGTTTCGAAATTTGGCGCCGACACACCGATGAAACGACCGGCACAACCGGAAGAGATCGCGCCAGCGTATGTGTTCCTCGCCTCGCCGCACTGCTCGAGCTACATCACCGGCGAGATATTGCCAATCGTCGGCGGCTACTGACGACATGTATTTCATAGCCTTGGCCACCGACTACGACGGCACGCTGGCGCATGAAGGGATTGTCGCCGAAAAGACACTTGCGGCGCTTCAACGCTTCAAGAAGAGCGGCCGCAAGCTCATTCTCGTCACCGGGCGCGAGCTGCCCGACCTGAAACGCGTCTTTCCCGAAGTTGCGATCTTCGACAAGGTGGTCGCGGAAAACGGGGCGCTGATCTACACGCCGGCCAGCGAGGAAGAGCGGGCGATATCTCCGCCGCCCGCCCCCGAGTTCATCGCCAAACTCAGGAAACGCGGTGTCAAACCGCTTTCGGTCGGACGCTCCATCGTCGCCACCTGGGAACCGCATCAGGCTGTCGCGCTCGAGGTCATCAAGAAATTGGGGCTGGAGCTGGAAATCATCTTCAACAAGGGCGCGGTGATGATCCTGCCCAGCGGCATCAACAAGGCGACCGGGCTGACAGCCGCGCTTCAGGACCTCAGATTGTCGCCGCACAACGTCGTCGGTGTCGGCGACGCCGAAAACGACCACGCCTTCCTGCGCGCCTGCGGCTTCAGCGTCGCCGTCGACAACGCACTGCCGGCAGTCAAGGATACGGCGGATCTCGTGACACGAGGCGCGCGCGGAAAAGGCGTCGAGGAACTGATCGCCAAGGTGGTCGAGCGCGATCGCGAGCTTGTGCCGAACCGCGACGGCATTCTGCTTGGCTCGGACGATGGCAAGGAGGTGTATCTGTCGCCAACCGATACGGTGCTGATCGCCGGCAGCTCCGGCATCGGCAAATCGACCTTGGCGACCGCACTGACGGAGCGCTTTGTCGAGAGAAAGTTCCAGTTCTGCATCTTCGATCCGGAAGGCGACTATGACGGCCTCGAGGGCGCCGTCCGGCTGGGCGACGGCTCGAATGCGCCGACGAAGACGCAACTGCTCGATCTCCTGGAGAAGCCGGACAACAATCTGGTCGTCAACGGCCTGGCGCTGCGCGTCAACGAGCGGCCGGACTTCTTTGCCGACCTGCTGCCGGGCCTTGGCGGTGTTCGCTTCCGCACCGCGCGACCACACTGGCTGATCATCGACGAAGCGCATCACCTCTTGCCGAAGCGGCGCGACGACACGCCAATGGTTCTGGCGATGGAATTGCCGGGCACGATCCTGATCACCGTTCATCCGGATGCGATCTCAACCGAAGCATTGCGGCTGGTCACCGCCGTCATCGCACTCGGCCCCAAGGCGAAAAAGGTCGTCAAGACATTCTGTCGCGAGACCGGCACCGAACCGCCAAAGGACAAGGATCTGAGCTCTCCAAAAGACGAGCACGTGTTGTTCTGGCGGCCGCAGGCGCACAAGAAACCTTGCACGGTCGAGCCGATCGAGCCGCGGCAGTCGCTCAAGCGCCATAGCCGCAAATATGCCGAGGGCCAGCTCGACGAGAAGGGCAGCTTCTATTTCCGCGGCCCCGACCATGCGATGAACCTGCGCGCCCATAATCTGATGATTTTCGCCCAGATCGCCGAGGGCATTGACGACAAGACTTGGGAACATCATTTGCGCGCCGGCGACTATTCCAAATGGTTTCGCCACCAGATCAGGGATAAGGAGCTGGCGCGCGAAACCGCCGAAGCGGAGAAAGACGACACACTTTCGGCGCAGGAGAGCCGCAACCACGTCCTGGACGCAGTGCGCCGCCGCTATACCGCGCCCGCCACCGCGCCGAAGGAATAGATGCAAACTGCGCCTGGCCGGTCCGAAGCCGGCTGAGTTGGAGAGGTCAGACGATCAGGTGATCGATCCTGATCGGCAGGTCGCGAATGCGCTTGCCGGTGGCGTGGTAGACCGCGCTCGCGACCGCCGCCGCGGTCCCGACATTGCCGAGTTCGCCCAAACCCTTGACGCCGGCCGGGTTCACCTCGTGGTCGATCTCCGGAACCAGTATCACTTCCATCTGCTTCACGTCGGCGTTGACCGGCACGAGATAGTCCTGCAGGTCGCGATTGACGTAGCGCGCATAACGCTTGTCGATTTCCGTCGCCTCGTGCAAGGCTTGGCCGATGCCCCAGATCATACCGCCCATCAGCTGGCTGCGCGCGGTGCGGGTGTTCATGATGCGCCCCGCGGCAAAGGCGCCGACGATGCGCGGGACGCGGATCTCGCGCGTATGGCTGTTGATGCGCACCTCGACGAATTCCGCGCCAAAGGCGTATTTCACCGAATCCTTGTCCTGGTCGCCGCCGTGGAACTCCGATTGCCCGGCATAGAGCTTCTTCAGCGCCTCCGGTGACGATCCCTTTGGCGCGAATTCGGCATATTCCTCGATCGCACCGATCTGCATCGTCTTGAAAACATCCGACAGCTTGGCCGATTTGCCGTTGTCCGCGACGATTTTCTCTTGGCTCATTTCAAGCTTGGCGTTGCCGGACCCGGCCAGCGGCCCGGCTTCGGCGACGGCCGCGGCGAAGAGCTTTGCGCGGACGGCATCGCAGGCCTTCAGCACCGCCGAGCACACGCTTGCCGTCGAAATCGACCCGCCGGACACCGGTGCCGGCGGCAAGGCGCTGTCGCCCATTTCGACGCTGATCTTGTCCATTTCTATCCCGAGCCGTTCGGCTGCCATCTGCGCTGCCACCGTGCGCACGCCGGTGCCGATCTCATGCGAGCCGCATTGGACGCGAACCTCGCCGTCAGTGGTCAGGCGGACGCGGGCGGCGCATGGCGCAGCCGCCGTCGGATAGATTGCGGTGGCGCAGCCCATGCCGACCAGCCAGTCGCCGTCACGCATCGAGCCAACCGCGGCCTCGCGCTTGGACCAGCCGAAGGCCTCGGCGGCCTGGTCGTAGCATTTCACGAGCGAGCGGCTGGAGAAGGGCTTGCCGCCGATCGGCTCCTTCTGCGGCTCGTTGACGCGGCGGAACTCGACCGGGTCCATGCCGAGCGCCACCGCCATCTCGTCCATGGCATTTTCCAGCGCATAGACATAGGGCGTCTCCGGCGGCGAACGCATGTAGCCAGGCGTATTGCGGTCGGCATGCACCAGCGAGACGTGGGTCAGCACCGAGCCGTAATCGTACATGCGTCCGGTGGCCGAAGTGCCACCGACGACATAGGGATCGGGCCGCGACGTGACTTCCCAGCCTTCGTGTGCAAAGGCGGTGATGCGGCCGTCCTGGTTTGCGCCGATGCGGATGCGGTGCCGGGTCTCCGCCCTGTAGGTCTGCGTGCCGTACGCCTGAATGCGGCTGACGACGCAGCGCACCGGCCGGCCGACGCGGCGGGCCGCAACGGCAACGATCGCCGTGCGGGCCGTCATCGGCCCCTTGGAGCCGAAGGCGCCGCCGACATAGGGACTGACGATCCGCACATTGGCCGGATCGATCTTCAACTGCCGGGCGAGCTCGGCCTTCCAGCCGGTGACGTTCTGGCTCGGTTCATAGACCGTGAGCTGATCGCCCTGCCAGACCGCCGTCGTCGAGAACAGCTCGATCGGGTTGTGGTGCTGGGTCGGCGTCGAATATTTCTCGTCGATCTTCACTGCGGCTGCGGCATAGGCAGCATCGAAGTCGCCGGCTTTGACGTCCTCCTTGAACAACGGACTCTTGCCGGCGGCCGGCTCCATCTCCGTTCCCCTGGAATCGAAGCCGGCGCTGGGCGTCTCTTCGGCGTAGTCGGCGCGGATCAGCGCCGCGGCTTCCTCGGCCGCCTCGAATGTTTCAGCCACCACCAGCGCGATGATCTGGCCGTCGTGGAAAATGGCCTTGTCATGCAGCGGCGCGATCGAACTTGCACCGGTGTTGCCGAATTTCGGCTTGTCGATGCCGTCCATGTCGCCGACGCTGACGATATCGAGAACGCCGGGCACCTTACGCGCCCTTTCGAGCCGGACGGCGGTGATGCTGCCCTTGGCGATGCTGCTGGTAGCAAGTGCGCCATAGGCCATATTGGCGGTTGGAAGATCAGCCGAATAGCCGGCCTGTCCGGTGACCTTCAGGCGGGCATCGATGCGCGGAACGGGATTTCCCATGTTCTCTTTCGGCGCGGGAGCAGCTTGGTTCATGGGTCAGACCTTCATGTCGCGCGTTTCGAGCAGTGCCCGCACAAGCGTGCGCTTGCCGAGCGGTATCTTGAACGCATTGTGTTCGCGCGGTTTCGCCTCGGCGAACGCGGCTTCGGCGGCAGCTTCGGCCGCCTCATCGTCGAGTGCCTTGCCGCTCAGTGCTTCCTCGGCCGCCTTGGCCCGCCATGGCACGGTTGCCACGCCGCCAAGCGCAATGCGCGCCTGGCTGACGGTGTCGCCGTCCATATCCAGAGCCACGGCCGCCGAGGCCAGCGCGAACGCATAGGACTCGCGGTCGCGGATCTTCAGGTAGCGTGAGCGGCGGCTCCAGGCGCCAAGCGGCACCTCGATGGCCGTGATCACCTCGTCGGAGGCCAGTTCGGTCTCAACGTTGGGCGTATCTCCCGGCAGGCGATGTAGCCTCGAAAACGCTATCTTGCGCATACCGCGCCTTGCCTCCACCTCGACCGTCGCGCCGAGCGCGATCAGCGCTTGGGCGAAATCGCCGTGGTAGGTGGCGATGCAGGCGTTGCTGGTGCCAAGGACCGCATGTTGCCGGTTGAAGCCTTCCATGGCCGCGCAGCCGGAGCCCGGCTCGCGCTTGTTGCATGGCCAGGAGGTCTCGCGAAAATACTCGCACCGCGTCCGCTGCAACACATTGCCGGCCAGGCTCGCCATGTTGCGGATCTGGCCGCTGGCGGCGAACTTCAGGCTTTCGGCAAGCATCGGGCAAAGGCGCTTGATCTCGCCTGTGTCAGCAGCCTCGCCCATGCGGACCAGCGCGCCGAAGCGGATGCTGTCGTCGCCGACCTCGATCTGCCGCAGGGCCCTGTCACCGAGACCATTGAGATCGACCAGCCGTTCCGGCCGGGCCACGCCAAGCTTCATGTAGTCGGCCAGATTGGTGCCGCCGGCGATGAATTGCGCGGCGGCCTCGGTCGGCGGAACACCCTCTGCGGCAAAACGGGAAGCAATGGCGGCCGCCGCGGACACGCTGGCCGGTCTCTCGTAAACGAAGGGGCGCATCTCAGGCTTTCCTTGTTTCGTCCCGGGCCTGCACGATGGCCGCGACTATGTTGGGGTAGGCAGCGCAGCGGCAGAGATTACCGCTCATATACTCGCGGATATCGTCCTCGGAGCCGGCATGGCCTTCGTTGATGCAACCGATGGCGGACATGATCTGGCCGGGCGTGCAGTACCCGCATTGGAAGGCGTCATTGTCGATGAAGGCCTGCTGCATCGGATGCAGATTGCCGTCGGCGGAAGCGAGCCCTTCCACCGTGGTGATCTCATGGCCCTTGTTCATCACGGCGAAGCTCAGGCACGACAGCACCCGCTTGCCGTCGACAAGAACGGTGCAGGCCCCGCACTGGCCATGGTCGCAGCCTTTCTTGGTACCCGTCAGGCCGACATGGTCGCGCAGCGCGTCGAGCAGGCTGGTGCGATTGTCGAGGGCGAGATTGTAGGGCTGCTTGTTGATGCGCAGTGAAATCGCCGACAGATCGCGCGGCTCGGCCGAAGCGGCAGGTTGCGGGGCGGCGGCTTTTGCCGACGTGGCCATGAGCGGCCCTGCCGCAGCCGCCGAAACGGATCCGGTCATGAAACTGCGTCGGCTCAGGCTGGCAAGAGGGGTTTCGGACATGGCTGGCTCCCGGCTGGCTGGGTCTCAAGCCGGCCGAACCAGTCACGCAAGGCAAGGTTCCTCCGCCTCACGTGGCTGTGATCCTATGTTCATCCGAACCGTGCCGGGGAACTCTCGAGCCGGCTTGCCGTTCAACCCTGATCGGACAGAACCGAAATGGCGTCTGGAGCGAGATCATGAAGTCACAGATTGTTGCCGAAAGCGCCGGCCAAAGAACGTTCGTCGTTGTGCTTGATCCCGGCGAAGAGGCGTTTGCGCAGCTGACCTCGTTTGCGGCCGACCACGGCGTTGGCAGCGCGTCGCTGAGCGCGCTCGGCGCTTTCGAAAGGGCAACTGTCGGCTGGTTCGACCCTAGGGAAAGGACCTACCGGAAAATTCCCATCCGGGAACAGTGCGAGGTGCTGAGCGCGATTGGCGATGTTGCCATCGGCGACGACGGCAAGCCCAGCCTGCACGTCCATGCCGTGCTCGGATTGAGCGACGGCAGCACAAGGGGCGGCCATCTGCTGGACGCCATCGTTCGCCCGACGCTCGAGGTCACGCTGGTGGAAACGCCTGGACATCTGCGCCGCAGGCACCGTCCCGAGCTCGGTGTCGCGTTGATCGACCTGGAGGCTTGATCCGAGCCGATCACTTCGTTGATTTAACTGCGGTCGTTTCGGGGGCGACTTCCCAACCGAAGACGCTGCGGCCGCCGAGCAGATGCGATTGCTCGAACTCCCCGGCGACGATTTCCTTCAGGCTCGGCCCGGTGGCATAGCGCTCGACTTGCCGCGACTGGTCGTCCAGCCGCCGCAAGGCGCCGACCTCTTCCTCACGGCCGAGCCTGGCCTTCTGGACAGCCGACTTCAGCACGCCGATCGTCTCGTCATAGACCTTCAACGGCACAGGGAACGGATGCCTGTCCTTGCCGCCATGCGCCAGCGAGAAACGTCCTGGATCGGAAAAACGGCATGGCGCGCCATGCACGACTTCGGCGACCAGCGCCAGCGCCCGCACCGTGCGCGCGCCGACATTGGGCACCAGGAGAAGGCCGGCGAAATCCGCCGGGCCGCGCTCGGCCGCCGCCGCGATGTTGCCGTGCAGGCGGCGCATGACGACATCGCTTTCGCGTACATCGTGGTGCGCCGGCATCACCAGATGCGGCAGCAGCTTCTGTGCCGGCTCCGGCACTGGCGCCGAACCCCGCTCCAAAGCGGCAAGCTCCCTCACGATGCGATCCGGTCCAAGATCGTGCAGAAGGTCCAGTTGTCCCTGGCGCGACGCTTCGGCGCGGCGGTCGGTCAGGTTGACGATCTCGCCTTGGTTGGCGCCTTCGATGGCGGCATGCGGCTGGTCGACAAAGCTCTTCAGGCCCTCCGACAGCCAGTGATAGCGGCGCGCCACCTTGCTGTCGCCGTTCATGCCTTGCTGCACCACCACCCACTTGCCGTCATCGGTGACGATGAAGCCGTGCAGATAGAGATCGAAACCGTCCTGGACCGCGGCGCTGTCCACCTTGGCGACAAGCCGGCTGGCAGTCGCCAGGCCCTGCCCGTCGAGGCCGACACGCTCGCCGATCAGGGCAAGCTCGTGCGGGGTCTTGCGCGAATGCGCGCCGCGGCCGCCGCAAACGTGAATGCCGAGCTCGCTGGAAAGCGGCGACAGGCCGCGCTTCAAGGCACCGACGACGCTGGTGGTGATGCCGGAGGAGTGCCAGTCCATCCCCATCACGGCGCCAAAAGACTGGAACCAGAACGGATGCGCCAGCCGGCGCAGCAATTCATCGCGGCCGTAATGGTGGATGATCGCCTCGCACATGACCGCGCCAAGCCGCGTCATGCGGTCGCCGAGCCATTTCGGCACGCGCCCGCCGTGAAGTGGAAGGTCAGCACTTCCCGATCGCTGTGCCACGCTCTTTTGCTTGCTCCTTGAGTCCTGCCTCGACAGATAGGTAGCGGAAGCGGCGTAGAGAAGCGATGACCTGCTTCAGGCGCACGATCGTTTGCACACCGCTACCGGGCAGGTTCGCTGAGGAGATCAAACTTCTGGATCTCGCAATGCTCGCCCACCGATGCCAGCAGATCCATTGGCGGTGCCCCGGTATCCGGCCGCCTCCAACTGATCTCGAACGAGAACACAGGGTCCTTGAGATCTGGGCGCCTCTCTATTGCGACGAGGCGTGCCTGGTAGCCAAGCGGCCCGATGAGCGCATCGAGCTCCTGTCGAGCCGCGGCCTTCCACGTCAGTGCCAACTGGGCATGGTGTTCGCGCGACATTCGAAGGTCCACCCATTTCAGGACCAGCAAAGTGGCCAGCGTCAGCGCCGTGCCGGCCGCGCCCAAGCCGTATTGGCCACCACCGAAAGCCAATCCGATCGCCGTCATCACCCACAACGTGGCCGCTGTGGTGACCCCGCTGACAAGATTGCCGCGGCGAAGAATGGCGCCACCGCCGATAAAGCCGACGCCGGTCAACACGCCCAGCGGAAAGCGCAGGACGTCCATCGATGCAAACGAATCCGGGTGCTTGCCAACGGTCTCCAGCAGAATACTGGCCTGGATCATTGTGATGGCGGCGGCCAATCCCACCAGCACGGTGGTGCGTAGCCCCGCCGCGTGCCCGCGCGCCTCCCTGTTGAGGCCTATCAAAAGGCCTGCGAGCGCGGTCAGAAGCAGCCGTGCCGCGATGTCTTGCCAAACCGGA
The DNA here is from genome assembly GCF_040319365.1 of Mesorhizobium sp. M0923. Taxonomy (NCBI): domain Bacteria; kingdom Pseudomonadati; phylum Pseudomonadota; class Alphaproteobacteria; order Hyphomicrobiales; family Phyllobacteriaceae; genus Mesorhizobium; species Mesorhizobium sp. M0923. Next base: position 21,212 of record NZ_JAMYNW010000012.1, on the reverse strand, counting down.
ACAACGAGGAGCATCGCGGTCACCCGTCAGGCCAAGCGCTGCTGGCCTGGATTGGCGCCAGGGTCAAAGCGAACAAGGGTAACAGCGTCTTCATCGCAAATTCTTTTCGTCGATAAGCAACAAACGATGCGCTTAGGTTTTGGTTGCGCAGCCGACGATTCACCTCGGCTATGGGCAGCGACGGAACAAAACCTTCGGCCCGGGGTTGGTGGGTTCACGCCAACGAAGGATTTTCAAACATGGTCCGCTTGCTGGTTGCCGGAGCCGTCGCTTATCTGGCCTATCGCATTACCAAGGAGATCGGCGGGTCCGACGAAGTCGATCCGCTGTCGCCTGCGCCCGACCAGACCGGCCGCAAGGTGGCGAGGCGGCAAAGCAGGGCCCAGGGGAATGGCCGACGGCGGTAGCGAATGCCTCAGCGGCGGCGCGGACCAGCCATGACCGCATTTCCGTTGCCGCTCGACCTTCGTCCGATGGAAGCCAAAGCCGCCGACGCAATTCCTGGCGGCGACGGGCTTTGGCAGTACGAACCGAAATGGGACGGGTTTCGGTGCCTCGTGTTCAAGGGTGACGATGCCGTCGATCTGCGTGCAAAATCGGGCAAGCCGCTTGGCCGCTATTTTCCCGAACTGATCGCGGTGCTGCGCGATGTGAGGTCGCGACGGTTTGTTGCCGACGGCGAGATCGTCATCGAGGTCGACGGATCGTCCTCGTTCGAGGCCCTGCAAATGCGCCTTCATCCAGCCGAAAGCAGGATCCGCAAGTTGAGCCTGGAGACGCCTGCCATGCTGGTCCTGTTCGATATGCTGGCCGAACCCGGCGGCAAGGTCATCATCGAACAACCCCTCGCCAACAGGAGACGGGTGATCGAGGCCTTTGTCGCGTCGGCGGGACGGCGCGAACTGCGCCTGTCCAAATGCACGCACGATGCCGCTGCCGCCGAGCGCTGGCTGCAAGGCGCCGGCCATGGCTCGACCGACGGTGTTGTTGCAAAACTGATCGCCGAGCCATACCAGCCCGGCGAGCGCGCCATGGTCAAGGTCAAGCGGCTGCGCACTGCGGATTGCGTGGTCGGCGGCTTTCGCTATCTCGCCGGCAGCAACGAAGTCGGATCCCTGCTGCTTGGCCTCTACAATAACGAAGGCAGGTTGGACCATGTCGGATTCACCTCGACCATCGGCAAGGACGATAGGGCGGCGCTGACCAGACGGCTGGAAAAACTGCGGGCCAAACCGGGTTTCACCGGCAAGGCGCCGGGCGGACCAAGCCGCTGGAGCACGGAGCGCAGCGGACAATGGGAACCGATAAAGCCTGAACTGGTGGTCGAGGTTCGTTTCGACCATGTGACAGGCGACCGGTTCCGGCACGGAACCAAGCTGTTGCGCTGGCGGCCGGACAAGGAGCCCCGGCAATGTACGTTCGAGCAGATCGAGTAAGTCCGTCCCGAGGCACCGCTTCAAAGTTCTTGCTGCCCCGTCCTGCCGATGACGACGGAACCAATGCAGAATTCGCTGGTTCGCTGTGCTAGCCGAGCCTCGGCAATCCATTGCCGAGGCTCGGAAGCGGTCTGAAGGTCAAGCGGCTTCTTGCATTGCGCGTTCGTTGACACCGCTTTCGCCGAGCTTGGAAAGCGCTTCGTCGGTCGCGACCTCTTCCTTGAGAGTTGCCCTGAGCAGTTCGACAACGTCGCTCTTGCCGAGTTCTTCGGCCCACGCGATCAAAGTGCCGTAACGAGCGATCTCGTAATGCTCGACGGCCTGCGCCGCGCCGACAAGCCCGGCGTCGAGTGCGGGAGCACCGTTATACTCCTCGAGCACTTCCGAGCCCTCTTCGATGATGCCGTCAATCGCCGGACAGGTCTTGCCACGGGCCGGCTTGCCGAATTTCTCGAACACCTCCTCCAGGCGGTCGACATGTCCTTCGGTTTCCATGCGGTGCTTCTCGAAGGCGGCGGTCACTTCTTCCGACTCCGCGCCCTTGGCCATTTTGGGCAACGCTTTCAGTATCTTCTTCTCGGCGTAGTAGAGGTCTTTGAGCCCGTCGAGGAACAGGTCCTCGAGGCCCTTGCTTGCCGCCTTCGCGGCCTTTTTCGTAGTCGGCATGGTCGTCTCCCGGGAGTTGGTGGCAGCCTCGCAAAGTAGAGGCGTCCGATAACCCTCCGATGGGAAACAAGTTCCCTGACGGTTCAGGAGCTTTGAAAATTTTTCCGACGGCACTTGTGTCGTATCGCAAGGGGCCTCGACCTGCGGTAGCAACAGGCGAGAAAAGCACTCAGCGCTCGCCGGTATGTCCGACCAGGCGGATATATTCGGCCTCGGCCAGGCCGTAGCCGCCATCCGCTAGCGAAACGAGACCATCGCGGTCGCGGATAATGATTTCGCCGCGGCGGGACCGGATGAGCCCTCGGCCCTCAAGCAGCTGGAGCGCGACCGTGACGCCCGGACGTCTTACGCCGAGCATGATCGACAGGAATTCGTGGGTGATCGTCAGCCGGTCGCCGGCCACCCGATCGTCACACATGAGCAGCCAGCGCGCCAGCCGGTCTTCAAGCTTCGATCGCGCGTTGACCAGCGCGGTGTAGCCGGTCTGGATATGCAGACACTGCACGTAGCGCAACAAAAACAGCCGCAATGTCGGGCTTTGCGTCAGCGCTGCCTTGAATGGCTCGGCATCTATCCTGGCGGCTTCTCCCGCCAGTTGCACATAGCAATCATGGACCATGCGGTCGTCGCCCATCACCAAGGCCGAGCCGGTCATACCTTCCAAGCCAATGAGGCCAACTTCCGCATCGCTGCCATTCGGCATTTTCGCAACCACTGAACCAATGCCGTCCTCGACGAAATAGATGGCCTCGATCGGTGATCCGGATACTTCGAGCGATTGCCGCAACTCCAGCGAACAGCGCTCGATGTGCGGCTCGAGAAATGCAAAATCGCCGGCGCTCATCCGGCGCAACAGCTTGTTTTTGAATAGATTTTGATTGGAAATAGCTGGATCAGACATAGCTGGGCCCAAAACAGGGCAAGAGCTTTTTGATCTCCCAGCCGTCCGCGCCCGGTATAACCTGCTGACGATACGGCTTATATAAGCGCTGAAAGGTATGGAGCCTACTAAATAAATGAATTCGATGCACGGCAGTTTCTCCTGCCGCTTGCCTACGAAAACATCTGACTGAAAGTTAGAGTTGAAAACGTACCAAAGGTGCTTGGTACGAAATCGATAAATCAAAAATGTCGGGCGCGAAAGAGCCCGTCGCGAGGGATGCAACGGGCTCCATTCGGGCGTCGTGGGCTACGCCCAGTGATCCAAATGAGGGTGGCTTGGATCACTACAATAATGCAGGTGAAAGGCAGTCGTTCCCGATCTGTCCGCTCGGTAATTTCCGTACATTGAGTTTGGAGGCAAGCGGCGCTAATTGAATTTGAGTCATCCACACAGGCATGGCGAGTGGATGCTTGAAAGACGCTTCGCGCTTTCGCCCTTTTCAGGGAGGATGGCATGTCGATGCATGGTGCAGCAACTCCAGCCGAACTGAGCGTGCTGAGAAAAGCGCTCGACGACTGCTGCCGCGAGTTGGGTGTTGCGGACGACAGTCCGGTCCGCGAGCGGTTGGCCGCCCGTATCATGTCGCTGTTCAACGAGGGCGTGCTAAGCGCCGATCTAAAGGAAGCACTGGCCGCCGATCGCCAACACTAAAGCTGCTGCTATGGCGGGGTCCTCGGTGTCGAAGGGTCCGACGCCAGGTCGGCCTTTTTAGCCAGAGTCCTAGAGACTTTTCGTCTATTCACGACAAAACGCCCGCCGCTTATTACCCGGCGGCAGGCGTTTTGTCGTGAGCGTGACGCTAAATGCGCCCAAGCACGACCAAGATGATGACGATGAGCAGCACCAGGCCGAGGCCACCGCCACCGTAATAGCCGGTGCCGTAGAACGGTCCGCCGCCCAAGCCGCTGAAGCCGCCAAGCAAGGCAAGGACCAAGATGATGATGAGAATGGTTCCAAGGCCCATGATGTCTGCTCTCCTTGTTTGCGCTGCCGCCATTCGCATCAGCGCGTTCGCATTGTACAAAGGTATGAACTCGCAAGGAGCATTCCTGTTCCGGCGGGACAGCAAGGCGCACGCTCATGCAGCGAGGAAAACGCCGGGCTGTGCAATGGCGCGCCGGCCACCTTGAGCACCTGAGAACATGCTGAATTCATAGGAAATTTGTCGGAACCTTCGCCCGCCCGAACGGTTGTTTTCGTAGTCGCAACGCGACGACCCTCGTAAAAAGGAGAAGCATCATGCTCACGAAAATTCTCGCAGCTTCGGCGCTTACGATCGGTCTGGCCACGTCAGCGATGGCCCAGAACGTCGGCGACCCCTCCGGAGCCGCTGCCGACGGCAGCGGGCGGACGGTCGTAGTCCCGGATAATGGCGGCCCTGACACCGGCACGGATTCGACCATCACCAACAGCATTCGCGATTTCTCAACGACGAATTCGAATGCCGACCGGAATTGCCCGCCGGGCCCGCAGGGGGCTCTGCCCGATGCGACCGGCAAGGCTCCGGGAACGATGGCGCCGACGGTGAACGATAACCACTGCGGCAAGTAAACGCCCTGTGATCATAGCCTGACGAGGCTGCGGAGCGTGCGCTCCGCAGCCTCGTCAGTTTGCCATGAATCAGCCGCCTAACGGCCGCGGTGGTCGAAGCTGACGGCGATCTCCCGACCGTCCAGCGCCCGAACGATGAAGCCAACCAGCTCCTCGTCGGTTTGCCGGCACCAAGGAAAGCGTCTGCGCAAATCGGCTATGACGACGGTGGTCGAGAGAATGTCGCCGGAATGGTAGTCGGCCATGATGGTGTGAACGGCAGCGTCGGTATCAATACCGATTCCTAGCGGCGACCTGATCTGCCCCACGGAAGCCTCCACCCATCTCTCCCAGCCAACGATAGCAAGACTGCGGCAAAGCGAAAGAGCTTGTACGATTCCGTACGATCTCGCGGCTTGCGTTGCACTTTGCGCGACGCGGCCGGCGTCCTTTGTTTTGCCTTTCCAAACCATTGTTTGGCGTCGCAGCGGCTCTGGCCGCCGCGACCAGGCAACCTCGCCGCAGCTTCCGCGTTGAGCCATCGGAGGGATGACATCAGCCTCGGAGAACTTCCATGAAAACACTTCTATCCATCACTGCGGCAGCGCTGATGGCCGGCGCGCCTTTGGCTGCTTTTGCCCAATCGGCGACGCTGACACCTCTGACGACCGACACCATGAGCAAGGTTGACACGGCGACGTTCGTGAAGACGGTGCCCATCGCCAATACATTTGAAATCGAGTCGAGCCGACTTGCACAGAAGCAGGCGACGGCCGACGATGTGAAGGCCTTCGCGGCGCAAATGGTCACGGACCACACCAAGGCCGGCGAGGACTTCAAGGCGGCGCTCAGCAAAGGTCAGACAACTTCGGCCACCACGCCGGCCGGCCCGCCGCTGGACACCAAGCACCAGGCGTTGCTCGACCAACTCAAGGAGGCCAGCGGGGACAGCTTCCAATCGAAATATATCGACATGCAGACCCAGGCGCATAAGGAAGCGGTGGCGCTGTTTTCCGCTTACTCAAATTCCGGCGACGATCCGGCGATGAAGGAGTTTGCCAAGAAGACGCTGCCGGTGCTGCAAATGCACGAACGTCACGTGAAGGATCTCGCTGCTGCGCATCAATGAGGGCGAAGACCGCCTGCGGTCTTGCCAACGGAAACGCCCCGGCATGAATGAAGCGGCTGTCGTCCGGCCCGGAACAAAGCACCGAGAGTGCCGTTATTCACCTGGCTTATTCCGGGGAGTATCCAATGGAAGGCGGCATTCGCGAGGCGCCAAGGGCATTAGCGCTGGGTTTCGGCGCCATCCTGGTCGCCGCTGTCACAGGCTGAAATCGCTTTCCGAACGGGACAGGCTGCCTTCATGCGCTACGGCGAGATATTTGCAAATGTTACGGCACTCATGTTGCTGGCCTTGATGATTGGCGGCGTCTTCGTCCTGTTTGGAGAGCCGCTGTGGCCGCGGCACTACGCGAGAATGGTGCTAGTTACGGATATCGAGGGCATGACCACCGCGTCAGTCCGAACAAGCTGCGTGCCCAGTCCATGCCTGCCCGACACCATCGATCACACCGTGCTCACTCCTCGCCCCGAGGACGGACCGTGATCTGCGATTTGCAGCAGACGCGGAGCGAGGAGATGCGGAAAGGGCCGCCACGCGACCTGCGCGACGGACCCTTTGGTTCAATCAAACCGTCTGGCCGCGACTAGGTCAGGATAATCACGATCTTGTAGGTATTCGGGTCGACGATGACGATCCGACCATCGGCGAGCACGAAATACTCATAGCCTTCGTAAGCCGGAACGATCTTGACGATGCGCGCCGGCAGACGATGCAGCCGGACCTTCTTCCGCGGAACCTCGATGCCGACAGAGATGTCGAAATCGACGCTGGAAACGGGTTGGACGTTGGTCTCCTTGATGACCTGAGTGATCTGGGTTTTCTGTTCAACGGTCACATTGCTGATGGAAGCGGTCGAACTCTGGTCCTGCGTCTGCGTAGAAGCATTGCCCTGAGTCTGCTCGGTGGTCGTGGTCCCAGTCTTGCCCTGAGCCTGCTCCTCGGTCTTCATTTTCGTGTTGCCTTGGGCCTGCTCGGTAGTGGTGGTTCCGGTTTTGCCTTGGGCCTGTTCCTCGGTCTTCATCTTGGTGTTGCCCGTGGCCTGCTGGTCGGTCGTGGCGCCGGCCTTGCCTTGGGCTTGCTCGTCGGTCTTCAGCTTCGGTTTGCCCTGCGCCTGTTGATCAGTCGCAGCGCCGGCCTTGCCCTGAGCCTGTTGATCAGTCGCAGCGCCGGCCTTGCCCTGAGCCTGCTCGTCCATCTTGGCGCCATTCTGGCAATTGGCAGCGCCGGCTGCGCAATTGGCGCCGGACTGGTCGTCGGTCGACTGCTGCGTCTGGGCAAGTGCAGCTCCGCAGCTGACGCTGATTGCTAGCAAGCTGGTGATCAGAACGCCTTTCATGAGAGATCTCCTTGGAAAATGCGTCCCTTCACCGCGTAAAACTGCGGCTAAAAAATTTTGTTCCAAACCAATGGAGCGAAACGGCAAGCGATCCGAGCGGCGGAACAAGCTCCACCTGATGACGTTACCCGCCTATAGCGACCCCGCTGCGAACAGCATGACGCGGCGCAGCGCAGAGGTGGCCCACCACGAAAGGAGACAATCATGAGCATGCATCTTTCGGCAGCCGCGGCTGGGTTCTTGCTGCTTGCGGGTATTGGCGCCGCTGCCGCTCAGGACGTGGTCATCGAACCGCAGCAGGAGACGATCGTACGCGAGTATGTGAAAAAGCAGCCTCTGGCGTCCGTCCAGCTTCCCGGCGTGGAGCTCAATGTCGGCTCGACCGTGCCCGATACCGTCGAGCTTCATGAGGTTCCCGACGTCAAATACCGCTATGTCGTCGTCGACAACCAGACCGTCCTGGTCGATCCGGGCACACGCAGGATCGTGAAGGTCATCCAGTGAGCAATGCGCGTCGTTTTTTGAAGGGACATGCGGCGCGTCCTGCATTGTCGACATCCCAAACTGGTGCCCGTGCCTGGGCATTCGGACGCAGAAAGGCCCGCCGTTCCGACGCACGGCGGGCCTCATAGCGGAGTCAGCGCGCTAGGCGGCAGCGTCCTGTGCTCGCTAGGCCAGAAACTTTGACAGAATATTCCAGGCTCCTCATTTGGCGGGAAATACCGTTCTTTGATCTGGCGATCAGCATTTCCGATGATGCCCGCAAGGCTTCGCATTCCGCTTGGCCGCAATGATTTCAAAACCGATGGGATTGACCATGCCTGGGACTATCAACACTTTGCTTCCATTCTTCTCAGCAACTATAAACCGGCGCGCCGGTCTGGCTGTACTTTTCGCGTCGGCGGTTGCGATTGTCGGCCTTGCTGCGCCGTCGTTCGCCGAAGACAAGACGGCGGTCAAGGTCGGCATCATGAGCGGCGAGGACGAGGATGTGTGGCGGGTCGTGACCGCCCAGGCGGCGGAGAGGGGGCTGACGATCGAGACCGTGGTGTTCAACGACTACACCCAGCCGAATGAAGCACTCGAGCGTGGCGAAATCGACGCCAACGCCTTCCAGCACAAGCCCTATCTCGACAACCAGATCAAGACGCAGGGCTATCACATCGTCCCGGTCGGCTATACCGGGGTCTGGCCGATCGGCCTCTATTCCAAGAAGTACGCGAAGATTGGCGACTTGCCCGAAGGCGCCGTCGTCGGCGTGCCGAACGATCCGTCCAATGAAGGGCGCGCGCTGCGTGTCCTGCAGAGCGAAGGTCTGATCAAGCTCAGGGAAGGAACCGGCATTCTGGCTACGACGACCGACATTGCCGAAAACCCGAAGAAATTGGTCGTCAAGGAGCTCGACGCTGGCATTGTCGGGCGCTCGGTGGAAGATCTCGACGGGGCCGTGGTCAACACGGATTGGGCGCTTAAAAGCGGCCTCACACCGGAGAACCGCATCGCCCAGGAGGCGGTGGCCGACAATCCCTACCGCAACTTCATCGCGGTCAAGGCCGGCAATGAAAACCAGCCCTGGGTAAAGACATTGGTCGCCTCCTACCAGAACGAAAAGGTGAAGGCCGAATTCGACCGGGTCTACAAGGGAACCGGCATCAGCGCCTATTGATACCGAGCTCGACTTGGCGCTGAAGCCCGGCATGATAAAGCGGTCCGCGCTCCAACGCGGACCGCGATCGCGTTTTGCGGGACACCAATACAGGAACTTTCATGAACCAGCATTTCGCCCCGGTCACCGAAGTCATGCATCCCGTCGGCAGCCGTTCCGCGGGACCGCACGATGTCGTACGCCTCATCGAGCTGAAGCGCCGCTTCGGCGCAACAGCGGCGCTGGACGGCGTATCGCTCAGCGTGCGCCAGGGCGAGATCCTCGGAATCATCGGCCGGAGCGGCGCCGGCAAGTCGACGCTGATACGCTGCCTAAACGGCCTGGAGCGGCCGGATACAGGACAGGTCTTCATCGAAGGCCGCGACATCAGCCGGCTCGGCGAGCGCGAATTGCAGCCGCTGCGCCGGCGTATCGGCATGATTTTCCAGCATTTCAACCTGCTGTCCGCCAAGACGGTCGAAGACAATGTAGCGCTGCCGCTCAAGATCGAAGGCCGGCCCAGGGCCGAACGCCTGGCGCGCGCTGCCGAGCTGCTCGAGCTCGTCGGCCTGTCGGAGAAGGCGAAAGCCTATCCGGCGTCGCTGTCGGGCGGACAGAAACAGCGCGTCGGCATTGCCCGGGCGCTTGCGGCGCGCCCAGCGCTGCTGCTGTCGGACGAAGCGACCTCGGCGTTGGACCCGGAGACGACGCGCTCCATCCTTGCCTTGCTCAGAGACATCAACCGGCAGCTCGGCCTGACCATCCTGCTCATCACCCATGAGATGGAGGTGATCCGTTCGATCGCCGACCGGGTCGCGGTGATCGACGCCGGACGAATCGTCGAGCAAGGGCCGGTGTGGTCGGTGTTTGCCGATCCGAAGTCGGCGATCACACAAAGCCTGCTCGGCGGCATCAGGCCGCAATTGCCGGCGGAGATCGCAAGCCGGCTAACGCAGAACGCCGGCGTGGAGGCGATCCTCAGGATCGACGTGGCGGGTGAGGCCGCGCGAAGCCCGCTTTTGTCCGATCTTGCCTCGGCAGTTCCCGGCTCGTTCCGCCTCGTTCATGGAGGCATCGATCACGTCCAGCAGCAGCCTGTCGGGACGCTGTTCGTCGCGGTCGCCGGTAGCAATGAAGCTCACCTGGCACAGGTGATCGCGTTCTTGAAAGCCCGCAATGCGCGGGTGGAGGTGCTTGGCCATGTCGCCAATTCTGTTTGAACTCCTGCTTCGATCCATCTGGGAAACGATCCTGATGACGGCCGCCTCCGGCCTCATCTCGCTGGTTTTCGGGCTGCCGCTCGGCCTGGCGCTGGTCGCCACCGACCGCGGCGGCATCGCCGAAAACCTGTGGGTGAACCGTGCGCTCGGCGCGGTCATCAACGGTTTCCGCTCGGTGCCTTTCATCATCCTGCTGGTTGCGCTGATCCCGGTGACGCGGCTGATCGTCGGCACCTCGATCGGCACATGGGCCGCCATCGTGCCGCTGTCGATCGCGGCCACGCCCTACTATGCCCGGATCGCCGAAGTGTCGCTGCGCGAGGTCGACCACGGGCTGATCGAAGCGGCGCGCGCCATGGGCGGCAACCGCTGGACGATCATCCGCGAGGTGCTGGTGCCGGAAGCGCTGCCCGGCATCGTCGCCGGCTTCACGGTGACGCTGGTGACGCTTATCGGCGCCTCGGCCATGGCCGGCGCCATCGGCGCCGGCGGGCTGGGCGACCTCGCCATCCGATACGGTTACCAGCGCTTCGAAACGTCAGTCATGATCGCCGTGGTCATCGTCCTGATCGTCCTGGTCTGCGGCATCCAGTGGGCCGGCGACCGGCTGGTCGCGAGGCTGGATCATCGGAACTGAGCGTGGCACAGCGGAGATGCTGGCCAGCATCGTCAGCCGGCGCGCTTCTTTTCGGTCGCTGCCCGGTCAATCGCCAACCCGTTCGCCGACAGCGCGACGCCGAACTTTTCGCCGGCTTCTGCGGGTGTGTAATAGCCTAGGGCGATATCCCGAGCGACCAATTCCGGATCACGCTGCCAGGGATTGCCGTAGCCGCCGCCGCCCGGCGTGCCAACTCGCACGCGGTCGCCGGCCTTCAGCGCGATGTCCTGTTCCTTGGAGAGGTGCGGCGGCACATGGGCCTCACCGTCGCGGAACACGGTCACCGTGTTGACCGCGCCGTCCTTGCCGCCGAGCGCGCCTTGCGGGCCGAAACGGCCATGGTCCATGACGAAGGAGGCGCGGGCGTCGCCACGCAGGATCTCGACCTCATAGGCGAGGCCAAAACCGCCGCGATGCTTGCCGGCGCCACCCGAGCCTTCGCGCAAGGCATAGTGGCGATAGAGCACAGGGAAAGCCTGTTCCATGATCTCGACCGGCGGCGATTTGGAAATGCCGATGGTCGAGCAGCCATTGGTCAGGCCATCATGATCGGCATTGCCGCCATAGCCGCCGCCGGATATCTGGTACATGACGTAGTCGCGGCCACGGAGCGGATCGTTGCCGCCGAGCGCGAAATTGCCGCTGGAGCCGGCGGGAGCCGCAGTCACCCTGTCCGGCAGCGCCTGCACCATGGCCGCGAACACCGCCTCGGCGATGCGCTGCGAAACCTCGGCCGCGCAGCCCGATACCGGCCGCGGATATTTGGCATCGAGGAAGGTGCCTTCTGGCCGCTTGACGATGAGCGGCTCGAAGGCGCCGGCGCTGATCGGCACGTCGGGGAAAATGTGGCGCATGGCGAGGTAGACCGAGGACAAGGTCGTCGCCAGCACGCTGTTCATCGGCCCGGCGCAGGGTTTTGACGAGCCTGAGAAGTCGAAGCGGAGCGTGTCGCCTTTTTTCTCGACGGCAAGCGCAATGGTCAGCGGCTCGTTCACCACCCCATCGGAATCGACGAAGGCCTGCGACCGGTAGATGCCATCGGGAATTGCCGCGATGTTGGCACGCATCTGTTCAGCGGCCCGGCGGCGCAATTCGGCGATTGCTTCGACGACTGTTTCGTCTCCGTAACGATCCAAAATGCCGTTGAGCCGGTCCTGGCCGATCAGCAGTGCTGCCGCTTGCGCGCGGATGTCGCCGATGCGCTGGTCGGCAACCCTGATGTTCGAGCAGATGATGGCGTAGATCTCAGGGTCGAGCACGCCCTTCTTGAACAATTTCACCGGCGGCAGCCGCAAGCCTTCCTGCTCCACCGCAGTCGCCGAGGCGGAGAAGCCGCCCGGCACCGAACCGCCAATGTCGGGCCAATGGCCGGTGTTCGACAGCCAGCAGAATATCTTGCCGTCGCGATAGACCGGCATGGCGAAGCGCACATCCATCAGATGGGTGCCGCCGAGATAAGGATCGTTGACGATGTAGATATCGCCCGGCTCGGGCGGCAGGCAGCGTCCGTCGGCGATCATCTCGATCACCGTTTTGGTCGAATACTGCATGACGCCGACGAACACCGGCAGGCCCTGGCTGCCTTGCGCGATCAGCGAACCATCGACTGCCGAATAGATGCCGTCGGAGCGGTCATTGGCCTCGGCGATGACGGGCGAGAAAGCGGCGCGCGAAAACGTCAGGTCCATCTCGTCACAGACCTGCTGCAGCGCCGCCTGGAGGACCGAAAGGGTGATGGCGTCGAGCTTTTGCATCTCAGGCCTCACCAATGTCGATGATGATGTTGCCGTCGGCATCCGAGCGCGCCCGGTCGCCGGGCTCGAGCACGGTTGTGGCATCCATCTGTTCGAGGATCGCCGGGCCTTCGATGATGGCGTCGAGCGGCAACTTTTCCCTACTGTAGACCGGCGTGTCGTACCAGCACCCGCCATACCAGACCGGCCGGATCTCGCGCCGCGCCTCTTCGAGCGTTTTGGCGCGGCCAGCCGGATCGATCAGCCGCGACAGATCGATCGCCGGCCGCACGCCGGTCACCGAGGTGTTGAGATTGACCAGATTGGCGCGGATTTCCGGCAGCTCGACCTTGAAGCGGGCGAAATAGGCCTTCTCGAACAGTTGCTGCAGGACCTCGCGCGTCACCGCAAACGACGGCAGCGGCACGTTAATAATATGCGTCTGGCCGACGAACTGCATGTCGGCGGAATGCGTGACGCGGATCGTCTCCGGCTTCACCGCTTCCTTGCCGATCAACTCTGCGCCTTCGTTTCGGTGCCGTTCCAATATAGCTTGGAGCTGGGCTTCATCGAGCCCCGCCACCGGCTGGTTGACCGTGTTGACGAAGTCATGGCGCAGATCGGCGACGACGCAGCCGAGCGCATTGGTAATGCCCGGCCGCGCCGGCACCAGCACCCGCGGCAGGCCGAGCTCGCGCGCCAGGGCGGTCGCATGCAGCGGCCCGGCGCCGCCGAAGGCGAACAGCGCGAAATCGCGCGGGTCGTGACCGCGCGACACCGAGACCATGCGGATGGCGCCCGCCATCTTCATGTTGCCCAGCCGCAGCACCGCACCCGCCGCCTCGACGCCGGACAGGCCGGTAGGTCGCCCGATCCTGTCCTCGAATATGCCCGTGACATGTTCGACGGTGACCGGGTTTTCCACCGCCAGCAGCTTTTTCGGCGCCAGCCGGCCAAGCACCAGATTGGCGTCGGTGATGGTCGGCTCCAAGCCGCCGCGGCCGTAGCAGATCGGCCCGGGATTGGCGCCGGCGCTTTCCGGGCCGATCTGGATCAGGCCGGCTGCATCGACGCGGGCGATCGAGCCGCCGCCGGCGCCGACTGTATGCACCGCCACCATCGGCACATGGATCGGCATTGCATATTCGATCTCGATCTCGTTCGACACCACCGGTTCGGCATTGCGGATCAGCGCCACGTCGGTCGAGGTGCCGCCCATGTCGTAGGTGACCAGGTTTTCGAAGCCGGCGCGCTTGCCGGTATAGGCCGCGGCAATGACGCCGGAGGCGGGGCCGGACATAACGGTCTTGGCCGATTCACGTGTGACAAAGCGGGCCGAGATCATGCCGCCATTGCCGTTCATGATCAGGAAGTCGCGGGCGTAGCCTTTTGACGCCAGCTCCTTGCGCAGCCGTTCGACGTAGCGTTCGAGGATCGGTTGCACCGAGGCGTTGACCGAAGCGGTCACCCCGCGCTCGAATTCGCGCGCTTCCGAAAGCAGCGCATGGCCTGTCGTGATGTAGCCGTTCGGCCAAAGCTCGGCGCCGATCTCGGCCGCGCGCCGCTCATGCGCCGGGTTGGCGTAGGAATGCAGGAAATGGATGACGAGCGATTCGCAGCCGGCTTCGATCAGTTGTGAAATCGCTGCCCGCATCTCGGCCTCGTCGAGCGGTATGCGCACCGCGCCCGAGGCCTCGACCCGCTCCGACACTTCGAGCCGCAGATTGCGCGGAATGATCGGCACAAAGGTGCCTGTCATGCCATAGGCTTGCGGCCGTGTCCGCCGGCCAAGCTCGATGACGTCACGAAAGCCGCGCGTGGTGATCATGCCGGTTTTGGCCAGCCGGCGCTCCAGCACCGCGTTGGTTGTGGTCGTCGTGCCGTGCACGATGAGGTCGATGCCGTCCACGCGAAAGCCGGTGGCACCAAGAGCTGCAACGACGCCGAAAGCCTGGTTGTCGACCGTGGTCGGGGTCTTGGCGATATGCACCCGGCCACCATCACGGCCGTCGATCAGAAGCAGATCGGTAAAGGTGCCACCGACATCGATACCGGCGACGACGCTGCCCCTCGAATCCAGAGCTTGCGCCGAAAAATTCTGTTCCATTGTCGAAACCCGAAATGCCCGAACTGCTTACATGCCTCAGTTTGGAAAGCTGTTTTACGGCGGCGTCTTGACGCAAATATCGTTTGTATACTAATAAATTCCGGACACAAGAGCTTACCGCTTCGGAGTGTGCAAGGGCACGCAGGAACCTGACCGGTTCGGGCGCGCAGGTGAAGATTTGGCGCGGGCGCTGAGCTGGCCCAGAAGGTTAGGTTTGATGAACACCACATCCGCGTTCAACACCGCCGGCGCGCGGCCGCTGCAGTTTCCGATACCGGCCAATGTCTATGCCGAAACCGTCGTCTCGGTGAAGCACTATACCGACCGGCTGTTTTCGTTCCGCATCACCCGGCCGCAGTCGCTGCGCTTCCGCTCCGGCGAGTTCGTCATGATCGGCCTGCCCAATGCCGAGAAGCCGGTGTTCCGCGCCTATTCGATCGCCAGCCCGTCCTGGGACGACGAGCTGGAATTCTTCTCGATCAAGGTGCCGGACGGCCCGCTTACCTCGGAGCTGCAGAAGATCCAGATCGGCGATACCGTCATCATGCGGCAGAAGTCGACCGGCACGCTGGTGGTCGACGCGCTGACGCCGGCCAAGCGCCTGTTCATGATCTCGACCGGCACCGGCATTGCGCCCTTCGCCAGCCTGCTGCGCGATCCCGACACCTATGATAAGTTCGGTGAAGTCGTGCTGACCCACACCTGCCGCGACAATGCCGAGCTCATCTACGGCCAGGAACTGGTGGCCGCGCTGGAGAACGACCCGCTGATCGGCGAACTGACCGGCGGCCGCGTCACGCTCTATAATTCGACGACGCGTGAGACGTCCGAACGCATGGGCCGCATCACCGCGCTGATCGGCTCGGGCAAATTCTACACCGATCTCGGCATCGACAAGCTCAATCCCGAGACCGATCGCATCATGATCTGCGGCTCGATGCATATGCTGAAAGACGTGAAGGAACTGGCCGAAAGCCTCGACTTCCAGGAAGGCTCGCTGCATCATCCGGCAAGCTTCGTAGTCGAGCGCGCCTTCGTCGGCTGAGACGCGGCAGTTCAGCGTCCACTGCTTTGAGACCCTGATTTTGACCGGACGGTCAAAAATCGGCTGCCTTGACTGTCTTTTTCCGCTATGACCGCCTGAAGGACTCGTGAAGCGCTGCTTCACGGTCTATCTTCGGCATAAGTCGCTGAACAAGGGGCAGGAGATGAGCAGCACAATCCGCGAAACCGATCTCGGCACGTCCAAGATCACGCCGCTGCCGGCGCGCGCCGCCGCCAATGCGCCGATGCCGCAGGCCCATGCTATTGCTCGCAATCCCGGCATGAGGCTCGATCTTGGCTTCATGGAATCGATGCGCAGCGTCAACCGCTCGGCGCTGGAACGCCGCGTCGCCAGCCTGACCAAAAGACGCTCGATCAAGGCCGATAACCAGGCTGCCTGGCTGCTGCGCGCCGTCGCCTGCATGGACCTGACGACGCTGAACTCGAACGATACGGAAGAGCGCGTGCGCCGGCTCTGTGCCAAGGCGGTCAACCCGTTCCGCCGCGACATTGCCGAGGGGCTCGGCATTGCCGGTGAAAACATCCGTCCGGCGGCGGTCTGCGTCTATCATCCCTTCGTCGCCACTGCCGTCGAAGCACTGCGCGGCAGCGGCATCCGTGTCGCCGCCGTTTCCACGGCTTTCCCGCATGGCCTTGCCCCGCTTTCGACGCGTCTGCAGGAGATCGAAGCATCGGTCCGCGACGGCGCCGACGAGATCGACGTCGTCATCCCGCGCGGCTTGGTTTTTGGGGCGAAATGGCAGGAGCTCTATAACGAGATCGTCTCGATGCGGGCCGCCTGCGGCGAGGCGCATCTGAAGGTGATCCTCGGCACAGGCGACCTCGCCACGCTGCGCAATGTCATGCTCGCCTCGATGGTGGCGATGATGGCGGGTGCGGACTTCATCAAGACCTCGACCGGCAAGGAAAGCGTCAACGCGACACTGCCGGTTGGCCTTGCCATGGTGCGCGCCATCCGCGCCTATTTCGAGGAAACCGGCTATCTCATCGGCTTCAAGCCGGCCGGTGGCATTTCCACGGCAAAAGCCTCGCTCGATTGGCTGGTGCTGATGAAAGAAGAGCTGGGCCGGCCGTGGTTGGAGCCGGAGCTGTTCCGCTTCGGAGCATCGAGCCTTTTGACCGACATCGAGCGCCAGCTCGAGCATCACCTGACCGGCCACTACTCGGCCAATCATCGCCACGCAATGGCGTGATTCGGAGCGCTTCATGAACATTCTCGAACGCTATCACGCCATGGATTACGGCCCGGCGCCGGAGGCCCGCAACGAGGCCGATGCCTGGCTGACGACCCGTGATTTCTCGAAAGCCCTGTTCATCGGCGGCGACTGGAAAGCAGCTGCAAATGGAAAGACCTTCGACACCAGCGATCCCGCCTCCGGCAAATTGCTGGCCAAGGTCTCGGATGCCGGTGCTGCCGATATCGATGCGGCGGTTTCGGCCGCCACAAAAGCGCTGCCGAAATGGAGCGCCAGCACCGGTTATCAACGCGCCAAAGTGCTCTATGCCATCGGCCGCGCCATGCAGCGCCACCAACGGCTGTTCGCGGTGCTGGAATCGATCGACAACGGCAAGCCGATCCGCGAAAGCCGCGACATCGACGTGCCGCTGGCGATCCGTCATTTCATCCATCATGCCGGCTGGGCGCAGGCGCTGGACAGGGACTTTCCAGCCCATAAGGGCGTCGGCGTCGTCGGCCAGATCATCCCGTGGAACTTCCCGCTTTTGATGCTGGCCTGGAAGATCGCGCCGGCGCTCGCTGCGGGCTGCACCGTGGTGCTGAAGCCCGCGGAATTCACGCCGCTCACCGCCATCCTGTTTGCCGAGATCTGTGAACGCGCCGGCGTGCCGAAGGGCGTCGTCAACATCGTCCAGGGCGGGCCGGAAGCGGGTGGGGCAATCGTCAATCATCCCGGCATCCAGAAGATCGCCTTCACCGGTTCGTCCGAGGTCGGCAAGATCATCCGCAAGGCCACCGCCGGTTCGGGCAAGAAACTTTCGCTGGAGCTTGGCGGCAAGTCGGCCTTCGTCGTTTTCGAGGATGCCGATCTCGACAGCGCCGTCGAGGGTCTGGTCGACGGCATCTGGTTCAACCAGGGCCAGGTCTGCTGTGCCGGCTCGCGCCTTCTGGTGCAGGAAGGCATCGCCGACGCCTTCATCGCCAAGGTCAAGACGCGGATGAGCCGGCTGCGCGTCGGCAGCCCGCTCGACAAGAACACCGATATCGGCCCGCTGGTCGATTTGACCCAACTCGACCGCGTCAAGGGCCTGATTGCCGAAGGCGCCAAGCAGGGCGCGATATGCTGGCAGCCGGACTCGGCACTGCCCGCCTCGGGCTATTACCATCTGCCAACGCTGGCGACAGGTGTTTCGCCGGCTAACATTCTGGCCCAGGAAGAGGTGTTCGGGCCGGTGCTGGCGACCATGACCTTCCGCAATACCGAGGAAGCGGTCGAGCTCGCCAACAACACACGCTATGGCCTGGCCGCCTCGGTGTGGAGCGAGAACATCAATCTTGCGCTGCACGTCGCGCCGCAATTGAAGGCCGGCGTCGTCTGGGTCAACGGCACCAACATGTTCGACGCCGCCTGCGGCTTCGGCGGCTATCGCGAGAGCGGCTTCGGCCGCGAAGGCGGGCGCGAGGGCATGTTCGAGTACCTCTCGGCAAAACTGCCGCTCGGCCCGATCATCAAACCGGCTGTGGCCACTGCCCAGCCCATCGAGCGCCCGGAAGGCGATGCCATCGACCGCACGGCAAAGCTGTTCATCGGCGGTAAGCAGGTCCGGCCGGACGGCAATTATTCCCTTGCCGTCGCCAGCGCCAAGGGCAAGCTCGCCGGCGAGGTCGGTCTCGGCAACCGCAAGGATATCCGCGACGCCGTCGCGGCCGCGCGCGCCTGCAAGGCCTGGCCGGAAGCGACCGCCTACAATCGCAGCCAGGTGCTTTACTATCTGGCCGAAAACCTGTCCGGCCGCGCCGACGAGTTTGCCGCCCGTCTGACCCAGCTCACCGGCGCGACGGCCAAGGCGGCGGGTGAAGAGGTCGAGCTGTCGATCGAGCGGCTGTTCCTCTATGCCGGGCTTGCGGACAAGTTCGAGGGCCGCGTCCACCAGCCGCCGGCCCGTGCCGTCACATTGGCGCTGCACGAACCGGTCGGCGTCGTCGGCATCGTCGCGTCGGACAACGCACCTTTGCTCGGCCTGATCTCGCTGGTTGCGCCGGCGCTCGCCATGGGCAACACCGTGGTCGCCGTGCCGTCCGAACGATACCCGCTGCTTGCCACCGACCTTTACCAGGTCATCGAATATTCCGACGTTCCGGCGGGCGCCATCAATATCGTTACGGGCCGTAGCGCCGAGCTGGCCGGCGTGCTGGCCAAGCACGACGATGTCGACGGGCTCTGGATGTTCGCCGATGCCGAGACCTGTGCCAAGGCGGAGGCCGAGTCCATCGGCAATCTCAAGCGTGTCTGGACCGGCAACGGCCACAGCCTCGACTGGGCGTCGGGCGAAGCAGCCGGCGATGCCTTGCTGCGCCGTGCGATCGAGGTCAAGAACGTCTGGGTGCCCTACGGCGACTGAGTGTCCCGGAGGGACGTCCGGGCTTGACGGGCCAAAAGATGTTCTTTACCGAGAAAAAACATTTGGCCGGCAGGGCGAATATCGAAACAGGCGGGATGGTGGTGCCCGTCTGGCACATTGCGCCCCGGCCTTGTGCCGGTAAAAAGCCGAACGATCACAGACGGGCGAGGAGAAAAGCATGGCGGATCTGACAGGCAAGGTCGTTGTCGTCACGGCGGCGGCGCAAGGCATCGGCCGGGCAAGTGCGCTGGCTTTCGCCAAGGCCGGCGCCGTCGTCCATGCCACCGACATCAACGAAGTGGTGCTCGCCGACCTCGGCAAGACCCCCGGTATCAAGACCCGCAAGCTGGATGTCCTAAACGACGAGGCGGTGAACGTCGCTTTTGCCGAGATCGGCGCCGTCGACGTGCTGTTCAACTGCGCCGGCTTCGTCCATTCCGGCTCGATCCTCGAGATGAAGGACGGCGATCTCGACTTTGCCTATGATCTCAATGTCCGCTCGATGATCCGCGCCATCCGCGCCGTGCTGCCCGGCATGCTTGAGCGCGGCGACGGCTCGATCATCAACATGGCGTCGCTGGCCAGCTCGACCAAGGGCGTGCCCAACCGTTTCGTCTATGGCCTGACCAAGGCGGCCGTTATCGGCCTGACCAAATCGGTTGCCGCCGACTATGTCGGCAAGGGCATACGCTGCAATGCGATCTGCCCGGGCACGGTCGAAAGCCCGTCGCTGCACGACCGCATGCACGCGCAGGGCGACTACGAAGCAGCCCGCGCCGCCTTCATCGCCCGTCAGCCGATGGGCCGGCTCGGCACGCCCGAGGAAATCGCCGACCTCGCCGTCTATCTCGCCGGTGCCACCTATACGTCGGGGCAGGCCTATAATATCGACGGTGGCTGGTCGATCTAGGAGTCTGAAAATCCAATTCTGCCGGGCGCCTGGCGCGGCGTCCGCGCTTGCCTAGGCTCACGTACTTTAAGTACGCTCCGCTCCGGTTCTCGAAACCCACGCCATTCGCCGCAGCGGAGCGAGTTTGCAAACGGCCTCTGGTCGCAACTGGGAGAAAACTGCATGAAACTGCTACGCTATGGCGAGGCGGGGAGCGAACGCCCTGGCCTCCTTGATGCGGATGGAACGATCCGCGACCTCTCCGCCCATGTCACCGACATTGCCGGCAGGGCGATCGACCCGGCATCGCTCGAGTCATTGTCGAAGCTCGATCCGAAATCGCTGCCGGCAGTTTCCGGCAAACCGCGCATCGGCGCCTGCGTCGCCGGCACCGGCAAATTCATCTGCATAGGCCTCAACTATTCCGACCATGCCGCAGAAACCGGCGCAACCGTGCCGCCGGAGCCGATCATCTTCATGAAGGCAAGCTCGGCCATTGTCGGGCCGAACGACGACGTGCTGATCCCGCGCGGCTCGGTGAAGACCGATTGGGAAGTCGAGCTCGGCGTGGTCATCGGCAAGACCGCTAAATATGTCACCGAAGCCGAGGCGCTGGACTATGTCGCCGGCTACTGCGTCGCACATGACGTCTCTGAACGCGCCTTCCAGGCCGAGCGGCAGGGCCAGTGGACCAAGGGCAAGTCCTGCGACACATTCGGGCCGATCGGCCCGTGGCTGGTGACCAAGGACGAGGTCAAGGACCCGCAGAACATTCCGATGTGGCTGACGGTCAACGGCAAGACCATGCAGAACGGCTCGACCAAGACCATGGTGTTCGGCGTCGCTTATCTCGTGTCTTATCTCAGCCAGTTCATGTCGCTGCATCCAGGCGACATCATCTCGACCGGCACGCCGCCCGGCGTCGGCCTCGGCATGAAGCCGCCGGTGTTCCTGAAGCCCGGCGATGTGGTCGAGCTCGGTATCGAAGGGCTGGGTATCCAGAAGCAGACGTTCAGGGCGGATGCGTAGAAACCTTCCCTTCTCCCCTTGTGGACCTGTTGGGCAGTCATGAGCAAAGCTTGCGGCGGCGGGGTTGCGGCGGTTGTTCGCTTGTTTGCGGGGGATTTGACGTCTTGTTTGGGGTTTCAGGCGGTCGTCCGACCCTGTATGGGCGGAACTCAGGCGCACCTATCCCGCGATAGCGGCCCATCGGCGCATGTTGAAGGCGATCGCCGCCATCGTCACCTGGGCGGTCGCCTTGGCCAGCCCGACATAGCGG